>NZ_JAVIMT010000062.1:0-47683 GCF_031196675.1 Acinetobacter sp. 148 | reverse complement strand
GTAGTGTGGGATTACCCATGTGAGAGTAAGTCATCGCCAGCTCATTATTCTAAACACCCCCAACCAATGGTTGGGGGTGTTTTTTTATAGCAAGAAATCAATCAATAAAGAATTATTGCAAAGAATCATCGATACAAAAGAATAAGACAGAATAAAATCCTATCGTTTTTAATAAATAAATTTCTATTTTTCTTATGAATTGATGAGTCAATGTATAGGATAAATCATTACACTATGCTATAAATAATTAATAGGCATGATTTTTGCTTGTTTTTTGGAAAGAGAAATATATGAAATTATCTGTTGGATTGAAAGTTGCGAATTCATTATCGTTAACGCCTCAATTGCAGCAGGCAATCCGTTTACTACAACTTTCTAGCCTAGAGTTAGAGCAAGAAATCCAAATTCAATTAGATAGTAATCCATTACTTGAAAAAGTAGAAGATGAAACACTAGCGGAAAGTTTATCTACTTTAGAACACAAAGAAACTGATGATCTTACAACAGAGTTGAATGCTGATCACTTACCTGATGACTTGCCTGTTGATACTGAATGGGATGACATTTATACACATCAATCCACTGCTTTGGGTACTCCTGAGTTCGAAGAGCGTGAAGATAATCGCCAAGTTCACCTGACGCTTAAAGAACATATTTTGGAGCAAGTGAACTTACTAAATTTTTCAAAAATAGATCAGTTGATTGCTTATTGCATAGTTGATGCTTTAGATGATAAAGGTTTTTTGGATGCTGAATTAGAAGAGATTATTTTGGCAGTACAGCATTTATTAAATGAGATGGATATAGACGAGGAAGTGGAAGAGGATGAAGTTTTAGTAGTCTTAAAACATATTCAACGTCTTGATCCAATTGGTATTGGAGCTCGTAATTTAGCTGAATGTTTAAAAGTTCAGTTGGAGTTCTTGCCTAGAGAAACTGAATATTTGAAAGAAGCTAGAAGTCTACTTCAATATTACGAATTACTGATTGCGAATGATCTTAATAAATTATTGAAGCAAACAGGGCTTTCCAAGGAACAATTAAAATTTGCAGTTGATTTATTAAAAACATTAAAGCCTTATCCAGGCATGGATTTTGAAAAGCAAGAATCAGAGTATCAAATTCCTGACGTAGTCGTTGCCAAGAAGGATTTGCATTGGCAAGTTCAGTTAAACCCTGATGTGATGCCAAAATTAAGAATCAATTCTTTTTATTCGAGTATGATTCGTAGAGCAGATCAAAGTGATGATAATTTATATCTACGTAATCAAATGCTTGAGGCTAAAAATTTTATAAAAAGTATTGATGAACGGCACAAAACATTATTAAAAGTTGCGACTTGTATTGTTGAGCACCAAAAAGCATTTCTTGAAATAGGTCCCGAAGCAATGAAACCCTTAGTATTAAGGGATGTTGCAGAAGAAGTAGAATTACATGAGTCGACCGTTTCTCGCGTTACCACAAATAAGTATATGCTTACTCCACGTGGACTTTTTGAGTTGAAATACTTCTTTTCTAGTCATGTGGGGACAACCACAGGAGGTGAGGCTTCTTCTACCGCAATTCGGGCGATGATTAAAAAGTTAGTTTCTAATGAAAATCCGCGTAAACCTTTGTCTGATAATGCAATTGCTGCTTTATTGAAAGAGGAGGGAATAGAAGTAGCTAGAAGGACTGTAGCAAAATATAGAGAATCGTTACATATTCCATCGTCATCCGAGAGAAAAGTCTTGATCTAAATTTTGAAGTATGGCTATTCTACTCATTCATTATGACGAAATAATGAAATTTCATTTTCACCAAGAGAAGTAGCTAAAATGGTTTAATTGTCCCAAATCATCTTTTTAGATTGCATTAAATCGTTTTAGTTCTTCTTTATATAACCCAAAAAGGTGAGGGATAGAATTATGCAAATAACGATTCGTGGACATCATTTAGCAATTACACCAGCTATAGAAGAAAATATTAAAGCAAAATTTAATCAGTTAACGAAACATCTTGATCAGGTGAATAGTATGCAGATTAAATTAACGAAAGATCATCAGATTGATAAGCGTTCACATAAGGGTAGCTCTAATCATGTGGCTGAAGCGATAGTTCGATTACCTGGAATTGAGCTGTTTGCTCAAGCAACAGCGGATGATATGTATACTTCAATAAAAAAACTGACTGAAAAATTAAAAAAACAATTGCTAAAATATCGGAAAATGCAATGTACGTATTCTCAAGTTGCTGTTTCTATTTAATAAGTTTTTAATAATTGAGAGAGGCTTGAAATATAGCCTCTTTTTTATTGATAAAATATAAACACGTACTGAATTCTTTGAAAAAGTTATAGTAAAATACTTCGTTTTACACCGTAGGTTGTGTCAGAGGTCTTTGCAATGAATAGTGAACAGCTCACTCAAATTTTAAAAGAAGCTTTTCCTGAGGCGGAAGTAGTGGTGAGCGGACAGGCTGGAAAATTTGACCTCCGTATTGTGGATGATCAATTTGAAGGTAAGCGTACTGTTGCCCGCCAACAAGCAGTTTATGCACCATTAAATACTTATATTGCAAGTGGCGAAGTTCATGCCGTAACAATTCGTGCGATGACCAAAGATGAATGGCGCAAAGCAAGCCTTTTCGGAGCTTAAATATTAATGGATAAATTTTTAATCACGGGCGGTGTTAAGCTCGAAGGGGAAGTACGCATTTCTGGTGCTAAAAATGCGGCTTTACCGTTACTTGCGGCAATGATTCTTGCTGACTCTCCAATTACATTAACCAATGTTCCAAATCTTAAAGATGTAAATACTTTGGTGAAATTAATTGGTGGACTGGGTGTCACAATTAGTTATGAAAATGACACGGTTAAGGCGGATACTTCTACTTTAGATAACCAGTTTGCTCCTTATGAGCTTGTCAAAACAATGCGTGCATCTATTTTGGTATTAGGGCCATTATTAGCGCGTTACGGAAATGCCAAGGTTTCATTACCTGGCGGATGTGCTATTGGCTCTCGTCCAGTAGATCAACACTTAAAAGCCCTAGAAGCATTGGGTGCACATATCGAAGTTGAAAATGGTTATGTACATGCCACTGTTGATGGTCGTCTGAAAGGCGGCGAAGTGGTTTTTGATATGGTTACCGTTGGTGGTACCGAAAATATTTTAATGGCAGCTGCTTTGGCAGACGGTGTAACTACAATCCGTAATGCTGCACGTGAACCTGAAATTACTGATCTTGCGCAAATGCTTATTAAAATGGGCGCAAAAATTGAAGGTTTAGATACGGATACATTGGTTGTTACTGGTGTAGAAAGTCTACATGGCTGTGAATATGCAGTTGTTGCAGACCGCATCGAAACAGGTTCTTACTTAGCTGCTGCTGCGATTACTGGTGGACGTGTAAAAACCACCCATACAGATCCTTCATTGCTTGAGGCTGTTTTAGATAAGTTTGAAGAAATGGGTGCTGAAGTTACCCGTGGCGATGACTGGATTGAATTGGATATGTTGGGTAAGCGTCCTAAAGCAGTAAGTTTTAGAACACTACCTCACCCAGAATTTCCGACTGACATGCAAGCACAAATTATGGCTGTAAATGCAATTGGTCGTGGGTTTGCAACGATTTCCGAGACCATTTTTGAAAATCGTTTCATGCATGTTCCTGAATTGTCACGTATGGGTGCTAATATTCAGGTTGAAGGCCATGATGCTGTTGTGACGGGTGTTGAAAAATTACAAGCAGCACCTGTAATGGCAACAGATTTACGTGCTTCATTCTCTTTGGTTTTAGCGGCTTTGGTTGCTGAAGGTGATACATTAATTGACCGTATCTACCATATTGACCGTGGTTATGAGCATGTCGAAGAAAAACTTCAAGGTTTAGGTGCCAAAATTAAGCGAGTAAGTTAATGAATGACGTAAGAAACGATGATCCTAATTTTAACGTAATGGGTAATTTTGATCATGGTTTGACCTTGGCACTGAGTAAAGGACGTATTTTAAAAGAAACTTTACCTTTACTTGCTACAGCTGGTATTAACTTGCTTGAAGACCCGGAAAAATCACGTAAGTTGATTTTTCCAACCACACATAAGCAGGTTCGTATTTTAATTTTACGTGCATCTGATGTGCCAACTTATGTTGAGAATGGTGCAGCTGACTTAGGTGTAGCAGGTAAAGATGTACTTATGGAACATGGCGCTCAGCATGTCTATGAGTTATTGGACCTGCAGATTGCGAAATGTAAATTAATGACTGCTGGTAAAGTAGGAATGGAACGCCCAAAAGGTCGTTTAAAAATTGCCACTAAGTATGTCAATCTTACACGTCAATATTATGCAAGCTTAGGCGAGCAGGTGGATGTTATTAAACTTTATGGTTCTATGGAGTTAGCACCATTAGTTGGTTTGGGCGATTATATTGTTGACGTAGTGGATACTGGAAATACTTTACGAGCAAATGGTCTTGAGCCATTGGAAGAAATTTGCAAAGTATCTTCACGTCTTATTGTCAATAAAGCGAGCTTTAAGCGTAAACAGGTTTTATTGAACCCAATCATTTCCCAACTTGAACAAGCTGTTCAATCACGTTAAAAGTAATTTCCTATCATGCTTTTGCGATAGTTGTAGATATGATGCCCACAAGAGCTTAGAAAAAGAGTAAACTTGGTTTTTCTTTTTCGCCTTGTGGGTAAATTGATGCGACGTTTATCGACTCAAGATCAGAACTTTAAACAGGTTTTTGCTGAGCTTTTAGCTTTTGAAACCGTTAATGATCCTAATTTGGTTCAAACAGTAGATCAAATTATTGCTGAAGTTCGTCAGTATGGTGATGATCATGTTTTAAAACTTACTCAACAGTTCGATCGACATCCAGCGCATCAATTTTCCGATCTAGAATTGTCTCAACAACAACTTAAAGCTGCTTTTGATGGTTTAAATCAAGAGATTCGTGAAGCCCTGCAACTTGCAGCTGATCGTATTCGTACTTTTCATGAAGCTCAAAAACAAGATAGCTGGACTTATGTAGATGATTTGGGTAATACCCTAGGACAAAAAGTGACTCCACTTGACCGTGTTGGTATTTATGTACCAGGCGGACTTGCATCTTATCCTTCATCTGTACTTATGAATGCGGTACCAGCACATGTGGCCGGTGTACCTGAAATTATTATGGTTGTGCCAGCGCCAAATGGTGAACTAAATCCACTCGTTTTAGCTGCCGCCTATCTAGCAGGTGTTAGCCGAGTATTTACCATTGGTGGGGCACAAGCTGTTGCTGCTTTAGCTTATGGTACTCAAACTGTTCCACGTGTTGATAAAATTACGGGTCCTGGAAACCGATTTGTGGCAGCTGCTAAACGTGCTGTATTTGGTCAGGTGGGTATCGACATGATTGCTGGACCTTCTGAAATATTAGTTTATGCAGAAGGTGTGAATAATGCTGAATGGTTAGCGATGGATGTATTATCTCAGGCTGAACATGACACAGTAGCTCAAGCTATTTTCATTACTCCAGATGAAGCATTATTAGAAGCAGTAGAGTCTGCAATTGAGAAACATTTAAATGAATTGCCTAAAGCCGAGATTGCGCGTACATCGATTGAAAATCGTGGTGCATTAGTTTTGGTAAAAGACCGTGCTGAAGCAGTTGATTTGATTAATCAGGTTGCACCAGAGCATTTGGAATTATGCCTTGATGATGCCGAAGCGATGAGCCAAGACATTCGCCATGCAGGGGCAATTTTTATGGGTCGCTATACACCTGAAGCAATTGGTGATTATTGTGCTGGCCCAAACCACGTATTACCGACATCTGGCACAGCTCGTTTCTCTTCGCCACTTGGTGTATATGATTTTCAAAAGCGCTCTAGTTTGATCATGTGTTCAAAAGATGGTGTTAAGACTTTGGCTAAAACAGCTGATGTACTTGCTGTTCAAGAAAATCTCGATGCCCATGCACGCTCGGCGCGTTATCGTTATCAATAAGTTTTAAGCCTATCAGTGTTTTTCATGATTATTCAGGGCTGACTTTCAGCCCTTTTTTGAGATAAGACTATGACTGTATCTACAGCACAAATGCGTTTTTGGAGTCCTGAGGTTCGTGAATTAGAGCCGTATGTGCCAGGTGAACAACCTAAAATCCAGAATCTATTAAAGTTAAATACCAATGAAAACCCGTATCCACCATCACCAAAAGTAGTAGAAGCAGTTCAAGCGGTGTTACATGAACAAGCCGATGCTCTGCGTCTATATCCAGATCCGGATGCGACAGCGTTAAAGCAAGCAATTGCGAAACAACAGAATATTGATGTATCTCAAGTTTTTGTAGGTAACGGTTCTGATGAGGTGTTGGCTCATATCTTTAAAGCATTTTTTCTTCAAGATGAACCAATCCTGTATCCAGACATCACTTATAGTTTCTATCCAGTTTATAGCCAATTTTTTGGCACAAAAACAAAAGAAATTCCTCTCAATGAGAATTTTGAAATTGATGTGCGAGATTATACCCAGCCAAATGGTGGGGTTATTATTACCAACCCAAATGCACCAACCAGTATTGCGCTCAGCTTGGCAGAAATCGAACAAGTATTACAGGCAAATCCGGACCGCGTGGTTGTGATTGATGAAGCTTATGTTGATTTTGGTGCTGAGTCAGCTGTAAGTTTGATAAACCGCTATGAAAATCTTGTGGTATGCCAAACGACTTCAAAGTCTCGTTCTTTAGCAGGTCTACGAGTCGGGTTTGCGATTGCTCAGTCGCACTTGATTGCAGCACTTGAGGCTGTAAAAAATAGTTTTAATTCATATCCAATTGATCGCTTTGCTATTGCAGCAGCGGTAGCTTCTTTTGAAGACCAGGCTTATTTTGAAGAGCAGTGCCAAAAAGTTATAACAAGTCGAGAGAAACTTGTTCGTGATTTAACTGAACTTGGTTTTAACGTTTTGCCATCGAAAGCGAATTTTATTTTTGCTACGCATTCACAGCATGATGCTGGGCAACTTGCACAAAAATTACGTGAGCAGGGCATTATTGTTCGTTACTTCAATAAGCCTCGCATTAATCAGTTTTTACGTATCACGGTTGGAACTGATGAGCAAAACGCGCGTTTAGTTCAAACTTTGAAGCAAGATATTCTTTAATACTTATTCTGCTGTGCTGTTCATCAAGTTCAGCATAGCAGAGATTTTATCAAGGCTTTCCTGATATTCAGCCTCAGCCTCTGAAGCAATAGTAATACCGCCGCCTGCCCAAATAGAGAGCTGGTTTTGATATTGTTGAAAACTACGAATCAGAATATTCCAGCGCCCAGTACCATCAAAATTAAAATATCCCAAAGTCCCACAATATGCTCCTCTTGGCGCACCTTCTAACTCTTCAATAATTTGCATTGCCCGAATTTTAGGAGCTCCTGTAATTGAACCTCCTGGTAAAGCAGTGAGTAACATCTGCATAGGATTAATATCATTTTTAAGTGTAGCCGTAATCTCACTCACCATATGATGAACTTGATTGAAGCTCTCAATTTCGAATAGTTTTGTTGTTTTTACCGAACCTGTATTGGCATAAATGCTCAAATCATTACGTAATAGATCAACGATCATCACATTTTCTGCTTGATCTTTTTTAGAATTTTTTAAAGTTTGTTTTGAAAGTAAATCCTGCTCTTTATTCTCATAACGAGGCATTGTACCTTTAATGGGTCTGGTTTTAATTTGCTTATCTACATTAAATTCAATAAATAATTCAGGAGAGCAACTTAACAACTCAAATTCTGTTAATTTTAAATAACCAGAATATGGTGCATTGGTTAAATTCCATAGCTCATCTGCTTTATTTAATAATGAACCAGTAAAATTCGCTTTGAATTCTTGAGTAAGGTTAATTTGATAACAATCTCCTGCCTTAATATATTCTTGTATTTTGTGAAAAACAGTTAAGTATGTATTCTTAGACCAGCGAGGATGAATATTTTGTTCTAGTTTAAAATTGTTTTTTTGTAGTTTGCTAGAAGGTTTATTGAGTAGAGCTGAAAGATAGTTAAAAATTTCAAAAGCATTATTTTCATCGCTAAAAAAATACCATTCATTATTTATTTTTTTAATAAAAGAATAATAGGAACCTATAAATAAAGACGGTTGTTTATGTGATTGATTATTTATAAATTGATGTGCAGAAAAGTCATAGCTAATAAAACCAATATACCCCCCCTTAAAACTTATTTTTTCTCTATTGCTATTTTCTATTTCTTGAGATTGGAATTGTGTAAAATCTAAAAGATTTTCTATATAAGATGAAAACTTATATTTGTTTAAATCAGTTTTAGTAAATAAAAATTTTTGGTTATTTTGAGTGATTAAATAATTTTTTGGTAAAAAACCAATAACAGGATTGTTATCATCTTGAAGATATACAAGTCCAGTTAACTCTTCTAATTTATTTAAAATATCGGCAGCAGAGTAATAGCTTTCTAAAGAGATTTTTTTCTTTAAATGAGACATTTTAAACATGTGAGAGTTTGGAAGAGGTGGCATAGTTTACTACAAGTTAGAGTTCAACAGGCAGTTGAGTGAAAAGACCCTAACATTTCGTGGAAAAAATAACCGAATTATCCTTCAGATTTCAGAATAGTAATAAATCTTTTTAGTCAGTTTGATGTCGTACCGTTTGTCGGGTAATTGGCAAAAAATGCATTACACTAGTTGAACAAAAATTAACGTAGCTGTAATTTAGTAATTGCTAAGCAAAACTACTCAAGGATTGGAAGTTTCGGTTGCCATAAAAGAAAAATGCAACTTGAGACAGTGAGAGTGGTTAAAGTCAAAAAATAAATGCTCTTGGGAGAGTGCTCAATGAAAATGTTCACTAAACTTGCTTTAGTTTCTTCTTTAGCTATCAGTGCAAATGCAATGGCGATGCAATCAATGGATGATGCTGCGCTTAGTGCTGCTACAGGTCAAGATGGTATTAATATTGGTATCGCTTTAGGTTCAGGCGGTATTACTATCGATAAACTATATCTACATGATAATGATGGTTTAGCAACATCAACAGGTATTACGGGTGCTTCAGGTACTGCTGGCGCAATCGCAATTAGTGGTGTTACTGTAACTCAAAAAGGTACAGGCAATCTTCTAGATTTAGCAATTGATACAAATGGTGCTTCTGGTTCAAACGGTGCTTTCTTAAACGTTGCGGCAACAGTAGGTGCGGTTGATGTACATGTGGGTTCAATTGGTGTTGGTAGTTCTGGCACATTAAATGAGACGACTGCTGTACGTGGTATTACTGAAACAGCTCCAACTGAAATTATCTCTGGTTTGGATTTATCTTTGGGTCAAATTTCTGCAAATGTTCAATTAGGTTCAACTCCGCAAGGCGCAATGATTAAAGTGAACTCAAGCTTGCAAGGTGGTTTAACTCTATCTAACTTTGGTATTAATGATGCCGCTGGTGGTGGTAAAATTGTCCTAGATAAAGTAATGGTTCGTGGTGCTGGTAATACAACTGGTGACTTGGATGTGAATGCGAACATTTCTGTTGTTCCTACAGGATTACGTATCCAAAATAACAGTGCGCAAGGTATGAATGTTTATGCGCAAGGCGTACACCTTGGCGCGGCGGGTAATGCTTCAATTGGTGATTTAGAAATCCAAGGTTTAAATGTCGGAACTTCTACAATTACTATCTCTGGTCATTAATTTAAAGATTTGTAAAAAGCGCGTCCATACGCGCTTTTTATTTATTTAAAGAAAATTAAACTTTATATCTTTCTATATAAATAATATAAACTTATATAATAATGAATAATATGAAATATTTGAAATGAGAATTAATTATCAGTTTATAAATGTAAAACTATGCATTCATCAAAAAGATTAAAAAAAAGCTGTTTTTTACAGAAAAAAAAGGTATCTTCAACACACAGGGATGTAGAGCTATTGCTCTAAGAATAAAATGAATAAGGCCAGTTAGGCCACCATTTAGACCAAGCGCTTATGTTAGAGATAGTTTTAGGCTCAGCATTGATGTATTACTTTGCGACAGAAGCCTTCGAAATAGAAAAAAAGCCGCCGGGAACTGTTTATTATACAGAGACTGCCGATTCACGTAATTTATCGTTTCATCGAAACCATATTGAACCAGTTACCATAAAACCAGCTGTCGAAGACCAATTTCGTGGCATTGTCCGACAAGCCTACGATTATAGTTGTGGATCTGCTGCACTTACGACTTTATTAAACGGCTATGTTGGAACGAGCTTAACTGAACAGCAAACAATGAGTGGTTTGCTGCAGTATGGCGAATATCAACGTATTATTGAGCGACGAAGTTTCTCGTTACTTGATATGAAACGCTTTGTCACAGCAATTGGTTTAGAAAGCGGTGGTTATCGAGGTGAGTTTTCTGATTTAGTCAAACTGGGGCAGCCAGCAATTGTGCCTATTTCATATGCTGGTTTTAAACATTTTGTCGTATATAAAGCTTATAAAGATGGACGAGTATACGTAGCTGACCCTGCTTTAGGGAATATCAGTTTTGATGAGGGACGTTTTAAAGAAATTTGGGATAATAATACTTTATTTGTTATTTCTGTTCCTGAATCACAGCGCAAAGACTTATTGGCGTTAAAAGATGCAGATATGCGCCATGTGGAAGATGCGACGGTCAATAAATATGCTTTTGTTGATGTGCAATATCCAGCGTTTAATTATGATCGTACAGCAAATAAAGCTTCGACGATGAGACTCGTGCTAGATAGTGATAGCCATTCTGCAACCTATGGAAAGCCGATAGAAACCTATATGCGTCTTTATTACAAACGTAAATAGTCAAATTTAAAGTTAGTAAAATAAATAAATTGGGTGAGAAAAACATGAATAATCGATGGATAAATATGAGTGTGTTGGCTTTAAGTATGAGCGCCATTACAGGGACAATTTATGCCGAAGATCAGGTACAACAAACACAGGTAGAATTATCGAATCAGAGCACGGATGCAGGAGTCGAGGTAAATTCTCTAGCTGCTGAAGCAACAAATTCTTCTTCTGTTGGTACAGATGTGGGAACACAAGCTTCTGAAGCACCTTCTACAGAGAATGTACCTGAAAATAATAGCGGGGCAAATCAAGCTGCTAATGCCCTACAGAAGAAGGAAGGTGATGCAACTCAAGAGACAAATTTACAAGAGGTATTTACTTCAAATGAACGTCAATACTCTTTGATTAAGAAGGGCGTAATTTCTTCTTATTATGATCTCGATTATACCTATTATCGCGATACTCGAATTGATTTGGCTTTAGCAGATAATTCATCTCAGCTTAATCGTTTACGTGTTGAAGAAGATGCAAACCATACATTAACGAATAGTTTTACTTTTCAATATGGGGTATTGGATAACTTAACTTTATCCGCAACTCTTCCTTTTGTAGCAAAGTCTGAAATTATTCGAGATACAACAACAGCAGGATTGGGTGATATTTCACTTGGTGCGCGTTGGGAACCATTTCCTTTAAAACAAGGCCGTTTACCCTTGGTTCTTTTTGGTAGTGTCTCTACAAAAACAGGGGATAGCCCTTATGAGATTGGTTTAGATGAGCTATCAACGGGTAAAGGTTATTACTCGGTTGGTGTAGGGGCCAGTACCCGTAAATATATTGATCCAGTCGTTCTCTTCGCTTCTGCCTCTGCCAATTACGGTTTTAAAGAAAGTGGTCTTAATCAAGCCCGAGGTTCTCGTACATTAACCTCATTTGATCCAGGAATTAGTGGTGGTTTCTCATTTGGCTTTGCTTACTCATTTAACTATGACGTGTCTTTAACCATGTCATATCAGCAGAGCTTTAATATGGATGCTGAATTCCAATTTAATAATGGTGATTCATATAAATCGCCAGATCAAAGTAGTGCAATGTTATCTTTCGCATTGGGTGTTCGTGTTTCGCCTGAAACGATCGTTAACGGTACGGTTGGTATTGGTTTAACTGAAGATGCACCAGATATTTCACTTGGTCTGTCATTCCCGTTAGATATTTTAGGTTTTAATAAAAAACAAAAATAAGGAGATATGCAGGTGAAATATCCTAAATTATGTCCTTTAACGGCGGCAATTGTTATCTCCGGTTTTTCTAGCTTTGCCAATGCTCAATTAGGACAAAACTTAGCTGTTGATATTCGCTCACTATCGATGGGGAATGCTGTAACTGCAGACCCCCCTGGTATTAGTGCAGTTCATTTTAACCCTGCAGCTTTAGCAAAAATTGATGGCCTGCAAACAGATGTGCAGGGGATCCTTGCTAACTTTGATATTCAGCGTGAGTTTTCAGCTCCACCTGGTTATAACATCTTTGGTTATTCAGATGACCCTCTCGTTTGTAATGATGGTCCTGAGGTTTCAGCTAATATTTGTACAGATTTTAAAGGGACAGTACATGGTGATGTGGAGTACGCGAGCCTGTATGTACCTATTCTTAAAAAAATGGTAGATCTCGGAGCTGGTTATCCACTAGTTGCTCCTACCGCAGGAATTGCCTATAAACCACCTGGTTCAAAAATTACCTACGCGACCGCCATGTATGCACCATTAGTCGCAGGTTTTGGGGCAGAGAATGGTAATCCAGGTAACTACATGGGCCAACAAGTTGCAGTTGAGCGGATCACCTATTTATCCCCATCTTTCGGTTATCAGGTAAATGATCATTTATCGATTGGTGCTTCCGTAGGGATGTCCTATAACGCAATCGCACTGAAAACTGATTTACGTTTTCCGAATGAGATGATTGGTGTATTGCGTATGGTTGATGAAGTTGTGTGTGCTCCCTTTAAAAATAATAGTGACATGATTACTGATTTACTATTATTTGGTATGTGTAATGCCCAAGAAGGTATGAATCCATTTAATAAAATGGGGGCATTACAAGTTTCATTAGAACAATCATTAAGTCCAAGCTATAACTTAGGCTTACTTTGGGAACCAACAGACGATTTTGGTTTTGGTATGGTATATCAAAGTGCTGCCAAAATGCGTTTAAAAGGCAAGTATATGATTGATAATGCCAGAGCACCTCAAGAACTTATCAAGGGTCTTAACTCATCTGCTACAGGACAAATTTTAGCTGCAATTCTAGGACTACCGGGCAATGTACCTAATATTGAATCTGGTTTAGTCGCTATGGATCTTGAATACCCTGCACATTTCCAAGCAGGTATTAAATATAAAATATTACCAGATTTACAAGTTAATTTTGACGTAGGATGGACTGACTATTCGGCTTGGGATAAGTTTAAGTTTGAGTTCGATCGTCAAATTACGCTATTAAAAGTAGCTAAGCTTTTATCTAATGACGTTACCGATAATTCATTGGCATTGCCATTGAAATTTACCTCGCCGTGGAGTTGGGGAATTGGTCTTGAATATTCAGCAACCGATCGTTTGAAATTAAGGGCTGGTTACGAGCCTCGAGCTAGTTCGATACCTGATGATAAACGTAATACCATGGTCCCGATCAATAATGCACAATTATTTGGTCTTGGCTTAGGTTATCGTTTTGACGCAGATACAGATCTAGACCTTTCAGTGGGTTTCTTGCGTAGTCGTGACAATATTCCAGCCTGTACGAGTACATTGTCGAATAAGTGTGGTGTCGATAATATTCTATTAAACCCTTATTCGGGCCTAGATGTAAAAACGAATACAAAAATCACAGTGCTTGGTTTGAGCTATAGAACAAAATGGTAAAACAATATAAATCGATGTTTCGACCTAAATTTGCTATCTCGACTTTATGTATTGCGGTAGCAAGCGTTTCTGTATCTTATGCAGATGGTTTCTTTACAATCATTGGTCCAGATGGTCGTCCAATGATTGTACCCAGTAAAAAAGTAGAACAAAAGCAATCCAAGAGTAGAGTAGAAGCACCGAAACAAGTTGTACAACCGCATGTAAATGCTACACCTGTTCAAGAAGCATCTAAAGAAAATGTTCAGAATTCAAAAGAGCTTAAAAAGTTTGAACCACATCCTACAAAAAAATTAAATACTGCACCGACTGCACCGGAGCTTCCTTTAAGAATGAGTAAAGCTCAGAAGGAGGAAGTTAAAAAACAGACTAGTAGCGTTAAGACAGAAAGTGTTCCAGCTAAAATTTATTCATCTTCACAAAGTACTTCTCAAACTGTTTCAATACCAGATCCTTCAAATGATCGATCTAAATTTACAAGTATTGATGGCGTAGAGTATGTAAATAATGAATATCTTGAAGATCAGGAATTTAATCTTGAAGGTAAAAAACGCTTTTATGTTATGCCGGATGGACTTGGAAGAACAGAGTTTATCGAAAGAAAAAAAGGTGTAAGCAAGTCTACCTTAGAACAATTGTTTAATAAGCAAACTCAGGAAGATCAAGGAGCGATTGTTTTAGCTCCAACTTATATACGTCTGTCTCAAAAAGAATTAGAAACGACTTTTGAGCAAGATAAATGTTTTGTTCAAGGCTATAAAAAGTCAATCAAAGTGCTTGGAGCTAAAAAAGAAGTAAATTTATGGCCTCGAAAGCCATTAAAAGAAAAGTTTGAATATGAGTTGGTAAAACTAGATTCATCTGTACAACATTTACAACTTATGTCATTTGCAGCGAGTAATTCCGCACCTTTATATTATTGGCCTTTAGCTATATTTTTAGATGAGAAGGGTTGTATTTTAGAAGGTGCAAGTGGTTTTAAGAGCAAGTCTTATCCTTCCACAATATTACAACATGCATCGATTCAAGGTACTTTAAGGGTGCCGCCTCATGCACGTTATATGATGTTAACTCCATTATCTTCCTCTGTAGATGTAGCAGAACACGAGTTATCTAATCAGGGACAGATTCAAATTTCAGTATTACGTTAAAAATAAGTAGGGTATCTAATGAATAAAAAATTATTATGGCCTTTTGCATTAACCACATTAGCAATGATGCTGAATGGTTGTGGCGGTGGTAGCTCAACCATTAATGAAGATCCTACAAGTGGTTCTGGTAATTCAAATGCAAATGGAAGTTGCGCTGCATCAAGCAATGATTGTTTAGAGTTTTCACTCGATTATCCGGTTGCTGGTCTAAATTTTACCTGTAGTAGTGCTGCAAATCAGAGTTTTGTCACTAAAGCTTCGGGAAACAGTGTTGTTGGTACATGTAAACTTGGTGATACCGCAAACTTCTTTTTACAAGGTACTCAAACTAAAACAAAGATCGATTTAGGTTCTATCAATTTAGATAATATTTCAAAAATTAAAGTGATTGTCTCACCACGTTTAAAAGTTATGGATATGGCAACGGCTTTAACGGGGGTAGCACCAGCTTCATTAAGTCAAGATGATCCTACCATTCGTGTAGCGATGGCCTTGGTTAAATTATTTCAAAGCGTTGGTATAGAGCGTGGTGATAATGTTGTTGGAGATATACAACCTACACTATTTACTGAAGATAAGAAAAACACGTTAAATGTTGTACTTCAAAATATTACTGCTGCTGAGTGGAAAAGTGGTGCATACGCTGGTATTTTGAAACCTTGGCTAAATGTTAGCCAAATTGATGATAATCAAGCTTTTGCTTTAGTAACTCAATTAGCTCATTTAAGTTTAGTCGGTTTATATCAATCAGATTACTTGACGTTAGCTCAACCTAATTTAATTTCTGAAAATTTTTATGGGTGTAATTTAGCTAATTTAGCAGATTGCCCAAAAAATGCTGCCAATACCCAACACGTGATAGGCAATTTATTTTTACTATCAGATCGTCAAGGCTATACATTTGGTTATGGCTTACAATGGAAAGGAACAAGTACGACTACCAGTAACTCAACAGTTACGGCTGTAATGGAAGTATTAACTAAATCTAAGCCAGCGCAACTTACAGCAAATGCTCAAACCACATGGCTCGATCCATTACAAGCTGAGATTAAATCAACACAACCATTCCATTTAAAAGCCTCAGCTAATACCAGTGAAGATTTACTAATTTATCAAGGTAAATTATTAAATGATTCGTTTATTGCCGGTCGTGAAAGTCTATATTTAGGGGCAATAAATAGTAAAACACCAAATCCTCAACACTATGCGCTATGGCGTCAAGGTATAGGCAACCAAAACTATAATGGTTCGCTAGACATCTATAAAGTAACTCCAGCAAGTTATCTTGCAAAAGATATCTTTAGAACTTCAAAAAATGTGAGCTCAGGGCAAACTTATATTTTCCCGTTATATGGTACTTTAAATATTAAATTTGATACTGCTGGAATTTCACCAATCGATTTAGGTATTGTGATTGATGAAAATGGAGATATTCGAACTGATATTAAACCTAATGCAACACCAACAGATATGTCTGGCCATTGTGGCATTGTTTCAGATAATACTCTGGTTGATAATAATGGTGTTCAACAGTATCGCATAGGAACAACGGGTGGCACTGAATCTGCTTCAAATGATAAATCAATTACAGTAAAAATGATTTTTGCTGAACCTAAACTCGGTAATCTAAATGGTATTATGGCTGGGTTAAACTCGAATGTTGTTCAAGCTACTACCGAGACAGGCGGTCAAACATTAATTGTAAGTGGAGCAAAAATTAACGTTGCTAACTTGTTACAAGGGCAAGTAAATGGAATTAATCTTACGACCTATGATAACAAAATAGTCTCATGGTTAAATCCATATGCCTTTTATCAACGAGTATATAATAATATTAAGGATGTAAGTCCAGCTCCTACAGAAGATGATAAAGCTTTAGCTGAGCGAATGAGTGGAACTCTAACGATTAGAACCGCTGATTGTTATCAAATTAAGACAAAATAAGAGTTTAAAAAAGACCGCAAAAGCGGTCTTTTTTATTATCTAATTGATTAGCCTGTATGGTCTAAACGAGTTCCTAACGTTTCTAGATGTGTTGGAAAAACTTGTTGTTTACGGTCTTCGAAATAATGTCTTAATGTGTGTTCAACACTAGGAAAGGCAAGTTCACCCCATGGGATTTCATGTTCTTCAAACAGTCGACATTCGATACTTTCTTCTCCAGCACCGAAAATGCCATCTTTAAGCTGGGCTTTGAACAACACATAAATTTGCCCAATACGGGGAATATTGTACATGCAATAAAGTTGTTCTATTTCAATCTCGGCTTCTGCCTCTTCACGAGTTTCACGCGCCGCACCTTGTTCCATAGTTTCGAACAATTCCATATAACCCGCAGGCAAAGTCCATAAGCCATAACGAGGTTCAATCGCGCGACGACAAAGTAATACTTTGTCTTCCCATAACGCTAAGGCACCGCAGATTACTTTGGGGTTTTCATAGTGAATATTTCCACAATGAGTACAAACACGGCGTACTTTATGATCACCTAAAGGAATTTTTTGTTCGGTTTTATGCCCACACGCTACACAGAAACTCATAATTATCATCGAGTATAGAGATGCCTCAGCATAACTGAATTTTTAGACTTACGCATCAACTCTATTCCCTAAGTTTGATTTTCAGATATGATGCAAAGAGAGACAGAATAATAGGTGAATGGTATGGAAGAGCACTTGCTAACACAAAAGTTACAGCAAAGATTGCGCTTTTCCACCCGCATACAAGAAGCACAAGCTGCGGTACTTATTGCGATTACGAATGAAAATAATCCTAAGGTATTGCTTACACGCCGTTCAATACATATGAACAACCATGCGGGGGAAGTTTCTTTTCCTGGTGGCAAGCGTGACCCTAGTGATACTAGTAATATTGTTGTAGCGCTAAGAGAAGCTCAAGAAGAGACGGCTTTAAATCCGTTTGATGTGCAGTTGTTAGGCGATTTGCCGATGCAACGTGCAAGAAGTGGCTTGTCTGTAAAACCGATTGTTGGGCTTATTCCTCCTGAGGTAACTTTAATTCCTCAGCCCACTGAAATTGATCGAATTTTCTTTGTGCCTTTACAGCAACTTATAGAGACGCGTCCGACACCATATGAAGTGCGATATGCTCATCAATCTTTATACTTCCCAAGCTTGCAGATTGATAATGAAATTATTTGGGGTCTCACAGCGCGAATGTTAATTGCCTTATTTAAATATGGTTTAGGCTACCAAAAAGAATGGCCATTTCTACTGAATGCACCAACGTTTGGAATGCCAAAATTTTCTCATAAAAAATAAAGATCAGGACTGATAAATTATGATGTATAGCTATCAAGGACAGCATCCAAAAGCCTTACATGAGCCATGGGATGGCTGGGTTGCTCCAACTGCAACGCTTATTGGACAAGTAGAACTAGGCCGTCAGGTCAGTATTTGGTTTGGTGCTGTAGTGCGTGCCGATAATTGTGTCGTTCGGATTGGTAATTTTTCTAATATTCAAGAAAATTCGGTATTACATACTGATGCGGGCCTTGAGCTAAATATTGGCGAATATGTCACTGTTGGGCATAAAGTCATGTTGCATGGTTGTACGATTGGCGATAACAGTTTGATTGGTATGAATGCTGTCATTTTAAATCGAGCCGTGATTGGTAAGAACTGTATTATTGGTGCGAATGCTTTAATACCGGAAGGTAAAGTGATTCCAGATAACTCAGTGGTAATGGGCTCACCTGGCAAAATTGTAAAAACTTTAGATGAAGAAGGCGCAGCAAAAATACGCTTGAGCGCACTACATTATGCTGAACACTTTAAAAGCTATGCCGATTTGAAAGAATTCTACTTTTAAAATTTTAGCGAGATATTTTCTATGCCAAGCACCAGCTTGGCATTTTTATTTAGATAGGAACAACTCGCCTATCAGAGCCGAGTGGGGTATCATAACTTCCGTTTTTAATCTGATTGAATACTAAGGTTGTGCATGAAACTGCTGGCGTTGGAAACTGCAAACGAGCAATGTTCCATTTCATTAATCGATGAAACCCAAGAACTCTTTTTCCAACTCGATACGCGAGCGAAAGCACAAACCCAGGCCATTTTGCCAATGATTGAGCAAGGGTTACAACAAACCGGACTTGACGTAGCGGGTTTAGATGCAATTGCCTTTAGTCGAGGGCCCGGTTCTTTTAGTGGTGTTCGAATTAATGCAGCAGTTGCTCAGGCTTTAGCTTGGTCTCAAGATTTACCAGTAATTCCAGTTTCTACCTTACAGGCTTTAGCACAAGCGGCTTACCGACTTGAAGGTTTAGAACAGGTGACTGCGGTACTCGATGCACGTATGAATGAAGTTTACATTGCAAGTTTTGTTCTAGATGAGCAAGGCATCATGCAGTGTATAGATGAAGAAAAATTAATGAACTACGAGCAAGCGGCTGCCTATGCAAAGCATTGCTTAATCGGTTCGGGTGCTAAGCTCCTTCAAACTGATGCAGAACATCAAACAATCACTGCCACTGCACAAGACATTGCTTCGATTGCACGTGTCTATGCAGCGCAAAAGCAGTGGGTTGATGCTGAACATGCTTTACCGGTTTACTTGCGTGATGATGCATGGAAAAAAATTGCGGATCAGGGCAAAGCAAATTAAAGGCACTGCGCATGCACATATATTTTGAAGTAGATTTTCAAGAACAAGCACAGCACTACCAAGCTATGCTTTATTCTAGAGGCGTGACTGTCGATTTACAGCCTATTGAAAAACTTAATGCCCGTTTCTTACGCTTAAACCCTGAACTGGCACTTTGTGTAGATGAAAATGGGCTTTGGTTGTCTGCAAATGGCATGAAAATGCAGCCTGACTGGAAAGCTGAAATTCCACGCTTAAAACGTGCAAGTCTTAAATCAGAAATGATTGCTCGTGCTTGTCAGTTAGGTGAAAAGCCAGTACTGGTCGATGCTACAGCGGGCTTAGGTCATGACAGCTTACTTATGGCTTATCTAGGAGCCCAAATCCAGCTTGTTGAGCGTCATCCGATTTTATTTACTTTACTTGAAGATTCGAAAGCTCAGGCACAGCATGATCCCTTTTTAAGCCAATTTATGGATCGTATCCAACTGATCTTCGCTGACTCTGCAAGCTATTTACAGCAATTAGATCAAGAAGAAAAAACAGTTGATGTGGTCTACCTTGACCCGATGTTCCCACAGCGCGATCAAAATCAACAAGCAATTAAAAAACAAGCCCAAGTCAAAAAGCAGATGCAGCTTTTGCATTTACTTTTACCCGAAGATGGAGAAATGGATTTGGGTGATCATTTGCTTGAGCTAGCCAAAAAAGTTGCAAAGCGAGTGATTGTAAAACGTCCACGACATGCTATTTTTTTAGCAAATCAAGAACCAGCCCATCAGTGGCAGGGGGATGCTTGTCGTTTTGATGCTTACTTTCAGTAAGCTTATGTAAGGTTAAGTTTTATTGCTTGAATAATGCACAAATATATGTGATATAGTTCAAAAGCATGATTGCTAAAATTCTTAGCAGGCATACACTTATGGTGCCTGACAAAAACGAAATTTTTGAAACCTTTTTATGATTGATCTCAAACCTTCCATTAACTTTTGGCATGATTTTAAAAGTAACCAGCTTGCCGGAATGTGGTTATTTTTGGGGTCAAGACGTTCCTTACAGATCGTACATCCCTCTATTCTTCAGCTCATTGTTTGGGGAGTATTAGGTGGGTGTACCAACTCACTTTATAGTTGGCTTGTTGCCGGTCAAATTGGCGACTTCAACTCACAAGGTCTAATTGGATACGCACTTTGGCCTTTTATTGCGCTTATTGTTGGTATTTTCTTATCACAGCGTATTAATCAGCCGCGTTTAATGTTGGTTCCAGCCTTATTGTGGTTGGTTTTAGATACCAATATTTTATTAATACAGTGTTTAATTCAATATTTGGGATCTAATGGTTATCTAAACTTTATTCCTGATGCTATTTATAACGGTATTTTACCTGGTTTGTTTGTAGCACTTTTTGTGTGGCAAAGTTTGGCGGTCATTTGGGTGTTCTCACGTGAGCTTAAGTGGCCTTGGTGGGAGCGGGCATTGGTTATGGTTGCGACCATTGCGACCATGGTGGTTTGGCAACTTTCAGTAAAAGATCAGCCTATTTGGAAAGTGGAAGATTCTCCACCTACTTTTGCCGAAGATGCTTTTTATGCACAAAGTAAATTACTTCATGATGCTTTAGAGCAAGTTCAATATGGTGAGTTAGCTAAAAGTCATTGGTATTTCTTGGGTGTTGCAGGCGATAGTTATCAAGACGTTTTTAAATCGGAAGTGGTTCGTATTAAAGAACAATTTGATACGCGTTTTGGTACAGTCGGGCGTTCAATGATGCTGGTCAATAATCCGGATACCCGAACCGAAATCCCGATTGCATCTAAAACCAGTATAGAGTTGGCCTTACGCCGTATGGGCCAGCAAATGAACCGTGATAGTGATGTGTTATTTTTATATATGACATCGCACGGTGAGCAAAACCATTTTGAAATTGAAAATGCACCTCTAGATTTGGGGCAAGTCGATCCGAAATGGTTACGTGAAACGCTCGATAAAGCGGGGATACGTTGGCGTGTGATTGTCATTTCTGCTTGTTACTCAGGAAGTTTTATTCCGGCGTTACAGTCACCTGATACTTTAATTATTACGGCATCTGCTGCGGATAAAACTTCGTTCGGTTGTAATAACGAAGCAGACTATACTTATTTTGGACGAGCTTTCTTTGATTTGGCGATGCGAGAGCAGTCTTCTATGAAAGATTCGTTTAATGCCGCTAAGCAAACCGTAACCAAATGGGAAGTAGCTCAAGGTGTAGAACCTTCAGAGCCACAATGGATGATTGGTAAGAATATGGAACTTATGCTACCTCAGTTGGAAAAATATCTTTTTCCTCAACCAAATACAGGTAGTGTAAATATTGCTCAGACACAAACAGAGGCTAAAAACGATGCAACTCCTGCAAAAAAACCGCTGCTTTGAAGGTGAGCAGCGCATTTATCAGTTTGATTCTCAATTATTAAAAGGCTCTACTAAGTTTGGGGTTTATTTGCCACCTGCCGCTTTAGAAGGTAAACCTTGTTCAACTTTGTTTTACTTAGCGGGTTTAACGTGTACTGAAGAAACTTTTGCCATTAAGGCACATGCACAGCATATGGCTGCCCAGCTTAGTCTTATACTGATTACACCTGATACTTCACCTCGTGGTGAACAAGTTGCAGTAGGTGACAATTGGGATTTAGGTCAAGGCGCAGGCTTTTATATTAATGCAACGCAAGCGCCTTGGTCTGAGCATTATCAGATGGAAAGCTATTTAATCGATGAGTTATATCCACTTATTTTAAAAAGTTTTCCAGTCAATGCTCAACAGGTCGGTATCTTTGGACATTCGATGGGGGGACATGGCGCCTTAACTTTAGCTTTTAAATATCCTGAGAAGTTTAAGTCAGTGTCTGCATTTGCACCGATTTGCGCGCCAACTGAATGTGCATGGGGTGAAAAAGCATTTAGCCATTATTTAGGTACAGACCGCGATAGCTGGTTGGCTCATGATGCCACGGCTTTAGTCTCAAAAAATGGTGCGGTATTTAATGAAATTTTGGTGGATCAGGGATTAGATGACCAATTTTATGAACAACTTCACCCTGAAAAATTTAAGCAAGCATGTTTAAAGGCAGGACAGCCTTTAACTTTAAGACAACATGCTGGCTATGATCATGGCTATTATTTTATCCAGACCTTTATGGATGAGCATTTGCAGTTTCATGCAATCCAGTTGGAAAAGGTCACTGGCGAATAATTAGTGCTGCCATTTCACCTGAAATTCTTGTTGAGCCATACGGTTTAGATGATCAAGGATAACTTTTTCCAAGTGGTTATGGTCATCTAACTGGCTATCAATAGCAACATTTAACTGCTCTGTTTCTGGCGCAAGCGTAATAGTTGCTGTAGGCATTAAGATTTTAAAATCTTGTTCAGTTTCTTGTACTTCAAATTTATGTTTCCAATGATTAACTAGACGTTTTGCAATGCGTTTTCCATCATTTGTTAATAGATGAGTTGTGCTTTTCATTATCAATCCTCACATTGGTTTAATGTACCTTAACAAATTCGTTTGGCACTTGGCATTCTATAGTAGCAACGTTACGTTGCAAGTTTGAAATGTTGTCATTTAAGCAAGGAAGAGCGGGCCAAGTAGGTTCTTTTTTGTTATAATTTTTAGCCTCTCCTTAAATTTTTAGCCAGGTCATCCACCTATGTCCAAGCCTTATTTGATTGCTCCTTCTATCTTATCTGCCGATTTTGCTCGTTTAGGCGAAGATGTAGACAAAGTGTTAGCTGCAGGTGCCGATGTAGTGCATTTTGATGTGATGGATAATCACTATGTTCCAAATTTAACTTTTGGTGCAGGTGTGTGTAAGGCTTTAAAAAATTATGGAATTACTGCTCCTGTTGATGTGCATTTAATGGTATCTCCAGTTGACCGTATTATTGGTGATTTCCTAGAAGCAGGCGCAGATATCATTACGTTTCACCCAGAAGCTTCTCATCACATTGACCGTTCATTACAGCTTATTAAGTCTGGTGGTGCTAAAGCAGGATTAGTTTTTAACCCAGCAACACCATTGCATTATCTAGACTATGTTCTTGATAAAGTTGACCAAATTTTATTAATGAGTGTAAACCCAGGTTTTGGTGGCCAAAAGTTCATTCCAATGACTTTAGAAAAATTACGTGAAGCGCGTAAAATTATTGATGCAAGTGGCCGTGATATCCGTTTAGAAGTAGACGGTGGTGTTGGTCCTGCAAATATCCGTGAAATTGCAGAAGCTGGTGCAGATATGTTCGTTGCTGGTTCGGCAATTTTTGGTCAACCAGATTATAAAGTTGTGATTGATCAAATGCGTGCAGAGCTTGCAAAAGTCGGTAGTGTAGACGCTTAAAAAAAGAATATTAAGCTGAGAGTAAACTTGTGGATAACTTTGTTTATAACTGTATGGATAACTGTGTTGATAACCATATGGATAAGATGTTGGTAAAATAAACAAAATGAGATCAACCGTTTATTCTCTAAGCAAAATGTATGAAAAAAGAACGCTTTGGCGTTCTTTTTCTATTCTATAGGGATATTTTTGGATCTGTTTTTTTATTAAGCTTTGCTAAAAAATAACCTGTGCAAAAAACGAGAAGGCTTGTGTAAAACTTTTTAAAATATATTGAATAGAAAACTGTAAAAGTGTCATGAAAAATAAAGCTAAATTTGATTTAATAAGATTTTAGTAAGAGACATAGATCATTAATGACAGTAAAAATTTTAGCGGTAGATATGGATGGGACTTTTCTTAATTCTAAGAAGCAGTACAACAAAGCACGTTTTTTAAAACAGTATGAACAACTAAAACAAAATAATATCCGTTTTGTAGTCGCTAGTGGTAACCAGCTTGCAAAGCTTGTTACGTATTTTCCAGAAATTAATCATGAGATTGCTTTTATTGCCGAAAATGGTGCTCATGTTGTAGATGCGGGGCAAGAGTTAGCTTTTGCTCATTTAAGCAAAGAGCAATTCATTGAGATTTTAAATGCGATTGACCCAGTGTATACCTCTAAAATGGTGATCTGCGGAAAACAGAGTGCTTATGTGCATAGCAGTATGAATGCAGAAGATTATGCTAAAGTCGCTCGCTATTTTGAAAAGCTGACGGTTATAGATGACTTTTATGCACTAGATGACTTGGTGTGTAAAATTACTTTTACTGCGCAGGAAAATGAAAGTTTTACGATTTTTGAGCATTTTCAGAAGCAAAGTTTTGTAAAAGATAAGGTTTTGGTACCAGTTTCAAGTGGCTTTAATTTTATCGATTTGATTCTTCCGGACCAGCACAAAGCACATGGTTTGAAGCTATTATTGCAAAAATGGCAGGTTCAACCCGATCAAGTCGTTGCGATTGGTGATAACAATAATGATATCCAGATGATTAAAGCAGCAGGTTATGGGTTTGCAGTCGAAAATGCAGTTGAAGCCTTAAAATCCGTTGCTCCTTACACAACTGCAAATAATGAGCAAGAAGGTGCATTACAGGTAATTGATTTGGTTCTTCAGCATCAACCTCCATTTGCTTAATGACCTTAATAACAATCATCTAAGATGGAAAATTGTATCTAATTTAAAACTTGGTTATGCTAAACAACTAAGATAAGTAGATTGCTCAAGGCAATAAATGATGACACTGCAACACTTACACAAGTATGCTTGGTTTGTGTTCCTGATGACTTTAGTTATTGGGTGGAGTGGTGTGTCTATTGCTCAGACACCTATGCAGCATGATCTTCATACTATGCCGTGTCATAGTGAGCAAATGAAACATCACTCTATGCATATTCAAGCTGATGAGCAGGCAACGTGTCATCAATCTATGGGGCAGGTTTCTCACCAACATGGTGAACACTGCCAAGACTGTAACCCGGTCCATTGTCAGATGGTAAATCTGGCTTTACAGCAAGCTGTACCAGATATTGAATCATCATTTATTCCTATTCCATCTCAATTTAGTAGTATTTATCAGGCACAGCATTTAGCCGGATACTGGCAAGAAATCTTACGTCCACCAAAAGCTTAATCCTTTCTTACTTATTTTTTTAGTTAAAAGGATTAAAGCAATGTCTCATAAAACGATTAGCAGCCTCGTCGCTGTATTTGGTCTATTGGTTTCACCATGGACTCTTGCGGCAATTAAGGAATATCACCTTAATATTAATGAACAACAAGTCAATGTTACGGGCAAACCCCTTAAACGAATTACCGTAAATGGAAAATTTACAGCACCACTCCTTGAGTTTGAAGAGGGGGATGAGGCTGTTATTCACGTCCATAATCAATTAAAGAATCAAGATACCTCTTTACACTGGCATGGGTTGTTACTGCCGGGGTTAATGGATGGTGTGCCGGGTTTTAATAATTTTAAAGGGATTGCTCCAAATGGAGATTTTGTTTACCGCTTTAAGGTGAAACAAAATGGCACATATTGGTATCACGCCCATAGTAAAGGCCAAGAACAAGACGGTTTATATGGGCCGCTTGTGATTTACCCAAAAGGCAAAATACCAGTTGCGGCGCATGAAAAAACTGATCGTGATTATGTAGTGATGCTTTCAGATTTCCATGATTCTTCTAGCGATAGCATTATGAAGAATTTGAAGAAATCTGCTGAGTATTATCAAAACCGCCGTGAAACCGTATCTGATGTTTTGAAGCAAGTTAAAACACAAGGCTTAAAAGCAACTTGGCAAGATCGTTCAATGTGGAATCAGATGCGGATGTTAAAAACCGATATGTCTGATGTGACGGGTTATACCTTCTTAGTTAACGGCAAGACACCTCAGCAAAACTGGACAGGTAACTTTAAAGCTGGTGATAAGGTTCGATTGCGATTTATTAATGCATCAGCAATGTCATTTTTTGATGTCAGAATTCCAAATTTGAAAATGACAGTTGTAAGTGCAGATGGGCAGCCAGTCAAACCTGTTGCAATTGACGAGTTTCGTATTGGTACAGCTGAAACCTACGATGTCATTGTGGAACCTAAACAGCCAAATTATCAGATTGAAGCAGAGTCTATTGACCGTAGTGGTTTTGCCATTGGAACTTTGCACAATGAAAATACGCAGGCTGTGGGACCAGTCCAAATGCCAACACCACGTCCACGTGCTTTATTGACCATGGATGATATGGGCATGAGTCATGGTGGTGGAAGTAATGAACATGCTGGCCATCAAATGAACATGCAACATGACATGTCGGCCATGCCTGAAATGAAAAAAGAGACGAGTCAGGCTAATCATGATCACACAATGATGAATATGGATCATGACATGAAAAATATGTCATCTGGCGAACATGATCATTCCATGATGCACATGAAGCATGATATGCAGGGAATGTCAGCTAGCGAGCATGGCCACGCTATGATGAATATGAATCATGAGATGCCTGCTCAATCTGAGAATAAGCCTAAAAAGGATGAACCAGTTTATGGCTGGGCAAATGCTTCAACGCCAGCGGGTATGAAAGCACTGCAATATAGCGATTTGCAATCTTTAACACCTCAGCCAGATACTCGTGCGCCCGAACGAGAATTAGTCATTCGTTTAGGCGGCAACATGGAACGTTATATCTGGACCATTAATGGCAAGAAATTTAGTGACACGACACCTTTACAAGTTAAGTATGGTGAACGCATACGCTTGAAGTTTGTGAATGACAGTATGATGGCACATCCAATGCATTTACATGGCATGTTTATGCAATTGGAAAATGGTCAACAAGCTGAAAATTTACCAAATAAACATACCATTATTGTTCCACCTGGAAAGACCGTTACGGCGTTATTGACAGCCGATGCTTTGGGAGAATGGGCGATTCATTGCCATCTGCTCTATCACATGAGTGCTGGAATGATGAATAAATTAATTGTGGCTCAAGTCAACGATGGGCAACAACCCGCTCAGACCCAGCCAATTGTTCAATCTGAAAATGAGAAAGGAGCTAGTCATGCGCATCACTAAGTTATTTTCTCAAATGATATGTTGCGGTGCTTTCTCGGGTATATCTGTATTTGCTTTTGCTCAAGAACCTTTAACACACGATCATTTACACGAACATGGTGGACAGGTTTATCAAGCAACAAAGATTGATACTGGCTGGACTCAAAATGAAGAAGGAGAAGGTAGTTTTTCTTCTGAATTAGAAACTTGGGTGGGAACGGATGAAAATAAATTGTTCATTAAAGCCCACGTTGAAAAAGCAGAGTCAGAAGATGCCAATTATGGCGGTTCAGTACTTTATAGTCGAAATGTAGCTGACTATTGGGATGTACAGGCCGGTGTAAACTACGAACGTTTGCAACGGGAAGATGAAAAGCAAGATCGCTGGGCTGGTGTAGTGGGCTTACATGGCATGGCGCCTTACTTTTTTGAAACCGATGCTTATCTTTATGTAGGTGAAGATAAGTTATGGAAGTTAAGCCTAGAGACAGAAAGAGATTTGCTTTTTACACAAAAGTTGATTGGTAAGCCCTATTTAAAAGCAGATGCTGTTTTACAAGATGAATCTCGGTATGCCAGTAAAACAGGCCTGTCGAGTTTACAAGCCGGCTTTCAAACCCGTTATGAAATCAATAAAAAGGTCATGCCATTTGTTGATGTCGGTTATGGTTATGAAAAAGGTTTAAAACAAACCGCTTGGCAAACTGGAACCGACTCAGAACATGGTTGGTATTATGGAGCTGGGTTAACACTAAAATTCTAATTGCCGAACAAAAAGTAAGCTTAATGACATGCCATTGGTTTATACTGATGGCATTGTTTTTTGTGTCAGTTATGGTGCAAAGATGGCTTTAGAAAAACAAGAGAATCAAATAAATGTAAATAAAAGCTGCTCAAGCTGCGGGTGCTCAAGCGTAGCAACTCAGGACTATTCTATGCCGAGTGAACCTGCGGCGAATAAAATCCAATGGGTGAGTTATTACCATATTCCTCACATGGATTGCGCAGCAGAAGAGCAAATGGTGCGAATGGCTTTAGCACCTTATGCTGAACATATTCAAGAACTTGAATTTGATTTACCTGCTCGGCATTTAGCGGTGTATCACAGTGCAGACGCTGAAAAAATTACCCGAAGCCTGCAGCGATTAGGTTTAGGGGCAGAGTTGCAACAAACCCAGCCTCACTATGAACCCGTTGAAAAGCCTAAAAAAGTGTGTACTAGTTCTTCAAACCATGCAGCACAAAAACAGGTTTTACAGTGGTTGTTACTCATTAATGCTGTGATGTTTTTTATCGAATTTATGGCAGGCATTATTGCATCATCAACAGGGTTAATTGCTGACTCGCTCGATATGTTTGCCGATGCGGCAATTTATGGCATTGCTTTATTTGTGGTGGGTAAAAACCTCAATGCTCAATTAAAGGCTGCACATATTTCCGGATGGTTTCAGTTTGGCTTAGCCATGATTGTGTTAGTTGATGTACTACGTCGTTTTATATACGGCAGTGAACCTGTTTCAATTCTCATGATTTTAATTGGTGGCTTAGCACTTGCGGCCAATATTACTTGCCTTTATTTAATGAGAGATCATAAGGAGAGTGGGGCACATATGAAGGCCAGTTATATCTTTTCTGCAAATGATGTCATCGTAAACTTAGGTGTCATTATTGCGGGAATATTGGTTGCAATCACAGGCTCTCGTTATCCTGATTTAATTATTGGATTGATTATTGTTTTGTTCGTTTTAAATGGTGCACGAAAAATTTTACAGTTAAAAAATGAATAATATTTTCTGATAGAGGCAAGTTTGAGTTCGGGTTTGCCTTCATTTTTTATTTTAAAGTAAACTGAGTCTTCACATAAAGGAGGAACGACCTCCCCCATAATGGGTAATCATGTCGGGACGACCTGACACTATAAAAATTAGTGAATGTTATGGCTTGGGCTATTTTAATTTTAGCAGGTGTATTTGAAGTGATTTGGGCATATTCTATGAAAATGTCTGAAGGTTTTACACGCTTAACACCTAGTATTATTACCGTAGTTTTTATGATTTTGAGTGTAGTTCTACTTTCAATTTCAATGAAAACTTTACCCCTTGGTACTGCTTATACGGTTTGGACAGGCATTGGTGCAATTGGATCATTTTTAGTTGGTATTTTCTTTCTTCATGAGCCTATTGGTGCGATGAGGATGATTGCTGCTGTACTGATTGTATCAGGACTGGTTCTAATGAAAATTTCGTCTCCATCCTAAGAGGATCAAGTATGTTGCTGTCTTATAAGTATATCAATTCGCCTGTTGGGCAATTAAAACTGGTTGCGAATGAAAATGCTTTGGTGGCAGTACTTTGGGACAATGAAAATCCAAAACGTGTTCGACTGGCAGAGCTGGTCGAACAACTTGAGCATCCAGTTTTATTAAAGACCGAACAACAATTACAAGAATATTTTGAAGGCAAACGCCGTGAGTTTACATTACCACTAGATTTTGAAGGGACTGCATTTCAAAAGCAGGTCTGGGCGGCATTACTGACGATTCCGTATGGTGAAACAAGAAGTTATAAAGATATTGCCGTTCAGATCGGAAATGAAAAAGCAGTGCGAGCAGTGGGTGCTGCAAATGGCAAAAATCCGATTTCAATTATTGCACCTTGTCACCGAGTCATTGGTGCGGGCGGAGCTTTGGTTGGTTTTGCCGGTGGTCTTGATAAGAAAGATATTTTATTAAGATTAGAGCAAAAATAAGCTATTTTTAGCGCTCGATTTTTTTAGGCTTTTCTAATAAGCTGTCAATTCTGATATTTCATATAAAGCGTGTTTTATAACCTCGCTATTTTCTGAAATATTAATCTTTTCATAACAAACTCTGGATGTTCTAAAAATGGCTGTCGGTGACGTAACAATGCCACAAATGCATGTGGTAAAAGGTGTAAAAATTGGCTCAACAGAAGCATATGTACGTTACCCAAACCGACGAGATCTAGTCATTTTTGAATTTGCAGAAGGTTCAAATGTTGCAGGTGTATTTACGCAAAATGCATTCTGTGCGGCACCTGTTCATGTATCTAAAGCTCATCTTGCCGAAGGCAATCCGCGCTATTTAGTGATTAATACAGGTAATGCCAATGCTGGTACTGGTCCTACAGGTTTGAAAAATGCTCAGGATACTTGTGCAAAGTTAGCGGAGCTTGCTGGCGTTAACAGTTTCGAAGTACTTCCATTTTCTACAGGTGTGATTGGTGAGCAGCTTCCGATGGAACGTTTACTCGCTGGCTTACAACCTGCATTAAATAGCGTACAAGACGCTGCATGGAGTGATGCGGCATCTGGCATTATGACAACAGACACAGTGCCAAAAGGCGCATCTGAACAATTTGAGCTTGATGGTATGACTTATACCATGACCGGTATTAGTAAAGGCGCTGGGATGATCCGTCCAAACATGGCAACTATGCTGAGCTTTGTGGCAACAGATGCGCCTATTCGCCGTGATTTAGTACAAAAGCTATTAAAGACTACAGTTGAGCATTCATTTAACCGTATTACCATTGATGGTGATACCTCAACAAATGACTCTTGTATTTTTGTAGCAACTGGTCAGGCTGGTGGTGCTGAAATTACATCGGAAAGCGATGCACGCTACGCTAAAGTGTTAGAAGTACTTGCTCGTGTAATGAACCGTTTAGCACAGTTAATTGTCCGTGATGGAGAAGGTGCAACCAAGTTTATTACTGTTGCTGTTGAAGGCGGTGCAAATACTCAAGAATGTTGTGACATTGCTTATAGCATTGCGCATTCACCACTTGTTAAAACTGCACTTTTTGCATCGGATCCGAACTGGGGACGTATTTTAGCTGCAATCGGCTATGCTGGAGTGAAAGACTTAGACGTGTCTAAAATTCAGGTATGGTTAGACGACGTGCAAATCTGTAAAGATGGTGGCGCAGCCGAGGACTATACCGAAGAAGCAGGTGCTCGTGTAATGGCACAAACCGAAATTACCATTCGTGTTGACTTAGGCCGCGGACAAGCCAAAGACACGGTATATACGTGTGACTTATCTTACGACTATGTCAAGATTAATGCAGATTACCGTTCGTAAATATTCAGTTATAATCAAGCCTCGACAAAGAGGCTTTTTTATTAGCCCCATCTTTTGATATTAAATGATTGAATTTAGTAAATCGTTTAAGCAGTAACGTTATATGCGAGCAGGTATGCCAGCATGAAGGATAGAGAAGACGTTTTATGAGTGATGCGACTTTAATTGCCAACGATGCAAAAAACATTGTACAAGCGCATTTAGACCGTTTAGGTGAACCAAAAGACAACCGCCTAAGTGAAGAAGCAAAACAACAAAAGTTTGCACAGATCGAAGCAGAGCTCAAAAAACGTGATGCTGTCCTTGTTGCTCACTACTATTGCGATCCAGATGTACAAGAACTTGCCGAAAAAACAGGTGGATGCGTTTCTGACTCTTTAGAAATGGCCCGTTTTGGACGAGATCATGCAGCCTCTACACTGGTTGTGGCTGGCGTTAAGTTTATGGGCGAAACAGCAAAAATTCTGTCTCCTGAAAAAACGATTCTTATGCCGACGCTTGAAGCAACCTGTTCACTCGACTTGGGCTGTCCAGTCGATGAGTTCACGGCATTTTGTGATCAGCACCCTGACCACACCGTAGTGGTTTATGCCAATACATCGGCTGCTGTTAAAGCTCGTGCGGATTGGGTGGTGACTTCAAGTTGTGCAGTTGAAATTGTTGAGCATCTAGATAGCTTAGGCGAAAAAATTATTTGGGCACCAGATCAGCACTTAGGTCGCTATATTCAAAAGAAAACTGGCGCTGATATGTTGCTTTGGGATGGCGCATGTATTGTGCATGAAGAATTCCGTGCACGTGGCATTGCAAACATGAAAGCACTGTACCCAGATGCGGCTGTATTGGTCCATCCTGAGTCACCAGAGTCGGTGGTAGAAATTGCAGATGCAGTGGGTAGTACATCTCAATTGATTAAAGCTGCACAGACTTTGCCACACCAACGTCTAATCGTGGCAACGGACCGTGGCATTTTCTACAAAATGCAGCAAGCAGTACCAGATAAGATTCTGGTTGAAGCCCCAACAGCGGGTGAGGGCGCAACTTGTCGTTCATGTGCACATTGTCCATGGATGGCCATGAATGAACTTGATGGAATTTTAGAAGTTTTACAAAAAGGTGATCAAGAAATACACGTTGACCCAGCACTTGCTGAACGTGCCAAAATGCCTTTAGATCGAATGTTAGCCTTTAGTGCATCATTAAAACGTTAAAAAGCCTCAAAATGCTTGTTAAATATACATTTGATAAGGATTTTTAACTTTTTTTGACAATAGGTGTTGACGTCTGAGGGCGTCGCGCCTAGAATGCACACCGTACCGCACGATGTGCGATACAGCAAAAGCTGAGATAGATCGGAGCATAGCACAGCCTGGTAGTGCACCTGGTTTGGGACCAGGGGGTCGTAGGTTCGAATCCTACTGCTCCGACCACTTAAAAGAATATTTTAAGATCGGCGAAGTATCGCATGATAAGCATCATCGGTTAAGCGCCTGTAGCTCAGTTGGATAGAGCATCCGCCTTCTAAGCGGATGGTCACAGGTTCGAATCCTGTCAGGCGCGCCATTTGGTAGCTTGGTACGTAGAACTTATTTGATGGTGGATGTAGCTCAGTTGGTAGAGCCCTGGATTGTGATTCCAGTTGTCGCGGGTTCGAATCCCGTCATTCACCCCAATTTCGGAGCATAGCACAGCCTGGTAGTGCACCTGGTTTGGGACCAGGGGGTCGTAGGTTCGAATCCTACTGCTCCGACCATATTCTTGATTTATAAAAGAAAATTACCCTCTAATTTTCTGTACATTCCCTAGATTGAATACTCTTAATCACTGTAAGCATTACCTTGCTGAGTGTCTTTAAATGACTGTTTTAGTCAATTTCTATTCCCATTTCATTCCCATCAAAATTGTTTTCAAAGTTTAAAAACTATGCAAAAATGCCTATTTTTTAGATCAAGAAAAAAGTTGGGGAGTACCGAAAATTTGAAGTAATAAAGTAATAAGCTATAAATATAATAATAATTTCAATATCTTATATATCTATTCAAATGAAATAATTTAGTAATTCTAAGGTAATTTAATACTGTATAAAAATGTACTGCATCTATTAAAATGTTATTAATAAAATCAAATACTTATATTTTATTACTTATGAAATTACAAAAAATTACCTTGAAATGTAATAATATTTATTTTTAATTTTCATATAGTTAAGATAGTTTCTTACTTTATTACTTCAAATTAAAGGCATACCTGAAAAAAGGTTTTACATTTGTGTTTTAAATTGAAAAAAGGTTTTATTTATGTCCTTTTTGGTCAGAGATGTGGCGTGTAGTAATTTGCAGTAGTCATTTTTTGCTTATTTCTCTGTAAAGCCCGTGTAATGGCGGTTATTACGGCCTATTTGGGCTGTATTTGGCCTTGCAGTAAAACGGCCCTACATAGAGACCGCAGGTGGGGCGGGCAACTGCGCGGCGTCTAGTTAGGCTGTGGCCAGATGTGGACAAATGAGAGAGCAGATGTGGATAAGTCAAACGGACAAAAAAAAGCCAGCAAATGCTGGCTTTTTTTTGAATAATCGCTTATGCGATAACTATATCGAGATCCTTGCCTAATGCATGAAATGCACTTTCGATAGACTCCAATTTTGTTGAGTGTTTTAACGAAAGCAAACGATCAGCTTGCTTTTGTAACCATCCAAGACGACGAGCTAATTCAGCTTTGGTAACGTTTTGTGAGATCATCTCATTATATAAACGTACTTTAGCAGCTACTCGAACTGGAAGATGAACTGCATATTCACCTTTCTTACCTTTCGATGGTAATGGGATGGCTTTACGCTCATCCATATAAATTTCGAATACTGTTTCTATACCATCCAAAGCTTCTGATAAAGCTTCTTCTAAAGTATAGCCTACACTATTTAGTTCGGGGAGTTCACTTGAGCTGACTATAAAAGCCTCTCCCTCCCTGTGAATACTGACATAACATTTCATATAGCACCTATTAATTTTATAAACTTATAATAAAGCGGAATAAACTCTCGCCTTCAAAGGGGACCGAACTATAAGGATTTGAGGCTTAAAGCCCCAAATCCTTTTTGATCTTTAAACGAGTGCCTTCAGGAATTTCTTTTTTCCCGTGGTTAGGGAAAACAGTCTTCTTACCGTTAAATTCAATAATCATATGTGATCCCTTACCTTTACGCACAAAGATAACTCCCTGTGCAATTAGCCATCGTTTAAACTCGTTGAAGCTCATAAGCTGCCCCTTGTTTAAACACATGATAAGTATAGGACAAAAATGTCTTATTATCAATAAAATTATAAGACATTTTTGTCTTATTTCCCTTTGTTCGATAGTTAAAAAAAAGCCCCTTATTTAAGGGGCTTTTTTTTATATACTGAACTTTCACGCCAAATGTATATTCTTTACCTTCAATTACTATTCGATCAGTACCAATAATTTTAAATAACTTACCATTGGTACTTGAGAGAGTTTTGAAATAGCCCTCATTGTCTAATGTAACTAAAGCTAAGATAGGTAAACTATCGTTTTTGTCGGTTTCATAAAGGTATGTAAATTCAACAGCCATAAAAAATTTTTTAAGCAGATTTTTTCAAATCATATTCTTTAAAACGAATTAATTCTATGCCTGTTAATTCATTAATTTGTGATAAGCGTGATTGTAAAGGCACGATCTCTTTACTATAGAAAACATCCTCTGCATCGGTAACAGAACCGAAACCGCCTGAATTGTTTGGTACGATTCCCATAAGTTGTGGAGGGATTCGGAGTGAAGCAAGTACATCATCCCGTGTAATGTTTTTAATATTTGCAAAATCATCTTTAGCCGCGATTTCGGAAACTGGAATGATTTGAACACCATCTTTTTTTCCGTTCGGACTGTAATAAAACAAATTTCGGAAATTGCCCGGCCCTTTACTGTCTTTTAAAGCTTGACGTAAATTATCAATATCTTGCGGATCATTTGCAGGGTCATTCACATACATAATGAAACCCGCATGGCTACCATTGTTATAGTATTTACGACGGAAAAGCGTAGCTGATTCATTGAGCCATAAACTTTGTAAAGCAGCGATATATTCAGGCTTGCCGTAAATCTCTTGATCAATGTCTGATTCGCGGATATGAGTAATTCGGCCTTCTGGAAATTCATATTCAGAATAACCAAGATGATCATTTGTAATCATGAAATAACGATTATCCAGACCCACTCGCATGTACTTAGATAAACTTGGTTTAAATTGAAGGGTCTTTTTAGTCATTGATTTGATTTCTTCTAAATAGGCATTCCCTGACCAAATATAGTCAAAAGCGATTTGTTCAAATGCAGAACGGCTCAAAAGAGGGTGCGGGATAAACTGACTTACTAAATAATTTCGTTTAAGAAAAATGCCGCTACTTAGGTAAGGCGTTGCACGAAAAGATTTTGAAAGACCCGCAATACTTACCGCAGGTTCATACCAGCGGCCATTGAACCAACATTCCATATATTCGGATAGGTCATTTGATAATACTGGTACAGGATCACCAAAAGTAAATGCTTCAGCTCGGCTAGCAGATCTGACAGTTTGAACTTGAGTAGAAAAGGCATTGAAGGCACTTTTTAAAAGTTGAACTGGTTTCATGAGTAAATCTCCAAAATTGATGAATTTGAAATAGTTGTGCCTTCTAACGGTTCGTTATAAACGGCATGCATGAGTGCCCAAGCTAAATCCGCATGTCCGATTTCTTCAGAACGCCCTGCGGTAAACGTCATTTGTCTTTGACTTGCTGTCAGTGTCTTTTTGATGCTCATAAGGGATTGAGCGATGTCGGTATGACCCGCATCAAATTCGAGACGTCCATTGCGGATAACATCTAGTGTTTTTAATACGAGTTGAGTTTTAACTTCGGGGCTATAGCTGAATGTTGTTAATGCTGGAAAGAATTGGCGAACCAATTGGGCTACACCTGTGCCCATACCCGTTGTATCCAAACCGATATAAGTCACGTTGTAACGTAGGGTAATTTGGCGGATCTGTTCTGCTTGTGATTTAAAGTCCATGCCACGGAATTGGTGGCGTTCCAAAATACGGAATTTCCCATTAGCGATTGAAGGAGGAGCTACAACAACAAGACCAGCGCTATCTCCAGTCTCGGCAGGGTCATAACCGACCCATACAGGACGGCTGGCAAGTGGACGGGCATGGAAGGGTTTATAGTCATCAGCCCATGCTTCCCAGCTATCAACCATGCATGCTTGAAGCATATTGAGAGGGAAAATCGAAGCACCATCATCAATGAATTGGCACATCAATAAGTTGGCGAACTCCTCTGCTGAATATTCAAAACGGAGTTCATCAATATCAAATAGATCACACCCACCATTCTCAGCATCAAGAATAGTGACGATTTGACGCCAAAGTTTGTCTTCACATAAATGCCCATGTTTTAACGCATCATGAGACACATCAATATTCAGACGCTGATCTTTAGGTCGGCCTTTGTTATAACGTTCACCTGTCCAGAATGCATAGGCTTGATGGGCCATTGTGGATGGAGTCGAGAAGTATGTTTTTCGCCATTTCTTATGCATGGCCATACCAGATGCGACTTTGTTTAGTTCGTTAAAACCATAGGTCCAGAAAAACTCATCGAAATAGAAATTACCGTGGTGGCCCTGAGCTGTGCGGGCGTTCGTACCCAAGAATGTTAGATTTGCTTGGTTATTACCTAAGATGATTGGATCACCTTTAAGCTCAACACCAGTGTGCTCAAAGGCAAATTGTTGAATATAGGTTTTAAAAATATGGGCTTGAGCTTTTGATGCAGATAAAAAAATCTGGTTTCGGCCAGTTTTTAGTGCATCGATAAAAGCTTCACGGGCAAAGTAGTACGTTGCGCCAATCTGACGGCTTTTAAGGATTGCCCGAGTACGTTGATTTCCAGCTCGATACCAATCCCATTGATAGTCGTATAAGTTTTCCTCAAATGCTGTAATGAGGATCTCGACTTCTTGTTCCGTAAATGTATTTGGTTTTTTTTGTTTTTTGGCAACTGCGTTTCGGTTCTGAATATTAGGATTTAGATCAGATTCTTTGCCTGTATCACGGTAACGTTCAATTCTTGCAAGTCTTTCTAGTTCCCTCATTAAGAGGTCGACTTCCTTCATGTCTCCACTAGATTTTTTATTTTTAAATATGAGCGTAATGAGTCTGGCTTCAATTGCTTGAGCCACCCGATTTTCAGGTTTAGTTTTTTCCCAATCGTCCCGTGTTTTCCATGCCTGAACCGTTCTTTCTTTTTCATCAAGAACTTCGGCAATTTCGGTGATTTTCCACCCACACCAATAAAGAAACTTAGCTTTTAGTCGATTGTCGAGAAACAAATTGACGTTGGCCAGTTGTGAAAATTCATTCATATCCAATGTCTGCTACTTATCTGCTGCAAACATTGGCAGTACACGCTTTTAGATTCAGCCTTAGTGAGTTGTAAACCGTTGAATTACAACTGACGCTCGTTGCGACGGCATGGGGTCATTGCCCATTCTGCACCTATCGAAATTGCCCGAACTCCAATTTTTCATAGGTAAATGCAGCATGAGCAGCAAAGAGCAGAAACCAAAAAAATTTAAATCAAAGTGGTTCCGTATTGCCACGGCAGGGGACACCACAGATGGTCGTGAAATCCAAGAAAATTGGATTCAAGAAATCGTAGAAACATACAACCCTCAAACTTACGGTGCACGTATTAACGTTGAGCACATCCGTAGCGTTTTACCTGATAGCAGCTTCGGTGCTTACGGGGATGTCGTGGCAGTAAAAGCTGAAAAGGTCGATGTCAACGGTGAAAAGAAACTTACTTTATTTGCCCAAATTGAACCAAATGACAATTTGATTGCGCTCAATAAACGCAACCAAAAAATTTATACATCGATTGAAGTAAATCCAAATTTTGCTAATTCAGGCAAAGCATATCTGGTTGGCTTAGCTGTTACAGACAGTCCAGCATCATTGGGTACAGATATGTTGCAGTTCGCTGCAAATGCTGAAAAAAACCCTTTTGAGAGTAAAAAACAGCATAAAGACAACTTGTTTACAGCAGCAGCTGAAGTAGAACTTGAATTTGAAGAAATCGAAGAACCAAAAGTGTTTGGTGCTGGTCTCGTTGGCACAATTCGAAATCTGTTCAAAAAGCAAGAACAACAAGAACAAGCAACAACTGAGTCTTTTAGCAATACAGAGCAGGCCATTCTTGAAATTGCTCAACAGACGGCTGAACAGGGTAGCGAAGTCACTAATCTCCAAACCTCTTACAACGAACTTCAGCAAAAACATGAGCAGCTGGCCACAGAGTTTTCAGAGTTTAAAGAGAAGCTCGATGGCACTCCTGATCAACCGTCACGTCCGAAAGCATCCAGCACGTCCTTCTCAGAAATCGAAGAAGTCGATTGTTAAGCCAAGATTATTTATAGAATTATTGAGTAAAAAACATGCGTCCAATTACCCGTAAAAAATATAATGCAGTAATGTCCAAATTAGCCGAATTAAACGGTGTTGAGACAGTTGAGAAAAAATTTACTGTAGAGCCATCAGTGCAACAAAAGCTTGTTGATCACATCCAAGCCTCATCTACTTTCTTACAACGTATTAATATTCATGTTGTACCTGAACAATCAGGTGAAGCTATTGGTTTAGGGATTACACGTCCAATTGCATCTCGTACAAATACTAATGTGTCAGATCGTCAAGCATCAGATCCTACAGCTTTAGATAATCGTTTCTATTTCTGCCGAAAAACAGATTTTGATACAGCCATCAAATATCAAAAATTAGACCAGTGGGCAAAATTCAAAGATTTTTACTCACGTTTCCGTGGTGTGATTGTTAAACGTCAAGCGCTGGACCGTATCATGATTGGCTTCAATGGTACTTCCATTGCTGCTGATACAGATATTGCTGCGAATCCACTTCTACAAGACGTAAACAAAGGTTGGTTGCAGAAGCAACGAGAAGAGAATGCAAGCCGTGTGTTAAAAGAAGGGGCGACAGCAGGTAAGCTCACTATTGGTTCGACTGGTGATTATAAAAATCTTGATGCTTTAGTGATGAACCTTGTTGATGAAATGATTGATGAAGTTCATCAAGAAAATCCTGATCTGGTCGTTATTTGTAGTCGAAAACTCCAGTCGGATAAATATTTCCCTTTAGTGAATAAAGACCAAGAAAACTCTGAAAAATTAGCTGCTGATATTATTATCAGTCAAAAAAGAATGGGTAATTTGCCTGTTTATGCAGTGCCATTTTTCCCTGAAAACTGCCTTCTTGTGACGACCTTTGACAACCTTTCTATTTATGTTCAGGAAGGTGGTCTCCGTCGTACAGTCATTGACAACCCTAAACGCGACCAAATTGAAAACTACGAATCTTCAAATGAAGACTATTACATTGAAGATTTGGGCTTGGCTGCAATGGCTGAAAACATTGAAGTACTTGCGGGGTAATCACGCATGAACTTTGCCCGTCAACATTTTCGAAAGCATCAGGCCAAAGCAGCAGCTGAACAAGCAACTGAATATGGACACATGAAAAATGCAACGGCATACGAGCTGCAATTATCGCAGCTCAACAATGACCGTGCTCGCTTAAAGCAGATCCAGTCGACAGAAAATAAGATCAAGCTGAAAGCGGAATTATTGCCGATTTATGCACCTTACATTGATGGCATTCTTGAAGCTCAAACGGGTGTACAGGATGAGATCGTTACTGAAATGATGATCTGGAATATTGATACATCTAACTTCAGTCGAGCATTACAGATTGCTGAATATGTTTTGGTTCATAACTTGGTTTTACCAGATCGTTTTGAACGAACGCCTGCATGTGTCATCACAGAGGAAATCTCAGCTGCATTCCTTAAGCAGCTTAAGACCAATGTTGAAATTGATATCGATGTATTGAAGCAACTCGAAATATTAATGACTAACCCGGATTTATCTGAGGAAACTCTGGATATGCCGGATCAGGTTAAGGCCAAAATGTATCTTGCATTAGGTAAGTCGGAGTTGCGTTTGATTACCGATAAGGACAAACCGGATCTTGTTCATACCAAAGCGGCTTTAGATTATCTACAAAAAGCAGTTGAACTGGATGATAAGTGTGGTGGACGTGGTGATTTGAATCTGGTGCAAAAACTTTACGATAAATTTGCACCGAATACGAATCCTACCACTGAAACAGAAACCAATACGGGTGATGTAACAGCATCATCATAACGAGTGCCGACGCACCGCACTGGCGAACAATGGTAGTGATCTTACACATTAAATCCTCACCGAGCCATTGTTCCCACCAGTGCATTAATGGGGGAGCAATATGGGATTTTCTGCAAACGGTAATACAACACCATCCAATATAACAATCGGCAGTACAGATTTTTTCCCGAGTATTTCTTTAGATGAAATCCGCTGCTTTGTTCGAATTGATGGGGCCGTATCTGATGCCCGGCTTAAACAGGTTACTTTAGAAGAAATTATCGATGTAAACCGCTTACTTAATAAATTAGTAAGTTCTGCTTCAAGTTTGGCCGAGTTAGCAACAGCAAAAGTTGATGGAAAACCAGATACAGAAATTTTGTACTTTTCAGCTATTTCAAACGGGGTGGCTGCAAAAGTTAATGAGCAATATCGCAGTTATGACACAAGTACTGCGGGCAATAAAAATGCAAAAGAATTGACGCCAACGATTGATGAATGTCGACGAAATAAACAGTGGGCCATCAAACAATTATTGGGCCAATCACACACTACGGTTGAATTGATATGAAATCTTTCACATTGCATAAAACTTCAGAAAAAGTGACATCGGTTGTTTTAGATAGCTTTGAGTTGAATCACTTGGTTTTAAAAGCGGTAGCTGATGAGTTAGGTATAGATACAACCGATCCAGACACACTCTCATTTTTTTATGGCGAGAATAAGTTTGCAAAAGTATGGAAAGAATATGAAGTTGCTGCTGTGTGTGTGCAATTTGTAGAAAGAAAGAAATCTATTCATAGGCCTCCGAGAAAGCCATGAACACAGTTCGATCAATTCAAAACGACACGATTGACCTGATTTGCTGGCGTTATTACGGACGTTCTCTAGGTGTTGTCGAGAAAGTTTTAGAAGCCAATCCGAAACTTGCGAATATCGGCGCAATTCTGCCCATTGGTACAGAGGTCACTTTACCCGACTTATCTGCTCCCCAACAAATTACACAAACTATTCAGCTTTGGGACTAATTATGCCAGAACCAACTTCAACTACAGCTGCAACAACAACAGGTCTCGCAGCGGTTTCATTATTACCATTTATCAATGGTAATGCCTTGCTTGGTGCGGTTTTGGGAGCAGCTTTTGTGGCTTATCTCGAAAAAGAACTTAGCGCAAAACAACGTATTGCATTCATGCTTTTATGCGTTGGCTTTGGTTATTTGCTTGGCCCTGAAATTACCAGCCGTACTCAATTCATCAGTAGTGACGCAACAGCTTCAATGCTTGCGGCCATTTTTTCAATTTACATCCTGATCAAATTGCTTGATTGGGTAAAAAACTCAACTCTTGCTCAGCTCTGGAAAACTTTTCGAGGGGGAGGTAACTCATGATCATTGTTCAAATCGTTGCTGTGCTTTGTTATTTGTTCTGTGGCTTCCGAATCCTAAGTTTTGAGCGCTCAGGGCATCATAAAGGCTTTGCAATTCTTGCGACTGTTTTGGTGGCCAGCTTTATTGGCCAAGCAGTCTATATCGTATTTTTTAAAGAACCAGTAACAGTATGGGATGCCATTTTAGCCATGCTGCTCACTCTTATTGTTTATCGAACAAAGGGCAATGTTGCGAAAATATGGAGTACATCATGATCTTAAAATTCGGCTCAAGAGGTAACGCAGTAGTTACTTTACAAAGACAATTAGTGGGCTTTGGCTATAAAGGTAAAACAGGCAAAGTTTTAGGTATCGACGGTATTTTTGGTGAAAGCACTGAATATGCTGTGATCCAATTTCAAAAAGAAGTTGGACTTGTGGCCGATGGTAAAGTCGGTGACAAAACCCGTGAAGCTTTGGCTGGTAACGGGCTTGATAAATTCCTTAAAGACTCTGATTACGTTAATGCTGCCAAGCGATTGGGGTTACCAGAATTGGTCATTCGTATATTCGGTGCGGTTGAGGGGCAAGGCGTTGGCTTTTTAAAAAATGGGAAGGTCAAGATCCTGTTTGAACGTCACCGTATGTATGAATATTTAAAACGATTCAAAGGTGATGCTTTTGCTAAAAACCAAATGAAATTGGTGCCAAATTTAGTGAATACAAAGCCGGGTGGGTATCAGGGTAATGAAGCGGAACATGTCCGTTTAGCATTAGCAAAACAGATCCATGAAGATTCGGCACTTATGTCTACGTCTTGGGGTCAATTTCAAATCATGGGTGAGAACTGGAAAGATTTGGGTTATGACTCAGTACAAGATTTTGTAGCACAAATGCAGGCCAGTGAATCTCTTCAGCTTGAAGCATTTATTCGCTTTATCGAATGGAAACCGGGTTTGCTCGAGGCGTTAAAGAAACAGGACTGGGATGCTGTTTTTACTCTTTATAACGGGCCGAATTATAAGAAATTAGGCTATCAAGCTAAATTCCAAAAAGAGTTTGATCACCTCGAGCCGATTTACGGAGTTAAAAAAGCAGCATGAAAAAATTAAATGACCTTCGTGCTCATTTGATGAATGCAGTGATTGAGTTACGACGAGATCCAGACCGACTGCAAATCTTTGCCGACCAGGGTGCATTGAAATGCACCTTTGCTTCGGGGCTTTCTTATGAGTTTTCATATTTCGCAAATATCATTTTGACTGATTACGCTGGTGATCTTGATTCTGTGGCCATACCTTTATTCGATTGGCTCCGGGTAAATCAGTCTGAGCTTTTGGCGAATTTAGACCGGGTTAAAGAGGGGGTTCGTTTTGAGGCAGATTTGCTGGCTAACGATAAAGTCGATTTGGCCATTACTATTCCACTGACTGAGCGTGTCATCGTTAAACGTGCACCAGACGGCACTATAACCATCGATCATCCTCTTGAACCCCAAGCAACTCAAACAGAACAAGCGCAGGAAGTAAGTTTGATCGATCAAGCGACAGGTGACGTTTTAGCACAATGGATGTCCGTTGAAAGTCCAGATAGCTTTGCTTTAGCAATGCCGCTACCTGTTAGGAAATAAAGATGGCTGAGATGAAAACTTTACTTGATCATTTAGGGATTTTACTTAATCAACTGAGTGATAAAGAAAAACGTAAACTCAGCATGGATATAGGCCGTAAATTACGGCAAAGCCAAAGTGCCCGGATTACCAAACAACAAAATCCCGATGGCAGCTCATACGTCCCAAGAAAAAATCAGAAGCTCCGGGATAAGAAAGGGCGTATTAAAAATAAAATGTTTAACCGGATTAAAATGGCTCGGTTCATGAAGGTTAAGCAAGAATCACAAGGTATTTCGGTGGGTTTTTTGGGTAATGTTGCTTTTATTGCCCAAGTCCATCAAATGGGCTTAAAAGACCGTGTAAGAAGAACTAAGAATAGTCCAGTTGTAAAATATCCTTCGCGTGAATTACTCGGCTTTACATCAGCAGATATCGAAATTATTGAAAATGATGTCTTAAATCACTTCTCAAACAAGTTGTAATACCCTCAATTACAACTCCCACCACATGCATTTCTAATCATGCTGCAACACGATTGCAGCATGAACATTTCAGAAATTATTCGTCGTTTAGAAAACATTGTCAGATTCGGTTCAATCGATACGGTCGATCTTGAAAAGGCTCTGTGCACAGTCAATCTAGGCGATATTAAAACAGCCCAATTGAACTGGCTCAACATTAGAGCAGGGACCGACTCGTCTTGGGATCCACCGTCTCCGGGGGAGCGTTGCATTGTGTTTTCTCCTTCAGGGGAATTAGCGCAAGGGCTCGTGCTGTTTGGAATTTACAGCGAAGACAATCCAGCACCAGCTCAGTCTGAAAATATCAAATTGCGCAAATTTTCAGATGGCACGGTCATTCAATATGACACCTCATCTCATGTACTCAAAGCAACTTTAACTGATGGCGGTAAAGTCGAGATTAACGCTTCAGGTGGGATCACATTAAACGGTAATACAACGATCAATGGTTCCTTATCTACGACTCAGGACATTACATCCCAAGCAGATGTAAAAGCTGGAAATATTAGCCTAAGCAATCACAAACATATTGGTGTTAAGGGTGGTGGAGAGACATCTGGAGGGCCAGTGCCATGACAATGAACCGAGTAATTGGACTACGAATCACTGATGAGCTGGAGTCAATTCGCCAGTCTATCACCGATATTTTGACTACCCCAATTGGGAGTAGACTCATGCGTCGTGAATATGGCTCATTGCTCTATGAACTCATCGACCAGCCAATAAACGACGTCCTTATTTTGAAATGTTACAGCGCAATCTATTCGGCACTTTTGCGCTGGGAACCCCGTATCAATATCAATCAGATCAATATCTTCAGTATTGAAGGCTCACGTATGCAAATCGGCCTTGATGCGGATCTGGTTCAACAAAATCAGCCTGTGAATTTATCACTTGGATTGACATTAGGAGCAGCTGCATGAGCGTTGTTGATTTTTCTCAGTTGCCACCACCAGACCTCATTAAAGTTCTGGATTACGAACAGATTTTGGCAAAGCGAAAAGCTCGATTTATTTCTTTATATCCACCTGACGAGCAGCCGTACTGGACTGAAGTATTAACACGTGAATCAGAGCCTGTGACCAAAATTTTACAAGAAAATGCTTATCTTGAATTGTTGATGTCTAATCAGAGAAATCAGGATGCCCGGGCATTATTATTGGCCTTCAGTACTGGATCTGATCTTGATCACATTGCAGTAAGTTATTACGGAGTTACTCGTCTCGTTATTACTCCGGCAAATCCTAATACTGTCCCGCCCACATCTGCTGTGATGGAAAGTGATGAGGATTTAAAAGAACGTTGTTTACTCTCGTTGTCTGGGTTCAATACTGCTGGGGCAACCAATGCCTATAAATTCTTTTCTAAATCAGCCGATGGCCGTGTAGCTGACGCTTCGATTATTTCACACGAAGATAATCCATGCTTTTTAGATGTCTATATTACTCAGCATGATAGTGAGGACTTTTCCGCAGCACCTGAACTAGTCGATATCGTACAGAAAGCTTTAGATCCGGATGACGTTCGTCCCGTTGGTGACCGTCCGACTGTACATAGCAGCACACCCGTAACATATCAAATCCAAGCCCGGCTTTATATTTCACAAACTGCAGAAAACGTCATGTTGTTATCCGTAGCACAAGAACGTTTGCAGAAATACATTAAAAATTCAAAAAAGATTGGTCAATCGATTCGATTGTCGGCCATTTATGCTGCATTACATGTGGATGGTGTTAGCCGGGTAGAAATTCTAAATCCAACTTCAGATATTGTTATCAGCAAAGCCCAACATGCCTTTTGTACATCCACCGACGTACAAATTGGAGGGACTGAATAATGAAGTCTCTATTACCTCCGAATGCAACAGATTTAGAAAAAAAGCTGGCTGAGGTGGGGGCGGATGCTTTTAATTTGCCATCGATTAAACTTGCCAAAGACATTGATCATGCCCCATCTGATTTTCTCGCATATCTAGCTTGGGAACGCCAAGTAAATTATTGGCGTGATGAATGGCCAGATGCATTAAAACGCCACATCATCAACCAAGCGATTTCCCAGCATAAGATTAAAGGCACACCCGCAGCCATCAAAAGGTCATTAGAACCATTCGGCTTTGAAGTGAAATTAATCGAATGGTTCCAAATGGACCCTCCGGGTAGACCGGGAACATTTGCACTCGAGTTAGATCTCGTGGGTAAGGAATTATCTGAAGAAACTTATCACGAAGTGAACCGCTTAGTCGAAGACTCCAAAGCTGCAACCCGTCACGTCTCTAACGTCCAAATATCATCAAATCCAGTCTTATACATCAATACAGCGATTGCATTGCAAGATGCAGTGACAATCGAGTGCATGCCACAGGGTTATCAATAAATGAGCAGTCCATACTATAACGTAACGACAAATGCCGGAGACGCAGCAATTGCAAATGCGATTGCTACAAATACAAAGCTCAACATTACACATGTCGCTTTTGGTGATGGTAACGGTTCTTCACCGACCCCCGATAAAACTCGAACAACATTAGTTAAAGAGGTGTATCGGCAAGGGGTAAATAAATATGAGAAGCACCCAACGATTAACAATTTTATTGAGGTTGAAGCGATTTTGCCTTCAATTGTTGGTAGCTTCTATATCCGTGAAATTGGCTTAATTATTGACGGGAAAACACTGATTTCGCATGGTGCAGTAGCCCCTGTATTTAAGGAGGCTAACTCAGTTCGAGAGTACCATCTTCGATTCACAATCAATATTCAGGACGCTGAAATTGTTAATGTCATGTTAGATGACACGCTAATCTATGCGACTCAAGGTTGGGTCGATGATAACTATGTACCTCGTGATGAGATCATTGATAACTTAGTGACGAATGATCCAGCTAAACCTCTTTCAGCAAAGCAGGGTAAAAATTTACAAGATAACAAACTTGATAAAACTGCCAACGCAGTCGGTCTTCAAACTAAAGATAATCGAACATTAAAACCAAGCGAATTGTCGCAAGCTATACAAGCTTTTTTTGGGACTTTAGATTCAAATAGTAATAGTAGTTTTTTTTGTGATTATTTGACTCTTAATGGGTGGACTGATGCTTCTGGAGGACTGAAAAATGCTCTTGTTTTTAGCAAAACTGGTCAAAGTTTACATCACTTTCAGGCTGATTATAAAAGTGATACTTGGACAATAAAAAAGCAGATTGCATATACAGATTCAAGCATCTCAGGTAATGCGGCTTCAGCAACAAGATTGCAGAATGCACGACGAATTAATAATGAGTTATTTGATGGTACCAGCGACATAACGATTCTTGATAACACCAAATTTAAAGCAGATGGTCCAACAGGTAGCGTTAACGATGTAGCATGGAAT
>NZ_JAVIMT010000061.1:0-27087 GCF_031196675.1 Acinetobacter sp. 148 | reverse complement strand
AAAGTGTCAACACACCCTATTCATCTATTTTTTCGCAACAATAAAAAAAGCAAAATGCACCTCAAGTTAAACAATTATTTAATTTCAGGTGAATACATGAATATCCCACGTTTTGGTCTAGGAACTTTCCGCCTTAAAGAACAAGCTGTGATTGATTCTGTTAAAAATGCGCTAGATGTCGGTTATCGTGCAATTGATACTGCTCAAATCTATGAAAATGAAGCGGCAATTGGTCAAGCGATTGCTGAAAGTGGCGTATCACGTCAGGACTTGTTTTTAACTACAAAAATCTGGGTAGATAATTTTGCTCAAGAGAAGTTTATTCCAAGCTTAAAAGAGAGCTTACAAAAGCTTCGTACTGACCATGTCGATTTAACTTTGATTCACTGGCCAGCACCAGATTTAGGCGTTTCAATTCCTGAAATCATGCAGCTTTTACTTGAAGCAAAACAACAAGGCTTAACCAAACAAATTGGTATTTCAAACTTCAATATTGCACTTACCCAACAAGCAATTGACACAATTGGTGTAGAGCATATTGCAACGAACCAGATTGAGCTGAGTCCTTATCTTCAAAACCATAAACTTGTGAATTTCTTACAAGAGAAGAATATTGATGTCACTTCATACATGACGCTTGCATACGGAAAAGTGCTTCAAGACCCTGTTTTAGCGGAGATTGCAGCAGCTCATAAAGCAACGACAGCGCAAATTGCATTAGCATGGGCATTGCAGCGTGGTTTTGCAGTCATTCCATCTTCGACTAAACGTGAAAACCTGATTAGTAATTTAAAAGCACAGGATATCGAGTTAACTGCGGCTGAAATGCAAATGATTGCCGAACTTGATCGTAACAGTCGTGAAGTTAGCCCAGAGCCATGGGCACCAGTTTGGGACTAAACTCATGAACACTCAATCAAATACGGCGTTCTCGTTATTGGCATTGGCAATTGGTGCCTTTGCCATTGGCACCACGGAATTTTCCCCAATGGGGTTACTTCCGAACATCGCTAATGATTTAGGGATTTCAATTCCAACAGCCGGTATGTTAATTACAGGCTATGCACTTGGCGTAATGCTAGGTGCACCGTTTATGACCCTGTGGTTTGGTGGTTTTGCACGACGTAATGCGCTTATTTTTTTGATGGCGATCTTTACGGTCGGTAACCTGATTGCAGCATTTTCGCCAAATTATATGAGCTTATTAGGTGCACGTCTCATTACAAGCCTGAACCACGGTGCCTTCTTCGGGATTGGTTCTGTTGTGGCAGCGAGTATTGTCCCAGCGCATAAACAGGCTAGTGCTGTGGCAACCATGTTTATGGGCTTAACCATTGCTAATATTGGTGGTGTGCCTTTAGCAACATGGGTTGGGCAAAACATTGGCTGGCGTATGTCTTTCCTTGCGATTTCCGTGCTCGGCATTATTACTATGCTCGCTTTGTGGAAAGCATTACCGCAAGGTATGGTTGCCCAAAAACCAAACGTGAAGGCCGAGTTAAAAGTATTAACGCGTACCCCTGTGGTTCTTGCATTACTCACTACCGTACTCGGTGCAGGTGCAATGTTTACGCTCTACACCTATATTGCGCCAAGTTTGACTGAGTTTACACATGCTTCACCGACCTTCATTACGTTCATGTTGGTGCTGATTGGTGTCGGTTTCTCGATTGGTAACCATTTAGGCGGCCGTTTTGCAGACTTGTCCATCAACAAAACTCTGATTGGTTTCTTGGTACTGTTGATTGTGATGATGGTAACTTTCCCAATCCTTGCTCAAAGCCAGATTGGAGCAGCCATTGCGTTGGTGATATGGGGTGCAGCAACCTTTGCTTTAGTACCGCCATTACAAATGCGTGTCATGTCAGTTGCTCACGAAGCTCCAGGGCTTGCCTCTTCAGTGAATATTGGTGCGTTTAACTTAGGTAATGCAGTAGGCGCTGCTGCAGGTGCATTAGTACTCGATTTAGGTTGGGGTTATAGTGCAGTATCTTTTGCGGGTGCCTTACTGGCGGGATTAGGTTTGTTATTAGTTTTATTCCAAATCAAACGAGAAAGCAGCCCCGCTCAAACCTTACAACAATGTTCAGATTGATAAAAAAAGCGCCTGAGATCAGGCGCTTTTTTTAGCTTATTTATTTTAAAATTTCCGGCAACTTAGGTTGCTCATAAATCGGGTTCATTACTTCCCGTTTCATTTTAAGCAGCATCTGATAAGGTTGCTGTTGAACAAACATATTGACGAAGCTCAACGGAATTGCACCCGCTGGATCAGCATAGCCACTAGTGGTGACTTTGACTTTATTATTGGCAAGTTTCTGAAATGTCCAGTCCCCTTCATAGCGTGTTAGGCGCACGACATCGGGTTGTATCGGATAGTTACTATTAACTGCCGTATTTTTAATAGTAATTAGGCCATTGGCTGCTTTACTCATTTTTCCTTTAACCACTACATCGCGATCTTTTAGCGGAAAAGGAAAATCTAACACCATATATAAAGTAAATTCGCCTTTCTTTTCATCCTGAGAAAGCATTTGGACCTTGCCCATATAAGGCACCCATTGAGCTGCACGATCTACATCTAAAATTACCGCCACAGCGCGTTCAAGGGGTACATCAAACGTTGTTTCCGCTTTATATTGAAAGACTGGGTTATCTGCTTTTTGATAGGTCCACACTTTAATATGATTACGGTCTAGGCTGAGTTTCGCCTTGTCTGTAGAGGCAGCCCCTGTATAGAGGCTGCTTAAGCAAAGAAGAGTGGTCAAAGCAATTTGTTTTTTATTCATGTTCTGCTCTATCTTGTTTTTCTCGCCACATATGGGAAGTGTACAGATGGTTTACACCTGTACGTCGTTCAACCCTAAAACATCTTTCATGTCATATTTACGCGCTTCACGGCCCACAACCCATGCAGCAGCTCGTACTGCACCAGCAGCAAAGTTCATACGGTTAGTGGCTTTGTGAGTCACTTCAACACGCTCACCCTCACCAATAAACATGACCGTATGTTCCCCTACAATATCGCCACCACGGATGGTTTCGAAACCAATGGTTTGACGATCACGTGGACCGGTATGCCCTTCACGACCATAAACAGCAACTTCTTTTAAGTTACGGCCTAACGTATCCGCAATTGCTTCACCCATCATTAATGCAGTACCAGATGGTGCATCTACTTTATGACGGTGGTGAGCTTCAATTACTTCAATATCTACTGTATCGCCAAATACTTTTGCTGCAAGCTCAAGTAACTTGATTGATACATTTACGCCAACAGAGTAGTTCGCAGCATATACAACAGGTGTATGCGTTGCTGCTTCATCCAATTCAGCCTTTTGCTCATCAGACATCCCTGTGGTGCCAATCACCATAGCCACGCCAGCTTCACGACATAGCTTTAAATGCTGGGCGGTTGCAGCTGGTGCAGTAAAATCAATGATTACATCGCAATCTTTAAGTACATCAGCCAAGCTTCCTGAAACCTTCACACCCACTGAACCAATTCCTGCAAGTTCACCAGCATCTGTGCCGACCAAACTACTTTCTGGACGCTCTACTGCCGCAGCCAATTGATAGCCTGCTTGTTGAACTGCCTGAATAAGTGTACGACCCATACGGCCGCCTGCACCCAAAATACCAATGCGTGGAGCTGCTGACATAATCCTTCCCAATCTTCTGTTTTACGTAATTGGCTTACTATATCAAAACTCTTTGCTCACGATAAAAAGTAAAAAATATTTTTTAAAGGGAACCGGAATTTAATCTGTTTTCACAAAAGTTAAAGAATTGATCTGCACACTACTGAGCCACGAATGAAAAAAAGATGACTATAAGGAGTTCAGCATGCATTCGAAAATTATTGGCCTAATCGCCATTATGGGGATAATAAGTTCAGTGGCATTTGCAGAGCCTGCAATCCAGCCCGGAGAAACATTAGAGAGCTTATCTAAAGCACGTATTACAACAAACGTAAATACTCAAGCAGCAACACCTACAGCTCAAACAAGCGATGCTACTGCTGAGGTTAAAGTTGAAGATATTGATCCAATCATTGAAGAAAAAACTGAAGAAACAGTAAAAGCAGCTATACAACCAGCTCCTCAAGCTACTGTCGAAGCTATAGTGGCTCCAGTTGTATCAAGTGAACTCAACGTAAGTGTTGATGATATTGATGTCGCTCATCCTACAGAATAATTACTAGTCATTTTCTTTAAAGCAAAATAAAAATAATAAGATGAATCAGCGCAATAAAAAGGCGGATATTTTATCAATATCCGCCTTCTTTTTAATTTCTGATCTAATCAATCATTAATCGAATAAGCGATCAAAGAAAGATTTTTTCTTTGGTGAAGACGCACTGTCTTCACCATCGAAAGATGCTTGTAATTCTTTAAGTAATTCACGTTGACGAGAGGTTAGGTTAACCGGTGTTTCTACCACGATACGGCAAAGTAAATCACCCACCATACTGCTACGTACAGGGCGCACACCTTTACCACGTAAACGGAATAATTTACCTGTTTGAGTTCCCTCAGGAATCTTCAAGCTAACTCGGCCTTCCAAAGTCGGAATTTCAATTTCTTTACCAAGTGCAGCATCAGCAATGCTTACTGGTACGTCCATATATAAGTCGGCACCATCACGTTGGAAAATTTCGTGTTCACGAACAACCACTTCAACGTATAAGTCACCAGCTTGACCATCACGAATAGCCTCGCCTTTACCACTTAAACGAACGCGGTCACCATTGTCCACACCCGCTGGAATCGTCACTTCTAATGTTTGCTGACGATCTGCTACACCTGAACCATGACATGCATGGCATGGGTTTTTAATAATTTTGCCTTGGCCACGACATGTGCCACAAGTTTGTTGTACAGAGAAGAAACCTTGCTGCATACGCACTTGTCCTGAACCGTGACAAGTTTTACAAGTTTCTACATCTTTTGGATTTTTAGAGCCTTTACCATCACACACATCACATGGTGCTGGAGCAGTAAAGGTAATTGTTTTTTTAACCCCTTTTACAGCTTCCTCAAGGGTAAGTTCCATTACATAGCGTAAATCTGAACCGCGACGTTGGCGTTGCTGACGTCCGCCGCCACCAAACGCTCCACCAAAGATATCACCGAACTGGCTAAAAATATCTTCTGCACTGAAACCGCCAAAGCCACCACCAGCGCCACCAAAGCCGCCTTCAAACGCATTATGTCCCATACGGTCATACATGCTGCGTTTTTCGCTGTCCGATAAAATCTCATAAGCTTCAGAAGCTTCTTTAAATTTTTCTTCAGCCTCGGCATTGTCAGGGTTTCTGTCAGGATGATATTTCATCGCCAATTTACGATAGGCTTTTTTGATCTCATCATCACTTGCGGTTTTTGAAACGCCTAAAACCTCATAATAATCACGTTTAGCCATGTTTGGCGGTGCTCCTCACGGAAATTTTATCAATACTCTATTGCCGACTAAATGGGGGGCTTTAGCCGAATTTACAAGGGGAAAACTTTCAAAAAACAGATATATTAAAAAACTGCCTTATTTTTTAAATATTTAGACAAGCCTTTTAACCATGCATTTAATAAAAATAACCAAGCAATAGCACTAAAAACTACACCAGCAACTGTTGAAGCCGTTACCCAAAGGTTGCTATCCCATGCAAAAAAGAAGAGAGGAATAAACCAGACCACAGCAAAAACTGACATGAGGAGGAATAGAATACCATTGCGCATAATCCATAGCGCATGAGCATGAATCCAAACTTCCGCATCATCCACAACAGCTACTTTACGAGCGACCAGATAAGCAAAGGCCGCAAAAATAACCGTAAACAATGCAAGAAACATGAACGCATAAGAAATTACAATATAACGGCGATGCTGTTCGATATGGTCTTGCCCCATCTGTATTTCACCTCAATTCACTGCATTATGCCTATTTTTTATGCAGCGAAATAATCCTGTATTTTTTGTGTAAAGACAGGTGCTACTATATTGGACTTTTCAATATTTCGCACCTTTATTCACAAAAAATTTATGTATTTTATGCTGTTTTTTTCACCTTAAACCACGCTGCATACAATGCAGGTAAGAAAAATAATGTCAGCAAGGTAGCAACAATGAGTCCGCCCATAATCGCAACAGCCATTGGACCGAAGAAAATACTCCGCGAAAGAGGGATCATGGCGAGTACGGCTGCTAATGCCGTGAGAATGATCGGACGGAAGCGGCGTACAGTTGCATCAATAATTGCTTCCCACGTTGGATGCCCTGCCTGTCTGTCTTGTTCAATCTGATCAATCAGAATAAGTGAGTTACGCATAATCATGCCAGATAAGGCGATGGTTCCTAGCATGGCAACAAAACCAAATGGTTTATTAAACAAAAGTAAGAATAAAACAACGCCAATTAAGCCTAATGGTGCAGTCAAAAATACAATTGTTGCCCGAGACAAACTCTTCAGCTGAATCATGAGTAATGTCATGACCACTGCCAAAAAGAGTGGCATACCGGCATTGACCGAACTTTGTCCGCGTGCCGACTCTTCCACTGTTCCCCCCACTTCAATGAGGTAGCCACTTGGCAGCTCAGCGCGTAACTTGTCCATTGTTTCAGCTAACTCTCCAACAACGGTAGCTGGCTGTAAATTGGTACGAATATCTGCACGAACAGTAATTGTCGGTAATCGATTACGGTGCCAAATCAGACCATCTTCAAATTTGTATTCAATTTTCGCAATCTGGGCTAGAGGCACAGTTGTTCCATTCGCTGTTGGTACTGCAAGGCTCGCCAGTGAAGCTACTTCAACGCGCTCAGCTTTATCACCACGTAATCGGATTTCGATCAGCTCACGCTTTTCACGATACTGTTCAATTGCGCTACCTGTAATTGAGGCGTTCAAGAAGTTAGCTAAATCGAGACTGGACACACCCATTTGTCGCGCACGGTCTTGATCAATTTGAATGGAAATAATCTTACTTGGCTCGCCCCAATCCAAATGCACATTGGTGGTATTCGGGTTTTCACTAATTACCCTAGCAACCTGCTGTGCTTCTTTACGTACCAGATTTAAATCTTCACCTGACACGCGATATTGCAATGGATAACCAACAGGTGGGCCATTTTCGAGTAATGACACACGAGTACGGACTTGTGGGAGTAACTGCTTAATTTGGGTTTCTAAAGAACGGCGAATTTCATCACGATCATCAAGCGATGATGCCAAAACAACAAACTGCGCAAAGCTGGCTTGCGGTAATTGCTGGTCTAGAGGTAAATAAAAACGTGGTGAACCTGTACCGACATAGGCTACATAATTATCAATGCCTTTTTGTTTAGACAGGAATTGTTCAACCTTTTTCACCGCTTGCTCTGTAGCGGTTAACGATGCGCCTTCTTCGAGTTTTAAATCGACTAAAATTTCAGCGCGGTTTGAAGGCGGGAAAAACTGCTGTGGCACCATCTTAAACATGAGTACAGACAGCACAAAAATCCCCACCGTTGTTGCAATCACGGTTTTACGGTAGGTCACACAAAACTCGACCATTTTCCGAAAACGTAAATAGAAACTCGATTGATAAGGATCGTAATGGTGGTCCTGTGAAATGGCCACAGTTTGCGGTTGCGGTTTTTTAGTTATTCTTGCCCATAAACGGACATACCAAGGTGCTTGATGACCGGTCTTGGTAAAATCAGGTAGTAGTTTTTCACCCAAATAAGGTACAAATAAAACTGCGGCAACCCACGACACCAATAAAGCAATCGTCACGACCTGAAAGATAGAGCGTGTGTATTCACCTGTACTGGACTGAGCCGTAGCAATAGGTAAAAAGCCTGCGGCGGTAATTAATGTCCCCGTCAACATCGGAAATGCTGTTGTTTTCCACGCAAATCCGGCGGCCTTAATTCGGCTATACCCTTGCTCCATCTTAATGGCCATCATCTCGACCGCAATAATGGCATCGTCTACAAGCAGGCCCAAAGCTAGAATTAGGGCACCAAGCGAAATCTTGTGCAGCCCGACATCAAATAAATTCATGCCAGCAAAAGTCATTGCTAAAACCAAAGGAATGGAAAAAGCGACAACTAAACCCGTCCGGAAACCTAATGAGAAAAAGCTCACTAACAAGACAATAATGACTGCTTCAGCAAGTACTTTGACAAACTCATGGATACTGCGTTGTACCGCTACAGGTTGGTCAGAAACTTTCTGCAATTTCATGCCTAGAGGTAATGTTTTTTGCAGTTGGGCAAATTCAGTTTCCAGATTTTTACCTAAGGCAATAATATCGCCGCCTTTACGCATAGATACGGCAATACCAATACCATTGTCACCCATAAAACGCATACGCGGCTGAGCAGGTTGGCTAAAACCACGGTAGACATCAGCAACGTCACCAAGCTGAATAGTTTTATCGCCTACCAGTAAAGGCATTTTTTTAATGTCCTCTACGCTTTGTAATTGGCCACTTACTCGAATTTGAATACGATCCGTTCCAGTTTCAAAAAAGCCTGCACTTGCCATGCTATTTTGCTTTTGTAGGGCTTCTTGTATGGCAGAAACAGGAATCCCGAGCTGAACGGCTTTAGTGTTTGAAATTTCAATCCAGATTTTCTGATCTTGCAGCCCAATTAGCTCAACTTTGCCTACATCTTTGACTCTCTGTAGTTGTAATTGCAAACGATCGGCATATTCTTTCAAAAGCGCATAGTCAAAGTCTTTGCCTGTCAGTACATAAATATTACCGAAGGTATCGCCAAATTCATCATTAAAAAATGGACCTTGCACCCCACTTGGGAGTTCATGGCGAATGTCATTGACCTTCTTCCGAACGTTGTACCAAACATCAGGAATCTGCGCAGAAGTGAGAGAATCTTTAGCAACAAAAGTCACCATCGACTCGCCTGGACGGGAATACGCCATAATCTTGTCATACTGACCTGTGGTCATCAGTTCCTTTTCGATACGGTCCGTAACTAAAGTAGAAACTTCTTTGGCTGTCGCGCCTGGCCAGTAGGTTTGTACGACCATGACTTTAAAGGTAAATGGCGGATCTTCACTTTGTGAGAGTTTTGAATAAGAAATTGCACCAATAATGCCGAGCAAGAGCATGAAATAAAGGACAATACCTTTATTGTTCAGTGCCCATTCAGAGAGATTAAATTTCATGATTATTTGGCTCCCTGAATTTTCACTGCACGATTTTCACGATCAATGGGGTGAATCTTCTGTTTATCGCGCAGCAAGTGCACACCACCAATCACAACCCAATCATTTGGTGTTAAACCCGATAATACCGGCACGCTATCTCTGCCATAAGCACCAATCGTTACAGGCACTTTACGTAAGGTCTGATTCGCATTCACCACCCATACATAAGGTTGGTTATCTGTTGCAGATACACTCGAAAGTGGCACACTCATGACATTAGTTTGAGTCGAACTAAAAAATACGCGTGCACTTTGTCCAAGCTGAATAGCAGACTGACCTTCTTTGAGTGCTACCTTAACTGTGAACGTACGGGACTGGTCAGCAGCTGGAGAAACTTCGCGTACATATCCGGCAAATCGTTCGTTCGGTTTAGACCACAAAGTTATCCATGCCGCTTGGCCAACTTTAATCTCGCTAACTGCTTGTTCCGGTACGCCGATGACCACTTCACGCTCTCCATCAATTGCCAGTTGATAAGCCGCTTGCCCTGCTGCAACCACCTGTCCAATTTCAATATTACGCGCTGTAATCACCCCGTTTTTATTAGAAACAAGTTGGTTATAACCAGTCTGGTTGGCAGAGACTTCATAATTAGAACGAGCTTGTTGTAATGCTGCCTGAGCCGCATCATATTGATTTTTTACCGTATCGTATTGCGAACGGCTCACGGCATTTATGGGTAATAATTGTTGAAAACGTTTAAGCTCATCTGAGGCTGTTTTTGCTGCTGCCTGTGCATTGTCTAGCTGAGCTTTAGCAGCATTTAATTGTAGCTGTGCATCTGCCACATCGAGTTTTGCTAATACTTGCCCAACTCTAACTCGGTCGCCTACATCGACATAGCGAGCCGTAACTTGTCCACCCACCCGAAATGCCAAGGCAGTTTGTTGTCGAGCCTGTACATCTCCAGCATAGCTTTTTTGTTCGTGAAGTGTGGTTGAAGGCTGGGTCACCATCACATAGGGTATTTCTTCTGTTTTGGGAGCCTCTTTACTACACCCCGTTAATGTGACCATGCAAACAATCATCATACTCATGATGAGAGGTTTTAACAGATTCATATCTTATCGCTCTTATTCAAACTGGTTTTTTAAGGCACAATATATTTGCATCATAGTTTGTTTGTTTTTTAATTAATATACCCGACGGTACATTAATTAAAGAAAAACTTATAAGTATTTATTTTTATATAGTTTTATTAGAGGGTTTCGTGCAAACAGTTAATCAAAGTGGTCGCCCCAAAGATCTGGAAAAGCGTGCTCGTATCTTACAGGCCGCTAAAGCTATTTTTTTAAAGTCCGGTTATCACGGTACCAGCATGAACCTGATTGCACAGGAAGCGGGCGTTACTAAACTCACGGTTTATAATCACTTTCAAGACAAAGCAAACCTGTTTATCTGTGCCATTACAGAAACTTGTGAAGAGACTCTAGGCACTAAACCATTTGAATTAGATGCATCGGCAGACTTTTATCAAACACTTTATATGGTGTGTTCACGTGCCTTGCAGATTATTTATTCCCCCGAAGCACTTAAACTCGAGCATGTATTATTTGAACTTGCAGCAGAGCAAAGTCCACTTGCCCTACAGTTTTTTAATGCATCCCATACCCGTCTGCAAAATCAGTTAGTTGAGTTTTTTCAAAAAGCTGCTCAATTAGGTTTTATTCAAGCCGATGATCCGCTATATCAAACAGAGCTGCTTTTGACCTTATTGCTTGGTGTACGCCATCACAAGGTTCTACTTAGAATTATTCCTGTACCGAATGCTCAAGAGATAGATCGGTTTATTCGGGATGCTATTGATTTATTTCTACTCAAATATCGGCATTAAACCAAAGTCCGATTGTCAAAATTTGCAACCGGTGCATGTCGACTTTTAAAGCGTTATAAGCGATTTAAATGTTATTTTTTAAGCAAAAATTCACATTTTCTTACGCTCAAAGCTTGGAATGTTCGTTAATCGCGCTATATTCGAAAAGAATAAGAACAGGAGAAAATAGCATGGTTCAGCAAATCGATGCGCCACTGCGTGAGGATGTCCGCTTACTTGGCAATTTATTAGGTGAAACCCTAAAACAGCATGCAGGACAAGAACTGTTTAATCAGATCGAGCAAATCCGTGCTCTTGCCAAAGGTGCACGTGATGGTCAAGCTGAAGCCGAAAAGCAATTAGAACAATTATTTTTAGAATTGCCCGATGAAGAGCTATTGCCTCTTACCCGCGCTTTTTCTCACTTCCTCAATTTTGCCAATATTGCTGAGCAATATCATGTGGTACGTAGCCGCAGACAGGCAGAGTTTGATCCAGATGCAAACTCCCCGAATCCCCTTGTTCACTTATTTAAAAAGTTTAAAGATAAAAATATTTCGACGGAAAAACTGTTCCAGCAAATTTGTGATCTTAAGATTGAATTGGTACTTACGGCGCATCCAACAGAAGTGAGTCGTCGTACACTGATTCAAAAATATGACGATATCAATGCTTGTCTATCACAACTTGATCAGCAAAAACTTACTCCGCGTGAACGACAAAATGCTCTTGCCAATTTAAAACAACAAATTAGTTCGGCTTGGCAAACAGATGAAATCAGGCAGCACCGCCCGACCCCGGTAGATGAAGCAAAATGGGGCTTTGCCACAATTGAGCAAACGCTTTGGAATGCTGTTCCTAAATTTATCCGTGAACTAAATGAACTGGTCCAAGACAATTGCCAACAAAACTTACCACTTCATATTGCTCCGGTTCGTTTTGCATCTTGGATGGGTGGAGACCGTGATGGTAACCCGAACGTTACTCATCAAATTACCCAAGAAGTATTGTGGTTATCACGCTGGCAAGCTGCCGACCTCTATCTAAGAGATATCGAAAACTTACGTTGGGAACTATCAATTCAGTCTTGTTCCGAAGAAATGGTTGAAGCCATTGGTAGCCCTCATCCAGAGCCTTATCGTGAGTATTTACGTGCAACACGTGAGCGTTTAAAAGCAACTCGTCATTGGTTAGCTCAGCGCCTACAAGGCTTAGAAGCAGATGACAGCAATGTCATTAAAAGCAAAGATGAACTGTTACAACCATTATTGCTGTGCTATCGCTCTCTAATTGACAGTAATCTACCTGAAATCGCGAATGGTCAACTACTCGACTTTATCTACCGTGTGAACTGTTTTGGTATTGAACTGCTTAAGCTCGATATTCGCCAAGAATCAGGCCGTCATCGCCAAGCCATTTCAGCCATTACTGAGTATTTAGGTTTAGGTAATTTTGAGTCATGGACTGAGCAAGCGCGCCAAAACTTCCTTATTCAGGAACTCCAAAGCAAACGCCCGCTACTACCGAAGTATATTAATGAGCCAGAAGGTAGTTTGATTGGTCACCCAGATGTACAAGAAGTATTTGCAACCATGCGTACTTTGGCAGACCAACCACCTGAGTCTTTAGGGGCTTATATTATTTCTATGGCTGAATATCCAAGTGATGTTTTAGCTGTATTGTTATTGCAAAAAGAAGCCGGTATTCAGCATCCTTTACGTGTAGTGCCTTTATTTGAGACTTTAAAAGACTTAGACGGCGCAGCAACTACCATGAATACGTTGTTTAATATGCATTGGTATAAGCAGCATATTCAGGGTAAACACGAAGTCATGATCGGCTACTCGGATTCAGCAAAAGATGCCGGTTTCATGTCTGCCAACTGGGCTCAATACCGTGCTCAAGAAGAGCTGACTGCAATTGCTCGTAAACACGGCGTACAGTTGACTCTGTTCCACGGTCGTGGCGGCTCAATTAGCCGTGGTGGTGCTCCAACACAACAGGCACTCTTTTCGCAACCACCGGGGTCAATCTCTGGTGCAATTCGTGTGACAGAACAAGGTGAAATGATCCGCTTCAAATTCGGTCTAGAAGGTATTGCCATGCAAAACCTTGAAATCTATACCGCAGCAACGCTTGAAGCGACATTATTACCACCACCAGAACCTAAGGCTGAGTGGCGTGAACTTATGAACCGTATGACAGATCATTCTGTGAAGGTTTATCGTCAAACAGTGCGTGAAAACCCGCATTTTGTGAAATATTTACGGACTGTCACTCCTGAGCTTGAATTACAAATGTTGCCGCTAGGTTCACGCCCGGCAAAACGTAAAGTAAGTGGTGGTATCGAATCTTTACGTGCTATTCCATGGGTATTTGCTTGGACACAAATCCGTTTGATGTTACCTGCATGGTTAGGTACAGGTGCGGCGATTAATGAAGTGATTGCCGATCAGCAAAAAGCAACGCTTGATGAAATGCTTCAGCAATGGCCTTATTTCCAGACACTCATTGATATGCTGGAAATGGTATTGTCTAAAGCCGATGCCAATATTGCACTCTACTACGAGTCTCATTTAACTGAAGATGAAGATTTAAAAGTGCTTGGCAATCAGTTACGCCAACGTCTAAAAGATGCTGTGGAAACCTTACTTACGTTAAAAGATGAATCAAAACTATTAAGCGACAATGAAGTTTTGGATCAGTCTATGCAAGTTCGTAAACCTTATTTACTGCCTTTGCATCTTTTACAAGCTGAACTCATGAAACGCCGCCGTGATTATCTTGCTGAACGTCAGGCAGAACATACCCCTGTTGACCATGCACTTATGGTAAGTATTGCCGGAATTGCTGCTGGTTTACGTAATACAGGCTAAGCTCATTTTACTAACCACTTTCTTAAAGCAGTGCATCTCGGATGTGCTGCTTTTTACTTGCAAAATTCCTTGTTTTTCTCAAATTTTCCCCGATTTTTCATTTTTTAGAATATTTTTTTAAAAATCATAAAATTAATTTTTATCAGAAAAAAACACCTAATTCCTTATATTTAGAATTTATAAAATTATACCGATCGTTAAAAAATAATTACTTTTCACTTTCATATTCAATACAAGAGATTAAATGCTTTTACAAGAAAGAGTATCATTGCACCAATTAAAGAATAATGAGCTTATTTTATGTCCAACTGGTTTCCCAAATGGCAGCCTTACCAAGGTGATGTTGACCATCGACCGGTCTCTACCAATGAATATCTCCCTCCAGTTCAAAGTGCTATTTTAGGTGTCCAGCATGCATTTGCCATGTTTGGAGCAACTGTTTTAGCACCTTTACTCATGGGCTTTAACCCTAACCTTGCTATTTTAATGTCAGGTATCTGTACCATCCTGTTCTTCTTAATTACGGGTGGTCGTGTTCCTAGTTATTTAGGATCGAGTTTTGCCTTTATTGGTGTTGTTGCAGCAGCTACGGGGCATATCACAGGTTCAGGGGCCAATCCAAATCTTTCTATTGCGTTGGGTGGGATCGTAGCGTGCGGTATCTTTTATGCACTCATCGGTTTTATTGTCATGCTCACGGGTACACGCTGGATTGAAAAACTTATGCCACCTGTGGTGACTGGTGCAATTGTGATGATTATTGGTCTCAACCTTGCCCCTGTTACCATTAAAGGCGTTGCAGGCCAAGCATTTGAAATGTGGATGGCCTTAATTACTGTACTTTGTATGGGCAGTATTGCAGTTTTTACACGAGGCTTATTGCAGCGTCTACTTCTATTGGTAGGTTTGATCTTGGCTTATGTAATCTATGCGATTGCGACAAACGGTCTAGGTTTAGGTAAACCGATCGATTTTAGCCAGATCTCACAAGCTTCGTGGTTCGGTATTCCAAGCTTTTCACATCCTACTTTTGATACCAAGGCTATTTTAATTATTGCACCAGTTGCACTGATTTTAGTAGCAGAAAACTTAGGCCATATCAAAGCAGTAGGTGCAATGACTGGAGAAAACCTAACTCCACAATTAGGCAAAGCCTTTGTCGCTGATGGTTTAGCTACAACACTTTCAGGCAGTGTTGGCGCGCCAGGGATGACGACTTACGGTGAAAACATTGGTGTGATGGCAGTCACTCGTGTGTACTCAACCATTGTATTTGTGATTGCAGGCATCTTTGCTATTTTCTTAGGTCTATCACCAAAATTTGGCGCTGTCATTAGTACCATTCCAAGTGCAGTCCTTACAGGTGCATCTATTGTGGTATTTGGCTTAATTACCATTGCCGGTGCAAAAATCTGGATTGAAAACAAAGTCGATTTTTCTAACAATAAAAATCTGATTGTGGCTTCAGTAACCATTATTTTGGGTGCTGGAAACTTTGAATTATTGTTCGGTAATTTCAATTTAGGTGGTATTGGTACAGCAACGTTTGCAGCCATTATTTTAAACTGGCTGTTTAGTTTAAAAGATAAAACCTAAATTCTAAAAGGCAGCGCAAGCTGCCTTTTTTCATTCCGATTTAGTATGATGAATTTTTGCATTTCAATACGTTCCTATCATGCGTTTTGATTTTTTTGATTTACAGCTGGTTCTTCATATTGTCTCGACTGGTAGCCTCACCAAAGGCGCTGACCGCTCTGCGATTTCACTTCAAGCGGCGAGTGAACGTATAAAAAAACTTGAACAGTATTTTGAGACCCCCTTATTTATTCGCCAAACCACAGGTGTAGAACTCACTACAGCTGGACATGCATTTGTAGAACATGCTCGTCAGCTTTTAGCTCAAAAAGATCAACTCGAACACGAAATGCAGCGGTTCAGACAGCCGACAACAGAAGCATTAACACTTTGGTGTAACTCATCTGCTCAAAGTGAATATCTACCTACCTTATTACCGCAATATCTAGTGCTTCATCCCGAAATGAATATCGATTTGCATGAAGCAGAAAGTTCAGAAATTGTAGATGCATTAACCCAAGGGATTGCAAGTCTTGGCCTAGTTTCGAGTTTTTTCAATACCCGACATTTGCAAACTAAAGAGTTTGCAAGCGACCCATTAGTTCTGATTTGTCCTGTGACACATGAGTTAGCCCACTACAAAGAGCTAAATTTAGTAGATGCTTTAAGCTATGGTTTTATTGGACTCAAATCACATCACTCTTTACAACAGTCCATTGAAACCCAAGCCAAATTATTAGGTTTTAACATACAGTATCGGTTGCGCTTACCTAACTTTGGCGCAATTGCAGAGGTAGTCGCCAAAGGTGTGGGAATTGCGATTATGCCTGCCCGTGCTGCACAGCGCCTACAATCGGACTATGATTTCCATTCAATTCAACTGCTAGGCGCATGGGCAAACCGTAAACTACTTTTGGCCACACAAAGTTTCAATCAGTTGCCCAGTAGTTACCAACAGTTTGCAGACTTTTTATTGCAGCATCGTCCTTAAAAATTGACTTAATGCAAAATCATATAAAGTCCTAATGACATCAAGCCTATAAAAAAGATACGGCGAAATATCTGCTCATTCAATCGATAGCGGATTTTTTTACCGATCCACATTCCAATGAGCGCAGCTAACAACGCAGCGAAAGATAAACGATAGTCCAGTGTTATCCCTGACATCGGGTTATGGTGTAAAAACACAGCAAGGCAAATGGTAGAGACAGTAAAGGTTAGTCCTAAAGCCTGAACCAACTCATCACGTTTTAAATGCAAAGACTGCAAGTAAGGAACGATTGGAATAATAATGACGCCTGTTGCTACAGTCACTGCCCCGCCGATATATCCAATAATCGGTGATAGCCAACCTTCATGCTTTCCTAAGTGTGGAAGTCTCTTTACGCATAGCCCATAGAGTCCATATAAGGCCAACATACAGCCTAATAAAATTTCACTACTATGCCCATGACTTTGACTTAAAGTAGGTAAAAAGCTCCATATTGAACCTACTATAATGCCGACAAGCAATGTCCAGAAACGCCGAATAAACGCCCAGACATGCCCTTCAGCAAAAAGCTGCCAGACGTTGGTGACCATTGAAGGGACAATGAGCAGAGAGGCTGCCTGAAAAGGGCTCATTGCGATGGTGAGTAAACCCATCGATACCGCGGGCAATCCTAAACCGATCATGCCTTTAATCATGCCCGCGAAGGCAAACACCACAATAATAATTGCTAGAAATGTCACTGTTTATCTCCGATTCCCTACATGGTTATGCTACGGAAAAAACAGGCTTTGCCCTATTCTTGTTTTTAGGAGTAGGCCTCAATTAGAAGTTGAGGCCGTTTTGTATTTTTCTTCTAAAACATTGCTAAAAATACTTTCAATCATCCAAACCCGATACAGGCTATTAAATACATAGCTTTGCCCATCGATACGCAACTCTAAAACCGGCAAATCAGGTTGATGCTTGTCTTGGCAAAGTGCATCATTTTGCGCTAAAACCGACTGTATATCCTGTTCAGTTAACTGCTCAATACCCAGTTGCTGCTGTAACTGTTGGAAATGCTTCTGGAAAGATAGATCTTTTCCTTTCGTCCAAACAGCCTGCAAAATAGTGAAAATTGTATCAAGTTGCTGATTTTCCGGCACACTATAGAAAAGCTTTGCCATCCCAAGCGTACTTTCTTCTGTAGGTCGGCAAAAAGGTGTAAAAGCAACCTCGGTACGTTTAGACACACGTGTTGCCAAGCTCCAGTCAAACCAGTCTCGGCCCCGATAACTCAAAGGATAAACTTTTAGCTGAATATCATAATAGTCTGCGAGCTCTTCTTTAATATAGGCAAGCAACAACCAGCTCATCGGGTCTTCTAAAGCGATAAATACATCAAGTTCAGGATGCAAAGCCTGAATTTCATTTAACGCCTCAGCATCATTAATCAAATGTTCACGCCATTCGATATGATTAATTAAAAATATCGGATTACCTGTCAGTAACTTTTGTTGTTTTAAACGTCGGGTTAAACGTAATAAATCATCTACTGCATGATATTTACGCCCACCAAACTCAAAGTATGCCGCTCGAACAGGTTCATCCGTAAAAATACGTTCTGGAAAATGCTGAGGAACCTGATGCTTGACTGCCATGGCATGTAGAGTACGCAATTTTCCATATTGCTGTTGCCAAAGCATGTGAAAGATATCTTCAAGTAAATGTAAGAAGTTCTGACCTTGTAGTGGGGTTCTTTTTAATATGACAGCGGCTTGTTTTAAAGATTCTGGACTTGGGATTTCTGGAAACTCATCAAAAGCAAACCGGTGCTGATTTGCTAAAATTTTGGCATCATTTAAACAATAATGCTGCCACTCCTCATGCGTCATGCTATTTGGAGGTTCAGAAGCCGTATGGGAAATAATAATTTTTAAAGGTTTAAGTTCATCACTTAAAATTTCATCTAGCTGAGACAATTGCTGAACAGCCAGATAGCTATACACATCATCAAGTCGTAAATAAATACTTAAACCATTTTCCGTGGGTAACACCGCTTGACGAGAAGGCTTTTGGTAAAACCAGCTCGATCGGATAGGGTCAAACCAACGGCGTAGCAGTGACATGAGTAGTGCCTCTAAAAATAAATCCTAAGCGAGATCAAAAGTTATTTTGATCATAGTGCAAGGTGAAACAGTAGTCGAGATAGAAAAATGACTACCTAAGTTCGCGCAGAAAATATGTCATGTTATTTCGCGAGTTTCTGCGTAGGTGAAGATTTTATCACCATTTTATGGCAAACCCATAGAATGATCTGAAACCACCTTTTTCTACAAGCGGATTTTTTTTACCAGACATAAAAAATGCACCCTTAACATGATAACAATTCATCGTGTTAATGGGTGCATGTTTCCTACTCAATTATTAAAATTGAATATTTTATAGAACGCGTACAGCTCCTTTTGCTGCACTTGTGGTATGCATTGCATAAACTTTTAACGCTTTTGATACCTTACGTTTACGTTCTTCCTTCGGATGCCAACCTTTCGCTTCTTGAACTGTACGACGGTGCGCCAAAGTCGCATCATCAATATTCAAGTGAATGGTACGGTTTGGAATATCAATTTCGATGGTATCGCCATCTTCAACCAAACCAATCGCACCGCCTTCAGCAGCTTCTGGCGAAACGTGACCAATTGAAAGACCTGATGAACCACCAGAGAAACGGCCATCTGTAACTAACGCACAGTCTTTTCCTAAACCTTTCGATTTAAGATAGCTGGTTGGGTAAAGCATTTCTTGCATACCCGGACCACCACGTGGACCTTCGTAGCGAATAACAACCACATCACCAGCTTTAATTTCATTGCCTAAAATTGCTTCTACCGCTGCATCTTGGCTCTCAAAAACTCGTGCTGAACCTGTGAATTTTAAAATAGATTCGTCAACGCCCGCAGTTTTTACAATACATCCATCAAGCGCAATGTTGCCGTAAAGAACAGCTAAACCACCATCTTTAGAGAATGCATGTTCTGCATTACGAATCACACCCTTTTCACGGTCACCATCTAAAGTTGAGTAGTAACGGTTTTGTGAGAATGCAACTTGAGTTGGAACACCACCCGGAGATGAACGGTAGAACTCATATACATCTGGATCTTCAGTACGAATAATATCCCACTTATCTAATGCATCTTTTAATGTTTTTTCATGTACGGTTGGTACAGATACATCAAGTAGATTCGCACGATCAAGCTCGCCTAAAATGGCCATGATACCGCCTGCACGATGTACATCTTCCATATGTACATCTTGTTTTGCTGGTGCTACTTTTGAAAGCACTGGTACTCGACGTGACAATTCATCAATATCGTCCATCGTAAAATCAACTTCAGCTTCATTTGCCGCAGCTAACAAGTGAAGAACTGTATTGGTTGAACCACCCATTGCAATATCAAGTGTCATCGCATTTTTAAAAGCAGCTTTAGTGGCAATTGAACGAGGCAAAATACTTGCATCATTTTGCTCATAGTAGCGTTTGGCCAATTCAACAATAAGCTGACCTGCTTTTAAGAATAATTTTTTACGGTTTGCATGCGTTGCAACGATAGAACCATTGCCCGGTAACGATAAACCTAGCGCTTCTGTTAAACAGTTCATTGAGTTCGCAGTGAACATACCTGAACACGAACCACAGGTTGGACATGCTGAACGTTCAAATTCTGCAACTTCTTCGTCTGTGTAGCTGTCATCAGCTGCAACAACCATAGCATCTACAAGGTCAATTGCTTTTTCATCACCGCGGAATTTAACCTTACCTGCTTCCATTGGTCCGCCAGACACAAATACCACAGGAATATTTAGACGCATCGCAGCCATCAACATTCCCGGAGTAATTTTGTCACAGTTCGAAATACACACCATCGCATCGGCGCAATGTGCATTCACCATATATTCAACTGAGTCCGCAATTAAATCACGTGATGGTAATGAATAAAGCATGCCGTCATGCCCCATTGCGATACCGTCATCCACCGCGATTGTATTGAACTCTTTAGCAACACCACCTGCTGCCTGAATTTCTGCCGCGACAAGCTGTCCTAAATCTTTCAGATGGACGTGGCCCGGAACAAATTGGGTAAATGAATTGACCACTGCAATAATCGGTTTGCCGAAATCTTCATCTTTCATTCCTGTTGCACGCCATAAGCCACGTGCGCCAGCCATATTTCTTCCGTGTGTCGATGTTTTTGAACGATAGTCAGGCATTTGTGTTTCCAACAAGTTGTGCTTGAGTGAAATGACTTCCACTCTGGCTGAATGATACTGATATAGCGTTAGATCAGTCGGAATATTGACTCATCATCATAATTTGATCATTCTCCATTCTATAGAAGCAAATAATATTGGGAAAGCCAAGAACGATAATACTCAGTCAATATTTAGCAAAACTTACATGAATAATTTTTTATTTTTTTATAACATTTTTTTATCAATAAAAGTTTTTGAATAATTTTTTGTTCACTATTTATGGCTTTAGCTCTCCTTTGTACCTCGATTTAGGGCTTCAATCGTTTTTCACGTATACTAGCGTTAAACTTTTTTTGGATTGCATTTGTGAAAATTATTTTTGCTGGCACCCCCGAATTTGCTGCAACAGCATTGGCGGCTCTACTAAAAACTTCCCATGAAATTATCGCGGTTTATACTCAACCAGACCGTAAAGCAGGTCGTGGACAAAAACTAACACCGTCTCCTGTAAAACAGCTTGCGCTGGAACATAATATTCCTGTTTATCAACCGCTTCACTTCAAAGCTTCAACTGAAGAAGGCTTGGCAGCTCAACAAGAACTTGCTGCTTTAGGCGCTGATGTCATGGTAGTTGCAGCATATGGCTTAATTCTTCCACAAGCTGTGCTCGATACACCTAAATATGGTTGTTTAAATATTCACGGCTCATTATTACCACGCTGGCGCGGTGCAGCACCGATTCAGCGTGCAATTGCAACAGGTGACGATGAAACTGGTATCACCATCATGCAAATGGCGGCGGGTTTAGATACAGGCGATATGATGTATAAAACCTATTGCCCAATCACTTCCGAAGATACATCAGCGACGTTGCATGACAAACTTGCAGCTCAAGGTGCAACAGCAATTTGTGCGGTACTTGAGTCAGAAGAAACTCTGCAAAAATATTTAGCAGAACGTGAAGTTCAAGACGAAAGCTTAACAGTCTATGCGCATAAACTCGTGAAATCAGAAGCTCGTATTGATTGGTCTATGAATGCAGTTCAAGTTGACCGCAATATCCGGGCATTCAACCCATGGCCTGTTGCCTTTATTCAACTTGATGAAAATAATGCGCTGCGTGTTTGGAATTCAACAATTTCTAATCAAAACAAAGCAGATGCTCAAGCTGGTGAAATTATTGCAATCGATAAACAGGGTGTACATGTCGCTTGCGGTGAAAATACATTTATTTGTTTAACGAGTGTGCAGTGGCCGGGTGGTAAAGCATTAAATACTCAACAAATTGCACAAACTCAAAAACTTCACGTAGGACAGATTCTGCCATGAGTCAGGTTACTTCAAATTCATCACGTTTTAACCTGCGCGCTCAAGTCGTCCAGACCTTGCTAAAAGTTCAGCAAGGTCAATCGCTCGCTAGTATTTTAAATACACAGCTGAATCAAGTAGCAGAGCGTGATCGTGCACTATTTCATGAACTTGTTTTAGGTACATTGCGCCAATGGTTCGCACTTAAGTCAATTAGCCTGCCTTTACTCAGCAAACCTTTAAACAATGAGACTGTAGAAACCTGCCTATACGTTGGCCTTTATCAAGTTTTATGCACGCGTATTGCAGCGCACGCTGCCATCTCGGAAACAGTCGATGCAACTAAACAACTTGGTTTCCCTGCACTCAGTGGTATTGTTAATGCAATTTTGCGTCGAGCAACTCGTGAAACTGATGACTTTCAGCAAGGTTTACAGCAAGCACATGGCTTACCAAGTTGGCTTTTTAAACGGTTAAAAAAGGATTGGGGAGAACAAACAGAAGCTCTCTGCCAATCGTTAAAGCAAGCCGCGCCTTTAACTTTACGGGTGAACCAGCGTCATATTGGTCGAGATGCTTATTTAGCAAAACTACAAAGTTTAGACATTCAGGCACGTGCGTGTTTGTTTTCCGAAGCTGGTATTGTCCTTGAGCAATCTGTACAAATCACTCAGTTACCGGGTTTTGAACAAGGCTGGTTCTCTGTACAAGATGAACATGCACAGCTATGTTCCACCTTGTTGCCTGATTTAAACAATAAAACGGTTATTGACGCTTGTGCGGCCCCTGGTGGTAAAACGGCTCATTTGCTTGAAAAGTTTAAACCAGCACAGCTCATCGCCATTGATCAGGACCCCAGTCGTTTAGTCCGCGTGACTGAAAACTTAAATCGCTTAGCACTCGATCAAAGTCATACGGAAATTTTGGCAGCCGATGCAACCAAGTGGACTCCTGTTCAACCTGTAGATTGTATCGTACTTGATGCTCCTTGTTCTGCGACAGGTGTGATTCGACGTCATCCTGACATACGCCTATTGCGCCAATCTAGTGATATAGCCCAAACCATTGAGCTACAAAAGCAGATCTTAGAGCACATGTGGCAGCAACTCAAAGTTGGCGGTACATTGCTTTATATCACCTGCTCAATTTTAAAATCTGAAAACGAACAGCAGATGATTAACTTCTTCACAGAACATGCTGATGCAAAAGAAGTGAAAATCGAGGCGGATTGGGGAATTGAACAAACTTATGGCAGACAACTGTTGCCAGAAGCACAATCTGGTGATGGATTTTATTATTGTAAAATTCAAAAGATTGCATAAAAAAAGCAGGCGTTATGCCTGCTTTTTTACTAGATCAGGATATCAAAGCGTATGCTGATCTTTTACTTCTTCTAAAACTTCATCTAACTCTTCAGGATGCTTTGTTAAATGTAAGATGGATAGTGCTAATCCACCCCAAACAAATACCATCGAAATTATTAGCATCACGATTGCCGAAGTATTCATTATTTTATCCTCCTAGCGATCTTTCATTTTACTTAACACGATAGCAACGACTGCACAGAAAATCACACTGCCCCAGCCGAAAACACCTTGTAAGCTCATACTATAAGTATCATAGCCATTTTTGATCAAATTAAAAACAGTCATACAGAGTGTTGTTAATAAGATTAAAGAGGTAATGACTGTTAAAGTGAAGTCCCAGCCTTTACCCAATTGAATGGTTGAGATACGGTTTACATGGTCGCGAAGCTCTTTAAGTGCTGAACGTTTAAACCAAGCTACGCTAATAATTGATAATAAAGCCCCACCAATAATCCCAATGTTATTAATAAAGTGATCAACAATATCAACGAGCTTAATTGCGTTTACACTTGAGAATAAAATAATTGAAACCAGTGCACTACCACCACCAATAATCGTTACCGCTTTCTTACGTCCCCACTTTAACTTATCTTGCATTGCTGCAATAGGCACTTCCAAAATACTGACCATTGAAGAAATACCAGCAACAAATAATGAAGAGAAGAACAAAAGACCGAATAGATCAGCACCAGAACCTAAACTTGAAATAATTTTAGGGAAAGCAATAAATGCGAGTCCGATACCACCACTCACAACATCCTTAACTTCAGTACCTGCGGCATGTGCCATAAAGCCAAGCGCTGCGAAGATACCAATACCAGCTAAAATCTCTGTTGATGCATTTGCAAAACCAACGATTAAACCAGAACCAGTTAAATTCGTTTTTGGTTTTAAATAGGATGCATAGGTCACCATGATCCCGAAACCAACTGAGAGTGAAAAGAAAGTATGGCCATAGGCAGCTAACCAAACTTTATAATCCATCATTGCAGACCAGTTCGGTGTAAAGAATGCATTTAAACCTTGTACCGCACCTGGTAAACGTAATGATTGAATAACTAAAATAGTGAAGAGAATGAATAATAAAGGCATGAAAATCTTATTTGATAATTCCACACCTTTTTTCACACCACCATAAAGAATGATGAGAGTAAGTGCCCAAATCCCAACAATCGGCCAGAATAAATGACCTACAAACTGTAGATCAAAGCCGGTTGCTTTTGTGGTCTGCAAATAGGTATTAAAGAAGAAACCTTCCGGATCACTTCCCCACATTTGGCCAATAGAGAAGTAAACATAGCTACCAGCCCATGTAAGTACACTTGCATAGTACAAACCAATGATGATACAGACACAAACCTGCCACCACCCTAATGTTTCACCACCTTTAAATAAGGCGCGATATGCCTTAGGAGGTGAACCAGTACTACGATGGCCTACCGCATAATCTAAAAATAATAACGGTAAACCAGCAGTAATGAGTGCTAATAGATAGGGAATAAGAAACGCACCACCGCCATTTTCATACGCAACGTACGGAAAGCGCCAAATATTACCTAAGCCTACAGCCGAACCAACGGCTGCAATAATAAAACCAGATCGTGACGTCCAGTTTTCACGAGTATCTGTCATAGAACACCTAATGTTAAAAGATTACTTATTTTTACTGCTATTGTTGATTGTTATTCCGCATGCAAAAAAAGAACCAAAAAATACTTTTGTGTTTGTAGAAAATAAAATGCACCTTTTGAGTCTTTTTATTCCCTTAACAAACAAGCAAAAATAGAAAATTCTTCCTTAAAGATTTTTGTCCATTTTTTGCCCCTATATAGCTGAACAATACCTGTTTTTATTTCTTTTTACTGTAATTTCCGTCTGAAAATTTACGTTTTTTTAGAGATTCTTATCTAGATTGGTTATTTTTTAGCTAATATTCCTGTTTTAAAGCATATTATTACCTTCTTAGATTCAATGATATTTTCTACCATTAAAGTTTTATTCCCATTCATAAAGTAGATATATCAACTAATTTATAGATGAGTAAAATATCAAAGTATTATCGATCCCTTACACAAAATTTATACTAAAACCTCTAAAACTCAAATCACTATAAGTAGTTAATTTTTATACAAAAATTAATTAAATAAAAGAATATTAAAAATTGAAGATATAGAAGCTTTATATTCACCATTTTTCATCAATGCATAACTGCAAAGATATCTATATCATGCGTTCAAAGATTTTCTTTTTAGGATTGATGATGAAAATATTAAAACTGTCTTTTTTAGTACTCGGGATGGGTCTTAGCGGATTCGCACAAGCAGATTTTATAGGCGTAAAAGGAGACGTTGGCTACTGGTTTTATGACGGCAAAGCTAATATGTCTTCACAATCTCCTGAAGATCAAGATCTAGACCGAAAAGGTAGTGCTCAACTTTCATTAGCTTTTGAGCACCCAGTCCCATTTATTCCAAATGCAAAAATTCGTTATGTTAATTTAGATACTCAAACTAAATCAGAAACTTTGGGTCAAGCTAACTATAACGTTGATTTAGATCATAGTGATTTTATTCTCTACTATGAGTTACTAGATAATATTGTCAGTGTAGATGCAGGTCTTGGTGCAACTGTACTAAATGGAGATATTACTGCCTATACCGGTAAACGTGTAGATATTGATAAGACATATCCGATTGCTTATTTATCAGGTGAAGTAAAACTTCCATTTACAGGGTTAAGCGCTAAAGGTGAAGCAACATATACAAACTTTGATGATGCAAAAATTACAGATGCGTTAGTAGAAGCAAAGTATAAGTTTGCCGATAATTTATTAATCGATTTAGGCTTAACAGCTGGTTATCGTATCCTCAATATCGATTTAGATGATTACGATAACAATGACCTTAAATTTGAATTTAAAGGGCCTTATGTGGGCTTAGAAGCACATTTCTAAATTAAAACAGAATTTTGATCTTCCCCATATAAAAAAGAACTCTATAAGAGTTCTTTTTTATTCAACCATACTCACATATTTTGGATATTTTTGAATTCGTTGACACCATTCTTGAATATTTGGGTATAACTTTAAATCGAAGCCGCCTTCCTCAGCTACATGCGTGTATGCATATAAAGCAATATCAGCAATTGTAAATTTATTTCCAACAAGATAGTCGTGCCCTACTAAAGCTTTATTCATAATAGATAATGCTTTATGGCCTTTTGGTTGTAATTTATGATATTCCTCTATTCTTTCTGGCGGTAATCCTAGATATTTATTAATAAAACGAGCAACTGCAATAAATGGTTCATGGCTATATTGTTCAAAGAACATCCATTGATACATTTTTGCCTTCATATAAGGATCTGCAGGAATCAATTCCGTTCCCTCAGCCAAGTAGCCTAGAATAGCGTTAGACTCACTTAGAACCCGTCCATCATCTAAAACTAATACAGGTATTTTCCCATTAGGATTTAAAGATAGAAATTCTGCTGTTTGAGTATCTTTATTTAAGATATCAACATGAATCCATCTATGATTTATATTTAATAGGGATAGTAACAGTTTGATTTTATAACAATTACCTGAATCTACATCACCATAGATTATCATAGGTACTTACCCCTTATTCTGCTTATTTAAATATATAATTTTCTTATTGTTTATAACACAACCCTTCCATAATATTTTGATTTCCCATATAAAAAAACACC
>NZ_JAVIMT010000060.1:0-245062 GCF_031196675.1 Acinetobacter sp. 148 | reverse complement strand
GTTCGCACATGCGTACTATTTTATCTCTCTCATTGGCAACCTTTGCCAAAATTTTTACCTCTATACCCAACTGGTCTTTAAAACGGTTTAACCGACTCTAGGTTTTAGCCCATAGGTCATTACGACTAAAAAATCATAGCAACAATAAAACCCGAGATAGGCGAGCACACCATTTTTGTGCGGCTTTTGCATGCCTGTATTTAGCGCTCAATTTAAGAGCGACAGCATTTCTATCTCTTTTATTTACAACAAAAAATTATTCTAAGCGATATACATGAAAAATTTAGAAGCTTCATTTAGAGCATTGCGAGTGCTCCACACGGCAAAAGATTTATTTAACCAATACGGGTTTCATAAGGTAGGGGTAGACCGAATTATTGCCGACTCCCAAATTCCCAAAGCCACCTTTTACAACTACTTCCATTCAAAAGAAAGACTCATTCAGATGAGCTTAACTTTTCAAACAGACGCTTTAAAAGAAGAGGTATTTTCCACGATCTATTCGTACCGTGAACTGATGGTGTTCGATAAACTCAAGAGAATTTTCTTTTTACATGCTGACTCAGACGGGCTTTATCGTTTGCCTTTTAAAGCAATTTTTGAAATAGAAAAACATTATCCTTCGGCTTATAAAGTGGTGGTTGATTATCGAAACTGGCTTATTCAGGAAATTCACAAACTACTTTTAACCGTAAAACCTGCCGCTACAGTTGAAGATGCGCATATGTTTTTGTTTGTGGTCGATGGAGCAATGGTGCAGCTTTTAAGCTCAAAGCAAACTGATGAAAGGGAATATTTGATTGATTATTTTTTAAGTCGGGTTTGAGGGGGGGGAGGCCCGACGAGAGTTGGGCTTTTCTTAAGAAATTTTAATAGAAGTTTTTTATTTAATTCTTTATATGAATTAGAATATTTTATTACTATGGCGATTTTTAATAAATAATGATATAAGTGCGTTATTTTTAAACAGGAAAAGGTTTAGTAGCGTGGCGCAAAATCAAGAAATTGAAAATTTAAAAAAAGATGTAATTAATAAATTAGATCAACTTAATAAAAGAAAATTTCCTGCAAACATTATTGCTGATATATTTCGTCCATTCCAAATTACTGGAAGAGGACGTGCTGGGTTAATTAATGCAGTAAAAGGTTTAAAAAAGGGAAATGTCGTAAATGACTTAACTCAAATTAATGTTAACTTAACAAAAATATTAGATAAGCATGTCTCATTTGCTAATAAAAAGATTTTCCTATTTAAATTAGATTCCGAAAATATTAAAAAAATTGATGATTACTTAAAAGCAATTTCTCTTAAAACAAAAGTATTTGAAGGTAATTTTGATCATACTCAAGCTACAAGTACAGATGCTGTATTAGCGAAAGCAGAAGAGCTGGATAGCGGAACAATTTACTATTTTAAAAGTGAACGTAACTATTATAAGACGATTCCTGAAAACCTTAAAGAAGGTGATGATTTCTCTTTAGAATATCCAGATGCTGTTGTTGTTGGTATCTCAAAAAAACTCCGCTTTGACCTAAATGCTTTTGATTTTATTAAAATAGACTATAAACACGATATCGTTGTTTTAGGTATTGATCTAATTAATGTTTTTGATAAAGCTTTATCTAATATAAAAATAGAAGAGTATAAAACGCTAATTAAGCGTTTTGGAATGTTAGATCAATTGAACAGCCTAAATTTGAGAAAAATTATTCCAAAAATGGAAGTGGAAGATCCAGCGACAGGTCGTGTCGTCAATCATGATTTTTCTACAGGAAAAGGAGGGTATACTTATCTAGGTAGAAGTGGGAAAAAATCAAATAATATGAGAGATGATAAGTTTTTCCAAGATGGATCAAAAAATCAGATACTTGATTTTTTTGGAATTGATCGTGAATATTATGTCTCCGAAGAGGAAAAACCAGTTGTTAGTTTGGGCTTAACAGAAGCTGAATTTAGGGATTCAACAAATAATCCAGTACACTTTGCAATTTTAGATTATCTAGAATCTTATAATGGACTGCAGTATTGTATTGATAGAATTATAATGCACTTGAAAAGTGAATAGATAAATGAATAGTAATTTACAAAGAGCTAATCAGGTTTTTGAATATTTCAGTCCATTAATTATAAAACTTATTGATGGACTACCAGAACACGAGTTAGTTTTTACTCTTTGTAAAAATTTAATTATAGAAATTGCGAATACTGATGATTTAACTAAAGAAACTGATATGCACTTTAGTTATTTGTTTACTGCTTCAAAAGCTAAAGATTCAGAGCATTCACAATTTATTAATGCTGTTTATCTATTAAGTAGCCAAGAGGTTAAGGTTTTAATTCAACATTTTCATTATCGGGATGAAGTAACAAAGTATTGGGTGGAGCTACCTAGACGTGAAGTTTTCTTAGCTATGAAAGAAAACGAGTTCTATCATCCTCAAGAAGGGAATAGATTAACTGCTGAACAATACTACCAAATTGTATTTCCTTATTTTGTACCAACGGAAGGTTTTATCAAAATTTGGGAGTCAATATCATGAATTTAAATTTGATGCCTAGAGCAATTGAAAGTGCTTATCGTGATCTCTTAGCTACAGAAGGTACTTATGAGGATTTTGTTGAAGAGGTATATAAAGATATAGATGAAATAACGACTGATATGCTAACAGCGGTAGAATATTATCGCGATCTAGATGAGGTCAGGATTTCTCATAATATTTGGATGAACCTAAAACGCAAATGGCCTTCAGTACAAAAAGATAGTGATACTAATGGTAATGCTGATATTTCTATTACTTTAGGACAATTTGTTTGGATTGCAGAGGCAAAAATATGGGGAGGTCCTAATAAATATGGTAATTCATATTTATATGGAGGTTATACTCAACTTACTGAGCGATATAGTAAAGGACAAGTAGGTGCAACGGCAGGCGCTATGCTTATCTTTATAAAACCAAATAATGCTAAACAAACTGAACCAAAAGTAATGGAACAGTGGCAGGCATATCTAACTGATCAATTGGGTGATTCTTTATTATCTTTAACTCCGTGTCCCAAGAAGTCTAGCTGTATTTATAGTTTACAACCCCATTCGGGGACAGAATATGCATATAAAGTAAGACATATTCCTATTACTTTTTTGCATATTCCTAGAGATGAAAGTGCTCAAAATGCAAAAAAATATAAAGGAATTACTGAAGATTTTGATAGAAATATAGATGATTTAAACTATGAATAATCTATCTGTAAAATTAAATTATTTTAATTAAATATCTCAATATTATAAAAGGTAAACCTATATTTTTATTAAGTAATTTTCGGCCAACTCATGAGCTAAATTGAGAATATATTTTTCATGATTTGTTTTCGTAAATTCATCAAAAAAATTAGGACTATTTTTTAGAATTTCGGGTGCTTGTGTTGTGTCAGACTGACGTTGTAGAGCTAATAAAATCGTTAGCAGTTCATATGTATAGTCTGGTTGAGCGTCATCTTTAAGAAGCTTTATAACATGTGAAGAAAACTTAAAAGCTTCTGCTGGTAATAGTGAATAAACATTTTCATCAATGAAGCTCGACAAGTACCATTCATCTAAATCTTCTTTTGAGGCTAATTTTTCAAGAAAACTAGATAAAGTATTTATAAACATTTTTATCCTTTCTCACTTTATCTCTAGTATGAAAATAAAAGACTATCCTATTCTCGATAGTCTTTCACTCTAACTTTTACTGTTCACTTAAAACTAATTGTTTAATCTTCACAGCTTTCTCGAAGTGATCTAGTTTATGTTCCATAATCCACCAATGCGCTGCTTCCATCAATAGCTTAGGGTTGTCATTCTTATTTTTAAAAAAAGCATAAAAAGATAGACCGACATTGTCTCCTTTCTTTTCTATTTTATCGTCGCATCCCCTAATAAAAATTTCTCTTAATTCATGTCTCATATTGAGTATCACTTTAAGTTTATAAAACTAAGAATTCATATTCCGCTCGCCCCATTGGCACATCATATCTAACAACGGAATTAAAGATTGTCCTCTTTCAGAAAGACGATACTCAACCTTTGGTGGAATTTGAGGATATTCCTTACGAATAATAAGTTCGTCTCTTTCTAACTCTTTAAGTGTATTGCTCAGCGTTCTAAATGAAATATTGCCAATACAGCGCTGCAACTCATTAAAACGCATAACGGTTTTTCCATACAGCCAATACATGATGATCATCTTATATTTGCCATTAATTAAAGAAAGGGTATAGCCAAATCCTGTTTCTTCTAATGGCGTATTTGATGGAAGGCAGTCAGTCATTTTTTAAAATCTACACTATCTTTTAGTATAGTATATAACAAAAATTACCGTACTTATATTTAGGAAAGCACACTTCTATAATCGATTTATCTACTTTTCGATAAGAGTGTTTTTATAATGAAAAAGACATTAGTGATCGTTGCACATCCTCACATAGACCAGTCTGTAATTAATAAAAGATGGGTAGAGGAGTTAGAAAAATATCCCGACCAATTTACCGTTCACCAGATTTATCAAGCCTACCCAGATGGCGTAATTGATGTTGCCAAAGAACAAGCGCTTGTAGAAGAACACGAAAATTTAGTCTTTCAATTTCCAGTGTATTGGTTTAACTGCCCGCCACTTTTGAAACAATGGCTTGATGAAGTTTTAGCGTATGGTTGGGCTTATGGTTCAACAGGTGACAAGCTTAAAAATAAAAAGTTTATGCTGGCGGTGTCTGCGGGTGCTCAAGAAAAAGTTTATTCAGAGCAAGGTGAATATAAGCTTTCGTTAGAGCAGATTTTTAGTTCTTTTGAACTCACCGCTTTATATGTTGGGGCGGTCTATCAACCACTTTATGCATTTTATGGTTTAGATACAAACCCTTCACCAGATGATGCTATTCCAACTCACCAAGAAATAGATAACAGTGCCGTTCAGTACGTTCAGAAGTTATTAGCTTTGTCTGAGTAAATTTAAAGATAGAAAGGCCTAAGCGTGAGGGTTTAGGCCTTTTATATAGAAGATTTTTTAAAAAATTACATTAAGGTATTAAGTTAAATATACGATTTATCTATGATATAAATGTTCGTTAAATATAGATTAAATTTAAAAAATTATGACCGTTTTTCGCATTAAGGAAAAAGAAAATTCCCTTATAACTGAAGATGCTCATGAATTAATATGCTACGCAACAATCAGTGAAATAAACTCATGGAACGATGTTGCTAACTTATATTCAGAAATTAAGCAGAAACATTTCCCTAAAAAAGTATTATTACTTTTAGAAGATATAGGACAGTGCGAATACACGTCTATGCATGCTTCAATGGGAGAGGGGCTTTATTTTGATACCACAGAATTCGTTGAAGATGACAGTGCAGCAAGTTGGGAAAATACTCGACCTTTAGAGCTTCGATACCATATTGAACAATTATTAAAGCCAGAAAATTATTTAAACTTTAATAACTTGCCAAAAAAACTTAACTATAGCGATGAAGATCAGGCAACTCTGCTACAGATCAATGCTGAACCAGAAAAAATTTTAGATGAAGTTATTCAAGTAAAGTTAGTCAATATTCAAACTGAAACTCAAAAATTTGCAGCATGCCTCAATGGTTACTTTACTTGTGATTTGAACCCTTTTGAGTCTTTTAGCTTGATTGAGCATTTAGATCAAAACTATGGCTTAGAGTATGTGGGTTTAGGGGCAAGCTTATTATTCTTTATTAAAACATCAAAATTTGATGCAAATAAAACGCCTCAATTACTTAATGAGTTGAGCAACTTTTATCAATTCAACCAAACAACACATAACCAGTTAGAACAGCATTTATCTAATCGTGAATATCTTATTTTGCCTTATGTAGAGTCATTAGAAGTTTTTGATCTGGATTAAGGCTGATTAGAGAAATCTAATGAGTTTCTTTCTTAGTTGGGCGTTGGCTTTAAGAGATAATATTTTTAAAGTGTTTGCAAAAACCAATTTTGTCTATAAGTTGAAAACACAATAATACGTCTTTGGAAAAACTATGAATATCGCACCTTTTCCATTTCAAATTACAAATTGGGAAGAAATAGAAATCACTGAATATAGCGGTGAAACTGGAAAAGCTTATTGGAAAACTCAATTTTTTGGTGAAGAAGGAAATAAAATAAGAGTAAGGCTTGTAGAGTACTCTTCAAACTACTTGGCAGACCATTGGTGTGAAAAAGGATATATTTTATTTTGCCTAGAAGGTGAGTTAGAAAGTAGATTGAAAGATGGACGAAAATTTACTTTAACTTCAGGTATGAGTTATCAAGTCGGAGATAACTCCGAACCACACCAGTCTTATAGCTTGAATGGTGCGAAGTTACTTATCGTTGATTAAATTAATTTTATTTAAGTTAAATAAAAAAGACCTAAATCAAAACGATTAGGTCTTTTTTGAATTCTGGCGGTGAGAGAGGGATTCGAACCCTCGATACGCGTAAACGTATACACACTTTCCAGGCGTGCTCCTTCAGCCACTCGGACACCTCACCAAGGCGTGCGATAGTAACTAAAAAAACGAGTCCTGCCAAGATTTAAGACGAGCTTTACAGAAAAAAAATAATAGAGGTGATAAGATTGCGCTAAAAATCATATTGGTTTAATTACACAATGCAAAATACGGCCAAAAAAGCGACCTTGCCTGCCACGGCTTTGGCAGCTCTTGGAGTGGTCTTTGGAGACATCGGAACAAGTCCGCTCTATGCCTTGAAAGAGTCCTTCCATGCAGCGCATGGGTTGGGAATTCAGCCTGAAAACGTATTAGGAATTTTATCCATTATTTTTTGGTGCTTAATGCTGATTATTAGCATCAAGTATGTCGCAATCGTGATGCGTGCAGACAACAATGGTGAAGGTGGCATTATGGCCTTACTCGCGTTGAATTTGCGTAAAGCGAAAATTGCCGACAACAAAAAAATCTACATGATTGCGATAGGCTTTATTGGGGCATCACTGTTCTTTGGTGACGGTATTATTACCCCAGCCATTTCAGTATTGTCTGCGGTCGAAGGGTTGTCTATTGCAACCGATGTATTTGACCCGTTCATTATGCCTATTGCAATTGCCATTATCGTCACGCTGTTTTTGGTGCAAAAGCACGGTACGGCGTTTGTAGGTAAGTTTTTTGGTCCAATTACGCTTGTGTGGTTCTTATCTTTAGGAATCTTGGGTATTCACAGTGTCATCCAAACACCTGTGGTACTAGGCATGTTTAGTCCGCATTGGGCGATCCAGTTTATCTATCACCATCCGATCATGACATTTTTTGTGATGGGTGCTGTGGTGTTAACAGTGACTGGTGGTGAAGCGCTATATGCCGATATGGGACATTTCGGACCAGTGCCGATTCGTCTGGCGTGGTTCTTTGTGGTATTGCCATGCTTGGTTTTAAACTACGCAGGACAGGGCGCATTATTACTCAGAGACCCAGCGGCAATTGAAAACCCATTCTATTTACTGGTGCCGCAGTGGGCCTTGTACCCAATGATTATTATGGCAACCATGGCAACAGTCATTGCCTCTCAAGCTGTAATTTCAGGGGTGTTTTCTCTTGCGCGCCAAGCGATTCAATTGGGTTATTTACCGCGTTTAAGTATTAAACATACGTCTGAGTCCGAAGAAGGTCAGATTTATGTACCTTTCTTAAACTGGTTACTTTTAATCGCAATTATTATCTTAATTTTAATCTTCAAAACCAGCTCGAACTTGGCAAGTGCGTACGGTTTGGCCGTAACTTTGACCATGCTCTGTGACACGATTTTGGTTGCCGTGTTTATCTACTCGGCGTGGAAGTGGAGCCTGCCAAAAGTGCTTCTCCTGATTATTCCGTTCTTTATTTTAGAGTCGGTATTGGTCGGTGCAACTTCACTTAAAATCTTGTCGGGCGGTTGGGTGCCATTATTGATTGGTGCGATTGCGGTGACTATTTTAATGACATGGAAACGTGGCCGTGAGCTTACTTTTGCTAAGCTTGAACACGATACTTTGTCACTCGATTTGTTTGTAAAAAGTATTGGTAATAGTGTGCACTGGGTGCCGGGCGATGCTGTATTTATGACGGGTACGCCAAATGTTGTGCCACATGCCATGCTGCATAATATTAAGCACAACAAGGTACTGCATCAGCGTAATATCTTGGTCACTGTAGTGATTGAAGATGTACCGTTTGTTGCACCTGAAGAGCGTATTACAACCGAAACCTTAGCCGAACATTTCTTCCGTATTAAAATATTCTACGGTTTTAAAGATGAAATGAATGTGCCGAAAGCATTGATGCAAGCCTATGAACAATTAGGCCTTGAATATGACTTGATGCATATCAGCTTCTTTATTTCGCGTGATCGTATTGTTCATTCTGTGGGAGACGGTATGTCGCCATGGAGAGAAAAGCTGTTTATTTCAATGCAGCGTAATACCAGTCCGGTCAGTGATTTCTATCAAATTCCAACTAACCGTGTTGTTGAATTAGGTAGTCAAATCGAAATATAAAATTTGATGTAATAAAAAAACCAAGACATATGTCTTGGTTTTTTTATGGCTCGGATTATTGAGCTTGTGGCATAGGTGCATCTGCTGGTAACGCCCCATCTTTTGCCATTGGGTCTGCTGATTGGTTCGGGTTAGCAGCTGGCGGTGGAGTGTTCGGATCTTGTGGCGCTGGAGCCGCTTGATTCGGTGCAGGTGGCACTGCATCAGTTGGTGCAGCTGGAGGAGCCATTTCACCGCCCGCTGGAGGTGCTGGTGGAACATCTGCCGGAATAGGAGCACCGGTAGGCGCTGCGCTTGTTGGTGCAGCAGAAACTTGCTGTACTTGTCCGCTATTGACCAAATCGCTAATAGAACCTGGTTGGCCGTTGACGGTTGTAGTCACTTTTACTTTAGATAAGCTTTCTAAAGTATCACCTGGCTGGACTGCTGGTTCAGCCAAAGCAGCCATACTACACAATCCTGTGATTACGCCAATACCAATAATCTTTGAATGGATCATTAAATGGACTCCGATTATATTTTTATCCAAATTTGTGGAGCTAACCATGTCATAAGCCATAAGTGTATTTCAACGAAAGATACGCAATTGGCGCAATTCAATAGCCAAAGGCTCTCATAATGCCAACAGACTGTTACGTAAAACCGATTAGAGTTACAAAAAAGATGACCACGTTTTAACCATTTGAAAGATAAGCGATATACTTAAAAAAGCAGGATTGTTAAGCTGCGTGTGGACAGTGGTATTGATAGAAACATGGCAAGTAAAAAACGTAGTAAAGGTACAAATTCATTTTCTCTAAGTGAGCATTTTGGCAAGATTATTCTTGCTTGTATTGCAGCCGGAAGCTTTGCAATTGCTTTCGGCAGTGAAAAGATTTCGCAGTGGTTTTCGCCTTTAAGTACTAACTCGACTTGTCTTAACCAGTTTTATCGTGAAGTTCCGCCTGCGTTAAATAAAGAAAGCTTAAAAAAAGACAGCTATCCGCTGTGCTTTAACGGTTTTAATGTTCTTTATTCAGGCATTTCTAAAACACCATTATGGTCGGCCGAGCATTTAGATGCTGAACGTTTAAGTGTCAAAATTAAACGTGAAGATAACTTCCATGAAGAAACGCGTGTTCCTCAAAAGCATCGGGCACTTTTAAGTGACTACCGTGGTTCAGGGTATGACCGTGGTCATATGGCACCGAATGGCGATATGCCAAATAAAGAATCACAGTCTGATAGTTTCTCGCTCAGCAACATGGTGCCGCAAGCGCCTAAAAATAACCAAGAAGTCTGGCGTAAACTTGAAGAAGCAACCCGTGCTATTGTCACCAAGCAAAAACAAGATGTATATGTCGTGACAGGACCTGTTTTTGAGGGTAAACGTCTCAAAACGATTGGGCAGGGTGTGATTGTACCTACCGCAGTTTATAAAGCGGTGTATATGCCAAAAACTGGCGCTATTGGGGCTTACTACGCACCTAATAATAACTCGCAGCAAGTGAAGGTAGTGAGTGTTTGTTATATAGAAGAAAAGCTTGGTATTAACTTATTTCCACAGTTAACCGAGCAGCAAAAACGTAACGTTTATCGCTTACCGTTGACTGCTAGCCAAGTTAAACCCAACCAAAAGCTCGACTATTTGCATTGGGATGGTGAAAGCCAGTGCGAACAAGACCTAAGCGCAGAACAAATTCAAGCGTTACAAGACCAATTTAAAAAGCAAAAAACTGGCTCTTCTGAACCGATGGAAGCAAAAGTTCCAAGTATTGATGAAGAAACTAGAAATGCCATTGTGAAACAATTGGTTGAAGCCTTGGTGAACTATTTCTTGCAGATAATGAAATAAGACGCTTCTAGCACTGTTGTGAAGGCTGAAACGATACAATAAGATAAACAGACAGATCTGTCTGTTCATCTATTTATTCGAATAAGGATAATAATAATGTTTGCCTCGATGTTTCTTTTTTCTTTTGCAATGTCGATTACACCCGGTCCCGTCAATACAGTTATTTTATCGACCAGTTTAAATCATGGTTTAAAAAGATCACTTCCCTATATTTCAGGTGCCACCATTGGCTTTACCTTACTTTTGATTTTTATGGCCTTTGGCCTTCAAAGTGTATTAACTCAGTTTCCAGTTGTCTTAAAAATTCTTGCAGTTTGTGGAACGCTCTTTGTTTGCTATATCGGCATAAAAATTATTCTTTCTGCTGCCAATATTTCAATTTCAAGTGCACCTGTAGGGCACATGCTTATTCCCAATTTTAAAGATGGTTTCTTATTACAGTGGCTTAATCCAAAAGCGTGGTTGGCTTGTGTGTCGGGCATTACCATGTTTACTAGCATTGAAAACCCGCAGTCGTTGCCGATCTTTATTATTATTTATTTCTTCACATGCTATGCATGCTTGTTCTTTTGGGGACTATGTGGTGATAAATTTTCAGTGGTACTGAATAAGGGCAACCGTTTGAAATATTTTAATATCCTAATGGGCGCTTTCTTAATTTTGTCGGCACTTTTAATTTTGATTGATTTTTTTTAAATTGGTCGTATTACACTTTGAAGATATAACAACGAGACAATAGCTATGTTTAAGCCATTTGAAAAGGGTACTGAGTCTTCTTCAATTGAAGATTTAACATTAGAAAATGATGTCGATTGCGTGAGTATTTATGGCAATTTGCAAATCACTAAAGACAAAGTCGGGTTAGAGCAGGCAAAGGCATTGCAGAGTTTTTTAAATGATGTAGTTGCAGCTTTGGAAAAAGAAGAATTACCTGAGAAAATTGAACGTCCGGCTGAACAAGAAGTTAATAATCCGTTTTTGTAATAAATATATTTTACTCAATTTGCTATCGCGATGGCGGCACGGATGCCGCCTGTTTCACTGCGTTACATGGAAGTAACGTCAGTGAAACGAATGAGTTTTGTCACTTTTGCTCACTCAAAAGTGAGGCATTACCTACACAACTACAACTTGAGTGACCGTGGTATTTGCGGTCGTGCAGTTAATCCTTATCCCCAGCAACTACCTTATAAATAATCGCCCCAATCACAGCCCCTAAAATCGGTGCTACCCAGAACAACCACAACTGACTTAAAGCAGCCGTTTCAGCAAAGAACGCAACACCTGTACTACGTGCAGGGTTTACCGAAGTGTTCGTAACCGGAATACTGATTAAGTGAATGAGTGTTAAGCCCAAACCAATCGCGATAGGAGCGAAGCCAGCAGGTGCACGGCGGTCAGTTGCCCCTAAAATAATGATTAAGAAGAAAGCGGTAAGAACCACTTCAATAATGAAAGCAGAACCTAAACCAAATTTATTTGGTGATAAGTCACCAAAACCATTGGTCGCAAAACCGCCAACACCACTAAAGCCTGCTTGGCCTTGAGCAATAATATAAAGAACAAATGCAGCAGCAGTCGCACCAACCACTTGCGCAACAATATACGGAATTAAATCTTTAACATCGAAGCGGCCACCGACCCAAAGGCCAACACTTACCGCGGGATTGAAATGTCCACCTGAGATATGCCCTAGAGCATAAGCACCTGTGAGTACGGTTAAACCAAAGGCAAGGGCTACACCTGCAAAGCCAATACCAAGTTCAGGGAAAGCTGCGGCTAAAACTGCGCTACCACAACCACCAAAGACTAGCCAAAACGTACCTAGGAATTCAGCAAAATATTTATTCATTGTGATTACTCATCTATTGATCTATTTTTTAATTAATGTGAAATACGTCACAAAAAATTAAGCATGTGACTATATGAAATTTTTGTTTTCAGTGTTGTTTTAATCAAGAAAAGATTTGTAAGTTTTGGTTGGTTATTCTTTGTTTAAAAATTGATCTCTCCACTGTTGTGGTGTTTGCTTGGTCCAATGCTTAAATGCTCTTTGAAAGGCACTTTGTTCTGAATAACACAGCAAAAGTGCAATCTCTTGTAGGCTTAAATGCGGATCTTTTAAATACTCGGTTGCCAGCATAAAGCGTACTTGCTGAACACGTTCCTGAAAGGTGGTGTTCTGCTGTTGTAAGTGCCTTTGGAGCTGTCGAACCGATAGGCCTAATTGAGCTGCAATATATTCAATTTGATACTGATTCTTTTGCAGACCAGTCAAAATTGAATGCTGTAAACGCTGATCGAGTTGGGTCGAATTGGGTAACTGTTCTAAAAGTGCTTGAGCCTGCTGAACCAATAGTTGCTGTAATGTGTGGTCTGCGCTGCTAAGCGGTTTATGAATTTCGGTAATTGGAATGAGTAACTCTGTACGGGGTTGGCTAAAACGAACGGGACATTGAAAATACTGCTCATAAACTCTGATATTTTTAGGGGCTGCATTTAAAAAGCGCACTTCATGTAACTGTACATCTTCATGAGACATAAAAAGACGTAAGAACTGAATCACCAACGCAATCGCGATTTCATCGGTAAGCTGGGTAGGGTGTAACTCTGGTGCCTCCCAACGAATAGAACCATACCGCCCTTGTAGCTCAACCACTAATGGGCTCCCGTCATAAATCAGACGGTGAAAGTCATGGTAACGAATTAAGGCTTCACCTAAGTTATCGCAAGAAAGAGCAAGGTAGGCAATAATGCCTAAATGTTTGGGTTGTACATATTTGGCAATTTCTAGCCCTAAACCTGGCTTCGGATCCAGTTTATAAATAACTTCTAATAGGTCGCGCCAAACCACATAGTCAAAGCGTTCCAGATTTTGGATTTGTTCTAATTGTTCAGGAATAGCTAACCCATTGGCTTCGCAATAAGCCTTTAAAAGATGCCCCAGTCCTCCATATACCGAGCCTGTATAATTTTTTAGTTGTGGCATCCCTAACCACCTCTTTCTTGTCGTGATTTGTCAATGAAACCATAAATTCTGGTCAATACCTAGCATAACGAATTTTATATGCTCAATAAAAAGAAAAAGGAGTTAGGTGATGTTAAAAGGGTTTATTGCCGGAATTGCAGTTGCGAATGCATTTGAATGGGTAGCACACAAATATATTTTGCATGGTGTACACCGTGCCGGACAACCGCGCTATAGCCCAGTGCCGAAAAGTATGGAGTCGCATTGGGCGCATCATCGTGAAGTCCGTAAACAACAGTTTCATGATGATTGTTATGTTGAGGGCGTTGGAAACTGGCGAACCAAAAATGAGTTAATTTCACTTGCCGTGGTGGCAACCGTTTCAAGTGCAATTTTCTACCCCTTTTCAAAAGGTATGGCACTTGCAGCTTGGTACAGTGCAGGAAACTATTATTATATTCATCGCCGTGCACATTTAGAGCCTGACTGGGCAAAGCGTAAAATTCCGTGGCATTACGACCACCATATGAACTCTAATCAAGATGCTAATTGGTGTGTGACCAAACCTTGGTTTGACTATGTGATGGGAACACGTGTGGTGTCTTCAGCAGATTTAAAAGAACAAAACCCTTTGGGGATACAGTTACCTACTGCGCTTGCTAGGCCACTCGCTCATGCTGTAGAAAAAATCTTTCCAGCAAAATGGGTCGAGAAAAAAGAACAGCCTAAACTCGTTAATGATGTAAAAGCGATAGAGGGTGCTGCATAAAAAATTAAAGGGGCATATTGCCCCTTTAAATATAAATAAACTTACAAGCGCATTTCGATACCTTGTTCAGCCAAATATTGTTTAGCTTCTGGAATCGTATATTGGCCAAAGTGGAAAATACTTGCTGCCAATACTGCATCGGCACCACCTTGTAAAATACCGTCTGCAAGATGTTGTAAGTTACCTACACCACCTGAAGCAATGGTTGGAATGGTCACGCGGTCATTAATGGCACGCATTAATGCAATATCGTAACCTGCTTTAGTACCATCGGCATCCATACTGGTAATGAGTAACTCACCCGCACCGTAGTCAGCCATTTTTACAGCCCATTCAATGGCATCAATACCCGTTGGTTTACGGCCACCGTGAGTAAAGATTTCCCATTTATTGTCGCCAGTTTTTTTGGCATCGATCGCAACCACAATACATTGCGCGCCAAAGTGCTGAGAAGCTTCTTGAACAAATTCAGGGTTAAATACGGCAGCCGAGTTAATACTCACTTTGTCTGCACCTGCATTTAATAACGCACGAATATCTTCAACCTTACGTACACCACCACCGACAGTTAATGGCACAAATACAGTCTCGGCCATACGTTCAACAGTACGGTAAGTGGTATCGCGTCCATGATGTGTAGCGGTAATGTCTAAGAAAGTAATTTCGTCTGCACCTTGTTCGTTATAGCGACGTGCCACTTCAACTGGGTCGCCCGCATCACGAATATCGAGGAATTGAACGCCTTTAACTACGCGTCCGTTATCAACGTCTAGGCAAGGAATAATACGTTTAGCAAGCATAGCTTTTTCCAAAAATAATCGCCGTTGGTGAAAGTTCCTACACAGGCGCTACACCTTCATGGAGGGAAGAGGTATTCTATCAAACTTCACAGATGTTTTTTGCAGGTTTTCCATGTCGGTTTATACCCCGTTGAGTTTAGATGAAGTTCGCACCTTTGCTGCACCTTATGGATTAGAGGTGTTGGAGCTGAACCCAATTCAGGGAGGTATTCAAAACACCAATTATTTTCTGGTTGATGTAAACCGCAAACAATATGTACTCACCGTATTTGAAGAGTTAGATGCACAAGGTGCAGGCGAACTTATTCCTGTACTTGAGCAGTTAGGTACTCATGATGTACCCGTTGCCGTGCCATTAAAGCACAGCGGCCAAGCGGTTCACTTTATTGCGGGTAAGCCTGCACAAATTGCACCACGTTTAATGGGACACCATCCCATGCAAACTACAGTAGCCCAAGTTGCTGCAATTGCAGATGCACAGGCGAAGCTACATGTAGCTTTACAAGATTTTCCGCTTGAACGCGAATATCGCCGTGATCATCAATATTGGACAGATGTTGCAGAGCAGCTTAAACCAAATATGACTCAAGATGACCAAACGTTACTTGAGCAGGTTTATCAAGCCTTTAATGCGAAAACAGCGCAGTATTCAAATCGACCGACAGGTTTTATTCACTCAGATTTGTTCCGTGACAATACTTTGTTTGAAGGCGAGCAACTACAAGGTATTTTAGATTTTTACGAGTTAAATCAAGATGAGTTGCTGTTTGATATTGCGATTACCATTAATGATTTTTGTACCGAATATCCAGCAGCGTATTTAAATTCAGACAAAGTCGACGCTTATTTAGAGGCATACCAAAAAGTTCGTGCGCTGACTTCAGATGAACTTGAATGTTTAGATGTATTCTTGGCAATGGCGGCTTGCCGTTTTTGGTCAATGCGTTTGCAAGTTGCTCAAAAAAATAAAGAAGAAGGACGTACCGGCGATGACATCTTGCAAAAAGACCCGCAAGAAATGCGAGCAATGATGCAAGACCGTTTAAGCCATGTAAAAGCATAAAAGGGAATAAAGATGCGAGATCAGGGGCGTTTAGTCGAATGGTTCGACGAAAAGGGTTATGGCTTTATTCAGCCGGAAGATGCTGAAAAAGAGCGAGTCTTTTTGCATATCAAAGATTTTGCACGCCCTGGACCTCGGCCAATTATTGGCTGTGCACTGGAATATCTGGTAATCCTTGATGAAAGAGGCCGTTTTCGTGCTCAGCAGGTCACTTATTTAAAGGCATCTCAAACCCGTAAGGCTTTAAAACCTGCAAAAACACAATCTTCTTTTCAGGCCAGCCCATGGTCTGCTATGCAAATGGGGATTGTGTTTTATTTCGTTTTAATGGGCATTATGAGTTTTATTCATATTTTGCCGGCTTATACCTTATTGTTTGTCTTAATGATGAATGTGTTGAGTTACTGGCTATATTCACAAGATAAAGAAGCAGCACAATTGGGCAATCGCCGTGTTCCTGAGCAGACTTTGCACATTGTCAGTTTCTTAGGGGGCTGGCCAGCTGCGTGGTGGGCACAGCAAAAACTGAGACATAAAACACAAAAACAACCATTTCGTAAGATTTATTTTTGTACCATATTCTTTCATTTACTTTTGATTTTGTGGCTAATTTCTCCTTTAAACGTTTTGCGGGGATCATAAAAGTAAATTGTTTTATTAAACTTGAGAGGTATAAAAATGAATAGTTCTATCGACCAAGATCCAAATCGCACTTTAACACTTATTTTATATGTACTTTATATTGTTGCCATTTTTACAGGCGGCTTACTTGCGATTATTGCTTTAATTATTAACTATGTAAAACGCTCTGATGTGCAAGGTTCAATTTTTGCGAGCCACTTTACATGGCAAATCAGAACATTCTGGTGGTACTTGGCTTGGAATATTATTGCCTTTTTGCCGTTTATTTTCTTGTTCTTTACGGGTGAAAATACCGATCTATTTGCGGGTGTTGCTATTTCATCGACTGTATTCTGTGTGGGTGTTATCGCGGCAGCATGGATCTGGATTGTATATCGTGCCATTCGCGGTTTGATTGCGTTAAATGATAACCGACCGATGTATCAACCTTAATAAATAAAAAAGAGAGCGTTAAGCTCTCTTTTTTATTCTCGAACTCTTTTGTTTTTCTTAATCGGCAGCTTAATTTTTAACTCACTGACTAAAACACCTAACACCACTAAAGCACCCCCAAAAAGGGCAATAACTGGTAAACGCTCACCTGCAATTCGACCAATAATGCCTGCCCAAACAGGTTCTCCTGCATAGATAATTGCAGCACGCGAAGGGTCAACCACACGTTGAGCCCAGTTCATTACAAATTGAATGAGTGCACTTGCTAAGCCTAATGCGACAGCAATGAGTACTAGGGGCCATGAAAATGCTGGAATTGTATGTTCACCTACTATAGGCATAATGGCAAAAGAAAGTAGAGAGGCGACACCAAGTTGAATAATGGTGACGCGACGCAAATTTACCTTTCCAGCAAAGTAGCTAATAAAAATAATTTCTAAGGCAATCGCAAAGGCGCCGAGCACTGTTAAAAGTTGTCCAAAACTTAAGGAAATTTGCTTAAAACCATTACCCGTCAATAAAACAAGGCCAGTAAAAGCAAGAGCTGCTCCCACCCAAGTCATGATATGTGGAGTTTTTCTAAAAATGAACCACATTAAAATAGGAACAAGCGGAACATACAGCGCCGTTAAAAAAGCTGATTCACTACTCGGAATAGTTTGCAGGCCGATTGTCTGCGTGCCATAGCCAGCTGCAATGACAAGGCCAATTACACTGCCAGCGCCTAAGTCTTTTAATGTAACGCCTTTCATGCTCTTTAATGAAATAAGTAATAGCGTTAAGGCAGCTACGGCAAAACGGCAGCCGACAAAAAACATAGGTGATGAAAAATTCAGTGCGTACTGCACAGTAAGAAATGTTCCACCCCAAATGACCGTAATCAAAATGAGAGCTAATTGAGGAACTTTGCTTGAACTCAGATAAGTTGGTGACATACTCAAACTAAAGGGAATTGTGCAATATATTGCACATATTGCGCTATTCTTCTGTTTTGTGCAATATATTGCTCAAATTTTCTTTATTCATCTATTTTATGAGCCAGTCGAGTAGCGTTTTACAACATGTAGGCACAAATATCCGTTCATTAAGAGATGAGCGCAGTTTAAGCCAACAGGACTTGGCTGATCGGGCAGGTGTAAGTAGACGTACCATCGCTGCTCTGGAAACAGGCCAAGTCAACATTAGCTTAGCTAAACTCGATGCGATTGCGGCAGTGTTGGGAGTAGATTTTAGAACAATTGTGAGTGCGCCTGAGCTAAAAGAACATGCCCTAGTAAATGCACTCGCTTGGCAAGGTGAAAAGGAAGAAAGCAAGGCAACTTTTCTTGCTTCAGTTCCTTCCCGTTCTCAAGTTGAACTTTGGACATGGTCTTTGGCTGTTGGGGAGTCTTATGTTGCTGAAGCCGATGCCGAAGGATGGCAAGAACTGATTTATGTGTTAGAAGGCGAATTGACCATACAATTTACAGACAGCTCAAAAACCATTGCTGCTGGTTCATCTTTTATTTTTGCTAGTTCAGTGACTTATACTTATATCAATAGCGGTAGCCAAGTACTTAAATTTATTCGTAATGTGGTGTATTGATTAAAAATTTAATTTTTAAATAAACACCAAATATTTAAAAATAATGCAGTTTATAGAAGCTTATATGACAAATATGTTCGGTTTTAGAAATCTATAAATCTAATTTTAAATAAAAAACACGAATAAAAATAAATAAGGAAGTTATGATATTTCTTGTGTAGAGGAATTATTTTTAACTCGTTTTTATAGAAAAAAGATACAGAAATGAAGTTTTTATTAAGTTCGCAAGATATTCAAAACTATAAATTTATATGGAATATTTCTAAAGAAAACTATGTGAAACAAAAGAGTAGTATGCTTCTCATGTTTTTATTAGTGTTGTTTTCAGCATTTTTTACAACATTATTACCTTACTTGCTGAAAATTATTATCGATTATTCTGCACATGAATATAACTTTCTGCTCGATATTCAGTTTCCATTTAATTTCTTATACCTCATCGTATTTGCCTACGCTATAGCATGGTTAGCGAATGAGTTGTGTAACTGGACCAAAAATATTTTTAGCGCTTATTTGATGGTCGATTTCAAAGGAGCATTAATTTTTGCGGGCTTAAAAAATTATTTAAATCTTAAAAAAGAAGAACAAGATCAAATTGAGGCAGGAGCAGTAATTAGTGATCTTACAAGAGGGAGTTCTGCTTTTGGTGAGGTTAACCTCACATTGCTTCTTCATGTGGGGCCAATTATTTTTCAATTGGTTATGATTTTCGCAGTTTTATTCACGACCATTAGTTTACTTTTTAGTATTAGCTTTTTAGTGGTAGCTATTATTATTTTTCTAGTTTCATTTCATATAAATAAAAAAAGTAGTTCACTATTTGATGCTATGTATCAAAAAAATAATCAGGTAAATAGCCATTTGATACATCAGATCTCGAATTCCTATGAAATTAAAGTAAAAAATGCAGTACCGTTTCAATTATCAAAGTTTAATGAAACATTAAATTTGTATATCACCACAGCCAAAGATAGGAATAAGAAAATAGGACTATTGATGATTTCTCAATTATTCATGATCTTCTTATTCTTACTCATGTTTATGTTGTTTACAGTATTTCTTTCCACTGAAAAGCAATTGACCCCTGGTTCTTTTGTGTTGATAAGTACCTATATTATTCAACTCACCAATCCGTTTCTGGCGGTTTCCCAAAGTTTGATGCGCTTAAATGGAAATTTTGTTGCTCTAGCAAAATATCGGCAGTACTTTAATTTGAATAAAGAGCAATATACACACTCCACTGTTAAAGATACGGAAATTCTCTACCAATTTATAAATGCTAAATTTTCATTAGGAAAAAGAAACGTAGATCATTTTAATTTAACAATATCAACCAATAAAACGTATGTCGTGATTGGACAAACAGGGCTAGGTAAAACTTCTCTGATGAATTATTTAATGGGGGTATATCAGATTCAGTCAGGCCAGCTTTTGTATAAAAATATTGATATTAGTCATAATTTTTCTAAACATATTTTTAATGAAGTGGTCTATGTTGCCCAGCAACCTATAATTTTCCCTTATTCTTTAAGAGAGAATCTAGTCTATAACTCTCAACATATATACGAAGACTCTTATTTACTACAGATGCTTGAGCAGTTTAACTTATCGCATATTTTGAAAAAGCATCAACTCACACTCGATGATGATCTAACTGAAATTTATAAGAATTTTTCAGGAGGAGAAAAACAAAGAATTTGTATTCTTCGAGGTCTTTTAGCTCGTCCACAACTCATCATATTAGATGAACCGACAGCAGCTTTAGATGTAGATACTGCCAAAAATATACTTGAATATATTCAGCAAGTTGTTCCGTCCATAATTATGATTACACATTCACCTTATGCAATGGAGCTTGCAGATGAGGTGATTGATTTAGAAAAATTATTAAACTAAAGATCATCAAAAAATAAAAAAGAGCCTAAAGCGGCTCTTTTTTTACATCTTAAAAATTAAAGACGGTTTTCATCTAACAAAAGCTGAGCTTCACGAAGGTTTAAAGTACCTTCATAAATTGCACGGCCTGTGATCGCGCCTAAAATGCCCGGTTGGCCTTTTAAGTTACGAACGTCATCAAGGTTGGTTACACCACCAGAAGCGATGACTGGTAAACCTGAGTATTGAGCTAAGTTTACAGTTTGCTCAACGTTTACACCTTGCATCATGCCGTCACGTGCAATGTCTGTATAAACAATGCTAGACACACCTGCATCTGCAAAGCGTTTTGCTAAATCAGTTGCTTTCACGTCGGTAACGTTTGCCCAACCGTCAGTTGCAACCATACCATTCATGGCATCAATACCAACAATGATGTGGCCTGCAAAACGTTTACAAGCTTCTTCTACAAATTCAGGCTCTTGAACGGCTTTAGTACCGATAATGACAAACGTCACGCCAGCTTCTAAATAGTGTTCAATCGTTTCTAATGAGCGGATACCGCCACCAATTTGAATTGGTAATTCTGGCTGAGCTTTTGCAATCGCTTCAACAACAGGTTTATGAATAGGCGTACCTGCGAAAGCACCATTCAAATCGACCAAATGCAAACGTCGTGCGCCTTCATTTACCCAATGCTGGGCAGTTGCAACCGGATCGTCAGAGAAAACGGTATCGTCTTCCATACGCCCTTGTTTTAAACGCACACATTTACCATCTTTCAGGTCAATTGCTGGAATGATTAGCATGCTTTCGCTCCTTGCTTCATCATGTTTATGAAATTGTGCACATCTTAGCAAAGTATTGATCAATCGCTAAGCCTTAGAAAAGACTTTTATAACTTTACCCTTGAAGTGCGGTTTGAATCTTTTCAGAAATATGTATTGGTAATACCTTTCGTTTTTTAAGCTCGAGAAATACCAATAGGGCAGCATAGGCGTCAGCAGCTGCATAACTGATTTGTTGTGAAGTAAGCGGTTTTAGCGCCCAATTTGAAGTTCCGACTTTCTTCGACTTGGCAAGATACTGAGCAAGTAATAGTGCTACGGCTTTTTGTACACCCATTTGTTGTTTAAAACCAAAGTGGCTAAAACCTTTAGCAAGGTCAACGCAGCTTTCAAGCTCTATGCCTTTTTTGTGAAAAATATGCTTATCATTTTTAAGGCCAAAGCCGACTTTAATTTGTTTTGGATTAGACAAAATGGGCTTTAAAAATTTTAAAGTCGATGAATTGACATGAAATAAATAGGCTTTGTGTTCTGTAGCCAGCTGAATCAAATGTGGGCCAGTTGATACTTCACCTACCTGAAAAGTAGGTTTAGATTCAGAATCAAATCCTAAAAAGGTCGCTGCTTTTAATTCTTCTTCAATAGTTTTGCATTGCTCGCTATTTTCAATCACCACAATATTTTGATAGTTAAGATTTTCAAAAGGAGGGAGCTGCTGAATAGAAGTTTTATCAAGAAGGGCAGAGGCTTCAGACATATTTAACAGCGTACAAATGAATAGGGCTATTCACTTTATATATGAATAAAGCCTAGAGAACTAGGCTTTATGTACATCTTTAAAAATTATTCAGACTGAGATGGGCTACCAATTACAATACTTTCGCTTTTCTCGACATAACCTTCATAGGTTGGAGCCATAATTACGGCAATAACACCAAAAATTAATGCAAGGGGAATAAGCACAATATAAATCCAGCCTAAAACACGCTCCCAGCTTGGCGTTGGACGCTTAGGTCCATAATCATTAGGACCTTCAGTTCCTTTTGCACAGAATAAATAAATGGCAAGGCCAATATTCACGACCGGTACTAGCATCAGTAAAGAGAGCCACCCTGTATTATTGCGGTCATGCAAACGGCGGATGGTAAATACGAAGTTAATATAAATACCGACTATATAAAGAATTGCTATACAGATTAAGCCAGGTGTAGAAAAGTCTGGGGTACCTTCAGGGTTTGTAAAACCAAAAGTAAACATAATAAGTAGAATGGCGGTAACAAGGACTAGCGTAAATAAGAATGTCCAAGCTGCATAAGAGAGTCGTCCAAAACGACCATTTGCCTTAAACGGTGAATCTTGTTGAAGTGGTTGATTTTCAAAAGGTGAATTCATTGTGTTTATCCTAATCATTTGATTTTATTTAAAAGTATGAATATTCAATATTTTGTTGAATAAAATATCATTCTATAAATGATTGGTTATTATTATAAATAAAAAAACAGATCAGGCTATCTTGACCTGATCTGTTTTAGTTTTTGAATTGAATTAAATATTCCATTCCACAAAGTTTTTCAGTAACTGCAAACCAGCAGTGTGACTTTTCTCTGGGTGGAATTGAGTCGCGAATAAATTATCTTTGTGAATTGCTGTGCAGAAGTTCACGCCATACTCACATGTGGCAGCCACAAGATTTTCATCTTTAGGTTCAACATAGTAGCTGTGTACAAAGTAGAAGCGAGCATCTTGTTCAATGTTGTTCCACATCGGGTGACTTGGGTCCATTTGGTGAACCTGATTCCAACCCATGTGTGGGACTTTTAAACCTTCCATTTGAGGAAAGTGTTTTACTACCCCGTCAAAAATACCTAAGGCATCTACACCGCCGTTTTCTTCTGAGCTTTGTAGTAGTGCCTGCATGCCTACGCAAATTGCAAGAACAGGCTTATTAAAAGCTGCTTTACGTACAACTTCATCAATACCTGCTTCACGCATGCCTTGCATACAGTCACGCATTGCCCCAACACCCGGGAAAACAATTTTGTCGGCTTGTGCAATTAATTTTGGATCATTTGTCACATCGACGGTTGCACCTACATATTCAAGTGCTTTAGCGGCTGAGTGCAGATTACCCATGCCATAATCAAGCAATGCGATACGTGTCATTAGAGGCTACCTTTTGTCGATGCAATCGTGTTTTCAGCACGTGGATCAATTTCACATGCCATACGTAAAGCACGAGCTAGTGCTTTAAATACACTCTCGATTTGATGGTGGCTATTTTTACCTTTCAAGTTATCGATGTGTAAGGTCATAAGCGCATGGTTTACGAAACCTTGGAAAAACTCGGAAAATAAATCTACGTCAAAGGTACCGATGCGCGCGCGAGTAAATGGAATATCCATAAATAAACCCGGACGACCAGACAAATCTACAACCACACGAGATAAAGCTTCGTCTAATGGTGCGTAAAAATGCCCATAACGACGTAAACCTTTTTTATCACCTAAAGCTTGTGCAAAAGCTTGTCCAAGCGTGATACCGCAGTCTTCTACGGTATGGTGATCGTCAATCTCTAAGTCTCCATCACAATGAATATCGATATCAAATAAGCCATGTCGCTTGATTTGATCAATCATATGGTCTAAAAATGGAACTCCGGTGTTTAGTGTGCCTTGACCAGTACCATCGAGATTTAAACGAACTCGAATTTTGGTTTCATTGGTATTTCTAACCACTTCACTGATACGTTGCGTCATGGACACGTTCCTCAAAAAACGTCAAAAATGATTGGATGTTAACGACAATTTCGCTGTGACGAATTCGTGACAGCATCATAGTTTGCTCAGGAGGGTTAATCAATGCCTATTACCGTACATGCTTATAGTTCTCTAGATAATTCAGAGATCCGCGATCAGCTTGAGCGACTGTATGACACAAGTCCGGAGTTTGGTGACGGGCACGATGCGATTGAACAACTTGAACAAGATTTACAACAGTATACCACGCTATACACTGCTGAATTTAACACCAAAATTATAGGTGCAATCTGGTGTTCAGGACAAGGTGAAAGCAAGGTACTTGAATATATAGTTGTACATCCTGCAAATCGTGGACGTGGAGTAGCAGAGCGTCTAGTTGAAGAAGCTTGTCGTATAGAAGAAGCAAAAGGCGTTAAAATTTTTGAGCCAGGTTGTGGTGCAATTCATCGCTGCTTAGCTCATATTGGTAAATTGCATAGCTAAAAACCTATTTTTACGACACTTGTGATTTAAAATTAAACACTTGTTACAAAAAATGCGGAAGTTGCTTGACGTCCTCCTATAAACATTGTTTAATACGCCCACTTCGGCGTGATAGCTCAGTTGGTAGAGCAACGGATTGAAAATCCGTGTGTCCCCAGTTCGATCCTGGGTCTCGCCACCATTATTTGTGTTTTCAATCCCTGATCCCATCAGGGATTTTTTTTTGAGTATAAAAAATACTCATTTAAATCAAAAACTCAGGATAATTGTTGACTATTGTTCTGAGATACGGCTTAATACAGGCCATCGGCGTGATAGCTCAGTTGGTAGAGCAACGGATTGAAAATCCGTGTGTCCCCAGTTCGATCCTGGGTCTCGCCACCATATTCGAAAAAGCCCCATACTTTAAGTATGGGGCTTTTTTCATGTCTATTTATTTGATTCGTGAGTAGAATGACTTCACCTGTGTATAACTCTCATTTTATCCACAAGTAAAGTGAGTTATCCCAAAGTCTGGCTTTATTTCCTAAAGCTCTTCATTTGAAGAGGCGCCTTTAGTCATGAGGGTTATCACTAATAAGGCGTTTTCCTAAACATACTGCTTCTACTTCGTCATAGCCGAGCTGCTCGTAAAAGTTCAGTACATTTAAATTGTCTTTGCGGACGAGTAATTGTAGTTTTGGACAACCGCGGGCGATCAATCGCTTTTCAAGCTGTTGAACAAGCGCTGTGGCTATTCCTAAGCGTTGTTGGTGGGGGTGAACAGCCAGATAATTAATCCAGCCTCTATGGCCGTCGTAGCCGCCCATAAGCGTGCCAATCAGTTGCTCATCCTTAATAGCAACGAGGAATAAATCATCCTGCTGCGAAACTTTCCTGAAAATATCCGTTTCAGGGTTATTCCAAGGGCGAGTTAGGCCACAGCTTTCCCATAAATTGACCACATCATCCAGATCTGCATTTGTAAATTGGCGAATAATGAACATATGGATTTCTACTTTTTGTTTTGATGTATTGAAAAGATAAAATAAAAATTCGAACTTGAGCAGTAGTTTGTGAATAATTTACACAAATAAAAAAGCACCCCCGTAGGAGTGCTTAAATTAAAAGTATGACTTAAGCTGATTTTGCAACCGGTGTTGGTTGAAGCATTTGGCCTGTTTCTTCGAAGTTTGCATGCCAAGACAATGCTTCACGAAGTAAGTGAGGTGTATGTCCGCCTTTAGCACATGCACGATCAAAGTAGTCATTTAATGCATCACGGTAAAGCGGGTGTACGCAGTTGTCGATAATAGCGCGAGCGCGTTCACGAGGTGCTAAACCACGTAAGTCTGCTAAACCTTGCTCTGTCACTAAAATATCAACGTCGTGTTCACTATGATCAACGTGACTCACCATTGGCACGATAGAAGAAATATCGCCGCCTTTAGCAATAGATTTGGTTACAAAGATTGCCAAGTGCGCATTACGAGCGAAGTCACCTGAACCACCAATACCGTTCATCATTTTAGTACCACACACGTGAGTTGAGTTCACGTTACCGTAAATATCAAACTCAAGCGCAGTATTAATACCGATAATACCTAAACGACGTACAAGCTCAGGGTGATTAGAAATTTCTTGTGGACGAAGCACTAATTTGTCTTTGTAAGCTTCGATATTGCCAAAAACTTTTTCACCACATTTTGCTGAAAGCGTAATTGAACTACCAGAAGCAAATTTCATTTTGCCTGCATCAATTAGTTCAAAAGTACAGTCTTGTAGTACTTCTGAGTACATGATGAGGTCTTCAAAATTAGAATCTTTTAAACCTGTTAGTACAGCGTTTGCAATTGAACCGATCCCTGCTTGGAGTGGACCAAGGTTCTTCGGTAAACGACCTTCAGCTACTTCTTTTTCAAAGAATGCGATAAGGTGATTGGCAATGCCTTGAGTCTCATCATCCGGTGGAGTGACTGTCGATGGAGAGTCATTTGTATCGTTAAAGACAATACCAACAATTTTCGAAGGATCGATTTGGATAGCTGTTGTACCAATACGTTCATCCACTTTTGTTAATGGAATTGGCGTACGTGTTGGACGATAAGTTGGAATATAGATATCGTGCAAACCTTCAAAGCTTTCGCTTAAAGAAGTGTTGATTTCAACAATTACTTTTTCGGCAAAAATTGCAAAACTTGCAGAGTTACCAACAGAAGTTGTTGGAATAATGCCACCATCTTCAGTAATCGCAATTGCTTCAATTACCGCAACATCTGGACGTTTAAGTTGCTGGTTACGCATTTGCTCAACAGTTTCTGACAAGTGTTGGTCAATAAACATGACTTCGCCGTTGTTAATTGCGCGGCGTAAAGTGTTATCCACTTGGAATGGCATGCGACGAGATAAAACACCTGCTTCCGTGAGTTGTTTGTCTAAGTCATTACCTAAGCTAGCACCCGTAATTAACGTGATTTTTAACGGATTCTTTTTTGCAAGCTCTACAAGTGCTTGTGGAACAGCTTTAGCTTCACCGGCACGAGTAAAACCACTCATACCAACGGTCATTCCATTTTCGATGAATTGCGCAGCTTGTTCAGCACTGATGACCTTGTCATGAAGAGAAGCTAGGCGAATACGACTTAAAGACATTGGACATCCTCAATATTGTCAAAACATACCGGATTTTAGCTATGAAAAAATGAAAAGTGCATAGGTGTTAGGCTAAGGTCTAATTTTTTAAATAAATGCGGGTATAAATTATTTTTATGATTTTTAATATATTGATTATTATTGGCTTTTTTGAGGTTTAAAATAGCGCTTTAAATGTTCAATTGCTCAAATTAAAAGCGCTCACTTAAAGTTTGTTTGATTTTTTCTAAAGGATTGTGCGTTGTATTTTCTTCAGGGGCGGGTTTTGGAATTGGTAAAGAAATAATAACCTCTAAACCGCCTTGTTCACGATTGTGAATCTGTATTTCACCTTGGTGAATATCGACAATACGTTTAACAATGGCAAGACCCAAACCGCTTCCCTGAATCGTTCTAGCCGAGTTGCCTCTTACAAAAGGCTGCATTAATTCTTCAATTTGATCTTCTGGAATGCCTTCACCATGGTCTGCAACCGTAATTAAAATATGTTCATTTTCAACCTTTGCACTGAGTTCGATCGGTTCAGCACCATAACGCTTTGCGTTATTAATGAGGTTGGCAATAAGTCGTTTTAAAGAGAGGCTGCGTGCAGGAATAATGGGAACATCCTGCATGTTAAAGCGAATATCAAGGGGTTTAAACTGAACCACTAATTCTTGCAAAAGAATATTGATATTGGTGTCTTTTAATTCCTCATCTGAACCATCGCGCATATATGAGATGAACTGATTTAGAATCGCATCCATATCATCTACGTCATAAACCAGACCTTCACGTAGAAATTCATCAGGTAGCATCTCTGCAGTTAAACGAATACGTGTAAGGGGAGTCCTTAAATCATGTGAAATTCCCGCTAGCATGATTCGTCTTTCACGCTCCGTTTGTTCAAGCGTATATACCATACGGTTAAATGCTTGGTTTACTTGGCGAATTTCTAAAGGGCCATGGTTAGTATCTAAATAAGGTGCAGTTCCAGACTTACTGTATTCGTTGGCAGCATTTTGCAAACGACGTAATGGTCGGTTCATTTGTCGAACCAAAATTAAAATAATGATGGCCGAAACTAATGGGACACCCACAACCCAGCCTACCAGTAGCTCGGGGCTATAGTTGGCATAGGTTTTTAAAGGTTCACGAACCCAGTTACCATGCATTTCTGGCGTTTGAATCCAGATACGTGGGCTAGGTTTAAATTGGAAATAGACAGTAACGTCTTTTGCGCCAATTTCATTTGCCAGTTTTTGCTCAACTTGGTTGGTAAAAAACTCGGCAATAATTTTATCGCGTACACTTGGATATTCTTTGGGGTTCGTGACATATTCAATGCCAACCCGATTGCGTAACCATGTGTCGACGTCAACTTCGCTATCGCGATGAAAAATACGAATATTAGGGTTATTTACCAGTTCTAGTTCAACTGCTAGATAGCGCGCATGTTGCTGAATTTCAGGTAAATAGAGGGTTCGCCAAAAAAACCACAATGACATAAATAAGCTAAAGAGTACCACCAGCAGTACCAAAATTGTGGTACGCATGGCCGCAGAACGTGGCTTAATCTTGTCGAGAAAACGTTCCCATCGGGTCCGTTTACGCTCTGAGTACGCAACGTAGTCGGTAAAGGTTTGCGGTGGTATTGGCTCTAAACTCACTCTATTTTATCTCAAGCTTATTCAGCACCATCCGGAACAAACACATAACCTACGCCCCATACAGTTTGAATGTAACGTGCGCGTGCCGGGTTATCTTCAATTAAGCGGCGTAGACGAGACACTTGAACATCAATAGAACGTTCCATTGCACCCCATTCACGGCCACGAGCCAAGTTCATGAGCTTGTCGCGTGTTAAAGGTTCACGTGGATGCTGTACCAAAGCTTTTAATACGGCAAATTCACCTGTAGTCAATGTAACGATTTGTCCTTCACGAGTTAGTGTACGTGTAGATAAATCTAGAGACCATGGACCGAAGCTAACCACTTCAACTTGTTGGCTTGGCGCACCCGGAACTTCACGTACCTGACGACGCAATACTGCGCGAATACGTGCTAAAAGTTCATTTGGGTTAAATGGTTTCGGTAAATAGTCATCTGCGCCGGCTTCAAGACCAGCAATACGGTCAGAGTCACTACCACGTGCAGTTAACATGATAATTGGAGTATCAATATTTGACTGACGTAAACGACGACAAATACTTAAACCATCTTCAACGGGCAACATAAAGTCGAGCACGATAAGTGAAAATAACTCACGTTGTAATAAACGATCCATTTGTGAGGCATCATGGGCAGTTTTTACAACAAAGCCTTTATCTTCCAAAAAACGTTGCAAGAGGGTACGTAAACGCACATCGTCATCGACCACTAAAATGCGCTCGACACGATCCGTTTCGTTATGTACGGTTTCAGGATGTTCAGCAGGTACAACTAAACTCATGATGTACTCCCTTTTAAAGTCATAATTTATATATTATTGGATCGGTTAGGCTTATTGCCAACAAGCCCTCAGTATAATGCCGATGTTCTTGTTAAGACTATGTATCAATTTGCTCAAAATTACAATTTTCGTAGGGGCTTGAAACCAAAAAACAACATCTTATGCCCATAATTTAGCAAAGCCTTAAAGAAAAACTCAAATATTTGGCTATTTACCTCTTTCACATCGATTAAATTCTAATAAATATTTGTTTCAAATAAATTATTTTAAAAATGGGTTTTGGTTCTTAAGTTCTAACTTTTAATTTATTCATTTGTGGTTTAAGTATGAGAACTTAATAATTTATTTGGAAAGATAAGAAAAACTATATTTTGAACGTCCTGGCAATGTATCAATATGTTCTTTTTCTCATAATTTATATTAAAAATTTTCTTTAATTAAAGAAGTATCTATAAATTTCATATTTTTTAAAAGGTAAAAGGCTAGCTTAAAGGCCCAAATGAGTCACAGAAAAAACTTTTTTACGGCCATAAGAATGTGAAAAATTCATAGTCAATACAAAAAAACGTTTTGAATACGCAAACAAGTGTGGATTTTATGGTCTTGGTCTTTATAATCAGTGCTTTTAAACTTTATCCTTGTGGGATCAAACACGATGACTGACTTAGTTCAGCAGTTGGCAAGTGAGCTTGCCGTACGTCCAAACCAAGTAGAAGCTGCCATCCGCTTAATTGATGAAGGTGCCAGTGTTCCATTCATTGCCCGTTACCGTAAAGAAGTAACACAAGGTTTAGATGATACGCAGTTACGCCAATTAGATACTCGTTTAGCGTATTTACGTGATTTATATGAGCGCCGTGAAAAGGTCATTCAGTCATTGCAAGAACAGAATAAATTGAATGATGACTTGTTGGCGCGGGTGAATGCAGCCGAAACAAAAAATGCTTTAGAAGAAATTTATGCGCCGTACCGTCCTAAACGTACGAGCAAATCTTTCAAGGCGAAAGAAGCGGGCCTTGGACCAATTGCCGAAAAAATTATTTCAGAACAAATTGATCCGACAGAAGCATTGGCTGGTTTTAGTCATGAAGACTATCCGGACGTTGAAAGTCAGTTAGACGCAATCCAGCATATTCTGATTGATGACTGGGCACAAAACATTCCTCTTACTACAGAATTAAAAGCGACTTTCGCAAAAACAGCAGTGTTAAAAAGTACTGTTGCATCTGAAGAGAAGAAAGAAGTGGGCAAAAAGTTCCGTGATTACTTTGAATTCTCTGAAGGCCTAAACAAATTACCATCACATCGTTTATTGGCGATGTTACGTGGCCGCCAAGAAAATGTACTCGGTTTAAAAGTTGATGGCGAAGATGATGCACCATTGGCTCGTATTGAAACTGAATACAACCTTGATCAGGTTCAGCCACAAACACGTCAAGATTTTTTAAAACAAACTGCAAAATTATTCTGGTTAGGTAAAGTTCGTCCTCAAATCGAGCATTCATTACTTACAGAAAAACGTCTTGCTGCTGAAGCAGAAGCAATGCAGGTGTTTGCTGAAAATCTTCGTCACTTATTGTTATCAGCGCCAGCTGGTAGCCGTACGACTTTGGGTGTCGACCCTGGTATTCGTACTGGTGTGAAACTAGCTGTGGTAAGCGAAGCTGGTGATGTACTTGCACATAGCACGATTTATCCATTTGCGCCTAAAGAAGATAAAGAAGGCTCAATTGCTGAGCTTGCACGTCTATGTCGTGAATACAATGTCGAGCTTATTGCTATTGGCAATGGTACTGCGAGCCGTGAAACAGAAGCTGTTGTAGCTGAAATGATGGCTGCAAATACAGATCTTAAATTAACTCGCGTAACCGTAAGTGAAGCAGGCGCCTCTGTTTACTCTGCAAGTGAACTTGCTGCGGCGGAACTGCCAGAGCTTGATGTTTCAATCCGTGGTGCAGTTTCTATTGCGCGCCGTTTACAAGACCCGCTTGCTGAGCTTGTTAAAATTGATCCGAAGTCGATTGGCGTAGGTCAATATCAACATGATGTGAACCAAACTGGTTTAGCAAAAACACTTGATGCAGTTGTAGAAGACTGTGTGAACGCTGTTGGGGTAGATGTAAATACTGCTTCACCAGCAATCTTGGCTTATATTGCAGGTTTGAATAAAGCAATTGCACAGCAAATTGTTGAATACCGTAAAGAGCATGGCCGTTTTGACACACGTCAGGCACTTAAAAATGTACCGCGTCTTGGCGAACGTACTTTTGAACAGGCTGCTGGTTTCTTACGTATCCAAAATGGTTCAGAGCCATTAGATGCATCTGCTGTTCACCCTGAAAGTTATGGTCTTGTTGAGAAAATTGTTGCAGCAAAAGCTACAACGGTAAAAGACATTATTGGTAATACCGAAATTATTCGTCAGGTTAAAGCAGAAGAGTTTGTTGATGACAAATTCGGTTTGCCAACTATTCAAGACGTTTTAGCAGAACTTGAAAAACCGGGCCGTGACCCTCGTCCAGAATTCCGCACAGCTAAATTCCGTGAAGACATTACTGAAGTTGCTCAGTTGACTGAAGGTATGCAGCTTGAAGGTGTTGTAACGAATGTGACGAATTTTGGTGCTTTTGTTGATATTGGTGTGCATCAAGATGGTTTGGTTCATATCTCTGAATTAGCCAATGAGTTCGTTTCTGACCCGCATAAAGTGGTAAAACCAGGTCAGATCGTACAAGTGCGTGTTATGCAAGTTGATGTTGAACGTAACCGTGTAAACTTAAGTATGCGTGCAGAAGGTGCGGCACCTGTGAAAGCACAGCGTCCACCACGTCGTGAACAAAATAACGAACAGCGTTCTGAGCGTAAACCACAAGGTAAACGTCCACAACCGCGTAAAGATCAAGTTGAACGTCCGCAGCGTAGTAAGCAAGAAAAACCACAAGAGCAAAAAATTGGTGGTTTTGGTGCATTATTATTACAAGCAGGAATTAAGGGTTCTAAATAAGAGCCTTTAGAGAACTTAAAAAAGCCTCCTAAACGGGAGGCTTTTTTATTGTTTCTAAATCGTCTTCCAAATGGCTAGTGCTATGTTTTATTAAAACATCACGCTCATAAAGATGAGGTGAATCTTAAGATCAACAAAAACGTCGTGAAATCTACAATCAACTATACAACGTTATAGCATAACTCAACTTTAACCCGATTCAGTTGTCAGACAATATCGATAAAGCCTTGAAGTAAGTTCCTCACTTTCAGGCAGTTACATTAAAAATTGATTGTTTTTTTATATTATAAATGGTTGTTTTTATGCCGGCTTTAGAACTGAAAAATAGATTTCACGTAAACGACCTCCTTTCGGGAGTGGTCGTATTTCTCGTGGCCTTACCCTTATGTTTGGGTATTGCCTTAGCCTCAGGTGCTCCAATTATTTCTGGCATTATTGCTGGAATAGTGGGTGGAATTATTGTTGGCCTGCTGAGTGGCTCTCATATCAGCGTTTCTGGCCCAGCAGCAGGGTTGACTGCGGTCATCCTTGTACAACTCGATCAATTAGGCGGCAATTATGCCGCCTTTTTATTGTGTATTGTATTTGCAGGAATTTTACAAATTCTGTTTGGTGTATTTAAGTTGGGTTTCTTTGCTAACTTTATTCCAAACAATGTCATTTTAGGATTATTGGCAGCCATTGGTGCCATTCTGATTGTGACACAGTTACCTTATTTATTTGGGTTGACTGATTTTTCATGGAAAGAAGTTTGGACTGCTACATCGGATACGTTTATCCAAAAATTTGATGCTGGAGCAGCATTGATTGGACTATTGAGCTTATTTTTAATTTTAGCTTGGGACAGTAGCCCACTTAAAAAGTTAGCGTTGCCTTCTGCCTTAATTGCCGTGGTACTCGCAGCAGTTTTTAACTTTGTTTTAATAAGTATCGGTTCTTCATGGGCTGTGCAAAGTAATAATTTGATTCAACTACCAAATATATTGCAAGCACCAGAAGAGGTATTGGTTTTTCCTGACTTTAGCTATTTAGCTGAACCATTAATTTATACCGGAGCCATTACACTTGCGATCGTGGCATCTTTAGAAACATTACTAAATTTAGAAGCAGCAGATAAACTTGATCCTCAAAAGCGTTCATCTCCACCTAATCGTGAGTTATGGGCGCAAGGAGCAGGTAATATTGTGTCGGGTTTAATTGGTGGAATGCCAGTGACCTCAGTGATTGTCCGTAGTTCTGTAAATGCCAATACAGGTGCACGTAGTAAATGCTCAACCATTATTCACGGTGTGTTGTTACTGCTTGCCATTCTATTTTTTGTCTCACTCATGAACATGATTCCTTTGTCTGCACTTGCAGCAATTTTGATCGTGACTGGTTTTAAACTGACTCATCCAAAGTTATTCAAACAGCTTTACCAAAAAGGTTGGAGACAGTTTTTACCATTCATTATTACCTTGGTTGCAATCTTGCTGACAGATTTATTAACCGGAATCTTGGTGGGGCTATTTACCAGTAGTGCATTTATTTTATATGGCAACTTCAATAAAGGCGTTCGTGTTTATAAAGAAAAGCATTTACATGGAATCGTGACGCGTATTGAACTTCCTTCACAAGTGACTTTTCTGAATCGTTCCGCACTCATTTCTGCCTTGGAACATGTTCATAAAGATCAACAGTTGATTATTGATGCCACTCAATGTGATTCGATTGATCCGGATATTTATCAAGTCATTCAAGACTATCAAAATGAGACGGCAGTTAAACGCCAAGTCGACCTTAAGCTTATTGGATTTAAGCAGCACTATGAGGAGGTAGATGATGCAGTACTGGATATCTACATTAGTACGAGAGATCTACAACGTAAACTAAGTCCACAGCAAGTCATTACTTTACTTAAAGAAGGAAATGAACGTTTCGTTAAGAATGAGCGCTTGCAACGTGATATTTATCGCCAAATTCGTGTTACTGCAGATGAAGGCCAGCACCCAATTGCTGCTGTTTTGGGATGTATGGACTCACGTGCTCCAACTGAAATGATTTTTGACGTGGGTATTGGTGATCTATTTAGTTTAAGGATTGCAGGTAATATTGCAGGTCAAAAGGTATTAGGCTCGCTTGAGTTTGCTTGTCAGGCCAAAGGCTCAAAAGTCATTTTAGTTTTAGGCCATACTGACTGTGGTGCAGTGACTAGTGCATGTCAGTTACGCTTACAGCAAAAACAAATCTCCGATGTCAAAGAGATGCCGCATATTCAATATGTGCTTGGTCCGCTCATGCATTCGGTAGAAAGTGTATATGACATTATGCAACCCCGTGAATTAAACAAGACCTTCGTAAATCAGGTAACTGCTATGAATGTTCACTACAATATCCAATATATTATTAATAACAGTAGGGTACTTAAAGACTTACTGGATCGTGGTGAAATAGCGATTGTTGGCGCGATTTACGATGTCAAAACAGGGCATGTCGAGTTTTTAGATGCGTAAATAGAACCAAATAAAAAAGCGCCTTTCATGAGGCGCTTTTTTATTTAAGCTTGCTGAATATTTTAAATTACCAATGCTCACCAGGGAAAATGCGTGCATATGCTTTTTGCACCCAGTTAAGTTTTTCAGCTTTTTTGCCTTTTGCGGCGTCTGAACTTGGAAACAGACGGAAACCAATCGACATAAACATATTGTTAATGCCAGGGGCCACTGAATAGGTCATAGAAGCCAAACGGCCTAGGTTAGTTGCAATACGTTTTGGACGTTTCACAATCGCATAAGCAATTAAATCGGCTGCTTGCTCAGGTGAGAGAGTCGGTACATATTTATAAATCTTGGTTGGCGCAATCATTGGTGTACGCACTAAAGGCATGTAAATTGAAGTAATTGCAATTTTATGTGCATGAACTTCTGCCGATAGACAACGGCTAAATGCATCAAGCGCAGCTTTAGAAGCAACATAAGCCGAGAAGCGGGTTGCATTTGCTAATACACCAATCGAACTAATATTGATAATTTGCCCATCTTTGCGTTGAATCATGTGAGGCAAAATATTGAGTACTAAACGTACAGCGCCAAAGTAGTTTAATTGCATAGTACGTTCAAAGTCGTGGAAACGATCATAAGACTCATGAACAGCACGACGAATAGAGCGACCTGCGTTATTAATTAAAATATCAATATGGTCAACAGAAGCTAAAATCTCTTTAGAAACCTGATCAATCATTTCCATGTCGTTCAGATCACATGGGAAAATTGATGCCTGACCGCCACGGCTTTCAATATCTGCTTTGACTTCTTCTAATGTTTCTTGAGTACGGGCAACCAGTAAAACATGCGCACCAGCGTCAGCAAGTTTATTGGAAATCGTTAAACCGATTCCACTTGAGGCGCCTGTCACTAAGATGACTTTACCTTGTACCTTTTCCTGGAACAGAGCTTCTAATTTTTTATTCACAGCATTTTACCTAAGTAGGGGCAGGGGCTATTTATTCCGGTATGTAATTTTTATTTTTACAACCGTTGGTTCATCCTGATGAACTCCTAAATATTGCCTTATCTTAATAGATGTTTAAAAATTGTCTAGTATGTAAATATATGAAATTTAACAATTTATTTAGAGTAAAAACTCTAAATTATTACCCTAATCCATTAATTATTCTTAATAGTTAAATCACTTAAAAATAAAAAAGCCTCTATATTCCAGAGGCTTGTTAGATGAGTTTAAAATTTATACAGATGAAAGTGCTTGTTCTAAATCGGCAATGAGGTCATCAACATGCTCGATACCAATTGAAAGACGTACCATATCTTCACTTACACCAGCAGCTTTTAGTTCTTGTTCGTTGAGTTGGCGGTGAGTTGTGGTTGCAGGGTGACACGCCAGACTTTTCGCATCACCAATATTCACAAGACGGGTAAATAGCTGGAGGGCATCAATGAAGCGAGTACCGCCTTCACGGCCATCTTGAACCCCAAAAGATAAAATTGCAGAAGGTTTACCTTTTACATATTTTTGCGCAAGTTGGTGTTGTGGATGATCTTTTAAGCCTGCGTAATTGACCCATTTTACTTTCGGATGATTTTGCAAATATTCCGCAATTCTTTGTGCATTTTCAGTATGGCGTTCCATCCGTAAATTAAGCGTTTCTAGACCCTGTAAAATTAAGAAAACACTGAGTGGGCTAATAGCTGCGCCTGTATTACGTAATGGTACAACCCGAGCCCTTGCTATATAGGCAGCTTCACCTAATGCCTCGACATAGTTCACACCATGATAGCTTGGGTCTGGCGTGTTCAATACTTTAAAACGCTCCGGATATTTACCCCAAGGAAACTTACCGCTATCGATAATTGCACCACCAATGCTATTACCATGACCACCAATATATTTCGTAAGCGAATGGATAACGATATCGGCGCCATATTGGAATGGTTTTAATAAAGCAGGAGTAGCGACTGTATTATCAACAACGACAGGTACGCCATATTCGTGGGCGATTTTCGAAATTTCTTCTAGATCGATGATATTTCCGAGCGGATTACCGATTGACTCAACAAAAACAAGTTTAGTTTTATCATCAATTAAGTTACGTAAGCTTTCAGGCTTTTGATAATCAAAAAAGCGAACTTCAATACCTTGTTTTGGTAAGGTGTGGGCAAATAAATTATAAGTTCCACCATATAAAGTTGAGACTGAGGCAATATTATCTCCCGCTTCTGTAATCGTTTGGACAGCATAGGTAATCGCTGCCATTCCAGAAGCCAAGGCTAAAGCACCAATACCGCCTTCTAACGCAGCAAGGCGCTGCTCAAGTACGGCTGTGGTTGGATTCATAATACGGGTATAGATATTGCCTTGAACTTTTAAATCGAAAAGGTCGGCACCGTGTTGTGTGTTATCAAATGCATACGAAGTTGTTTGATAGATAGGGACTGCAACAGCTTTAGTGGTTGCTTCTGGAGTGTAGCCTGCGTGAATGGCTAAGGTTTCATCTTTATAAGTCATGATTACTTCATCTTCGTGAGTTAAATATTGAGCGAGTCTAGCTTAAAATTTATATAGAAAATTGCAGAAATTCTGGTTTGTTATCCAATTTTAGGAATATAGATAGAAAAATATACGCTGAAACGTTGTATAAATCTTATACATAAACATTTTGCAACTTATTGAAAAAGAAAATTGTTTGATAAATCCGTACGATGGAAATCATAACTTCAAGTCATTAGTGTTTTCATCGTATAATACGCGCGATTATTTTGTCGCGTCTTGCGATGTATTGGTTTTTCAATTGAGGAGTCCTGCGTGGCCCAATATATTTATACGATGAACCGAGTGTCTAAGATGGTTCCGCCAAAGCGCGAAATCTTAAAAGACATCTCTTTATCATTTTTCCCGGGTGCCAAAATTGGTGTTCTCGGTTTGAACGGTGCGGGTAAGTCTACCTTGCTTCGTATTATGGCTGGCGTAGATAAAGATTTCTCTGGTGAAGCTCGTGCACAACCTGGAATTAAAATCGGCTATTTAGAGCAAGAACCGCCACTTGATCCGACTAAAGACGTTCGTGGTAACGTTGAAGATGGTGTGCGTGAAGCTTTAGATGCTTTAGAGCGTCTTGATCAGGTATTTGCAGAATATGCAGACCCAGATGCTGATTTTGATGCGCTTGCGAAAGAGCAGGAAAAATTAGAATCAATTATCCATGCTTGGGATGCACATAACCTAAATAACCAGCTTGAAATCGCGGCAGATGCCTTGAACCTTCCAGCTTGGGATGCAGATGTAACTAAGCTTTCTGGTGGTGAACGCCGTCGTGTAGCACTTTGCCGTTTATTGCTCTCTAAACCAGATATGTTGCTTCTTGACGAACCAACGAACCATTTGGATGCAGAGTCTGTATCTTGGTTAGAGCGATTCTTAAAAGATTTCCCTGGCACAATCGTGGCGATTACGCACGACCGTTATTTCTTAGATAACGTTGCCGAGTGGATCTTGGAGCTTGACCGTGGACACGGTATTCCTTACCAAGGTAACTATACTTCTTGGTTGGAGCAAAAAAATGCTCGTTTAGAACAAGAGCAGAAACAAGAAGAATCTTTTGCTAAAGCATTGAAAAAAGAACTTGAATGGGTTCGTCAAAATGCGAAAGGTCAGCAAAAGAAAAACAAAGCGCGTATGGAGCGTTTTGAAGAGCTTAACTCACGCGAATTCCAACAGCGTAATGAGACCTCTGAAATCTATATTCCACCTGGTCCACGTTTAGGTAACAAGGTTGTTGAAGTAGAAAATATCAGCAAGTCATTTGGTGATCGTTTACTTTACGAAAACTTGTCATTTACCGTACCACCAGCAGCAATTGTAGGTATTGTTGGTCCTAACGGTGCCGGTAAAACGACTTTATTCCGTATGATGACAGGTGAGCAAAAACCTGACACCGGTACTGTAACACTTGGTGATTCAGTTAAAGTTGCTTATGTTGGTCAGATTCGTGACACTTTAGATGATAACAAAACGGTTTGGGAAGAAGTTTCTGGCGGTTTAGACATCTTGAAAGTGGGCGATTATGAAATTGCATCACGTGCTTATATTGGTCGTTTTAACTTTAAAGGCCAAGATCAGCAAAAACGCGTAGGTGAATTGTCAGGTGGTGAGCGTAACCGTTTACAACTTGCGAAAATTTTACAGCAAGGTGCAAACGTTATCTTACTGGATGAGCCATCAAACGACTTGGACGTAGAAACTTTACGTGCACTTGAAGATGCAATTTTGGTATTCCCGGGTACAGTCATGGTTGTATCGCATGACCGTTGGTTCCTTGACCGTATTGCGACTCATATCTTGTCATTTGAAGATGAACAACCAGAGTTCTATACAGGTAACTATACCGAGTTTGAAGCTTATCGCCGTGCTAAGCTAGGTGATGACGCTCAGCCTCATCGCAAGAAATACAAAAAAATTAGCGGTTAATTACTGCTAAATTTAAAAACCAGCCTAAGGGCTGGTTTTTTGTTAGAAGGCAAGTTTACTAAAAGCTTCTTGTAAGCAACGTTCAGCATCAGGATGTCCCTGACTTGCTGCTTTGTTTAACCACTTTTCAGCTTCAGTGTAGTTTTTATCTAAACCAAATTGACCATTTAAATAGCCAATACCAAGTTTAAAGGAAGCGTCAGCATTACCTCTTAAAGCTGCACGGAGGTAGCACCACATCGCATTGCGGTCATTTGGGGTAATATCTAACCAATTCTGCATACGTTCATGATCTTGTATGGCTAACTCTTCAAAGCGTAAGCCTTGTTCAATTTCATCCTCAGCTTGTGAATGCATATCGGCTGGTAAGTTTTCAAAGGCAAACAAGTGATTAAGCCCATGCTTGATTGTTTTCATATTCATGACAGTCTCCCCTTGTTCCTCAATTTGATTGAATTGACTCACACTTTTAAGCTAGTCCCTTATATGAAAATCTTATGTTATTTTTTGTAAATCTGATATAGCGCATTTGGATGAAAAATGATGAAGTTTTAGCTTACATAAAAGTTACACGTGTTTTTACGCTTAGCGAAATTTCTATAAAAGTATTGGTATACAAACATGAAAATAGAATTTAAAAAGTTTAAGAACAAATGGTTATTCAAAATAAAAAAATTGAGAAAATTTATAAATATCAAACAAAAGAAATTTTCTTAAACAAAACCAGCCTAAGGGCTGGTTTTGTTTTTAGAATGGTAAGGGTGCTTATTTAGTAAAGTCACCTCGTAAATCTGACAAGATGAGAGAAGGAGCTACCGTCACTATATCAAATGCCATCGCTAAAGGATAAAGCGCCATACGAGTTACACGTTTAAACGGATGTTTCTTGGTTATTTCATCTTTTTGTTGTAAGGCAATTGGATATGGAGTTGGAATCGTTTGTTGGACTTTTAAAGTAGGACTGGTTTGATAAATTTGGCCTTTAAAACGAATAATAGCGTAGGGATATAAAAGCTGTGTTTGGTTCTCCATAACCATAAAATGATTTTTAAACCCTAAATTTTTTAAATTTTCTTTCTGTTGATCAGAGAGTTTTGAAGTGGGAATATTGTATTGAAACTTGAGTTCGCCATGAAAATGCGTAGGATCATCCATTTCGAGTAGCAGAGGAGAGGGAATAATTAAAGTTCTTTGATTTACAGGAATATTTTTAATGATATTTAAAAATTCCGAACTTCCTTCGGTCATTAAATAATTAAAGTCTTGACCTATAAATACGACGCCTTGTTCTTGCTGGTTTTTAACGGCTTGCCCAAGTGCAATAATTTGATCTTTTGCTAAAATGATTTTCTCGGTTTTTGTGGTTTCGTTAGGTAAAGCTTCTGAAAGTAATGTCGTGGCACAAGCACTCAAATTTAAACAGACGACAACGAGTAGGGTAGAAAATAGTTTATACATTGAAGGAACTCAAACAGGAAATTAATTTTTCTAAAGAAAAAACTTTTTTAAAACAGCGATAAATTAACCAAAAATCATTTTGTAATTTTATTACATTGGTATCGCTTGCTATAGTGACTTTGTGCAATTTACTGTCATGGTGTACCGTTGCCACGTTCTACAGTTTTTATGTCCGTCTTGTTTAGTTTGCTTATATTCCAAAGCTTATGGAATGTGGCAGCGGCATTTTGCGTGCATAAAAATCAGGAAAAGGCATTACAACATTTCGGTCATCATGCAGATTTAAATGTATATCAATCTTCAGACCATATGCAGACTGAACATGTTGGTATTGTAGAAAATTCTGAGAATGCTCCATTAAGCTGGCAAGATCATCACGATCATTTACCTTCATGTTTTCATGTAGTGATGACTGAAAATGCACAACAAGCTCAAGAACCTTTTGTGCGTGTACATGAGCTTTCACAAATCTATTACTGGTCTAATTCTTATCAGTCCCCGTATCTTGGCTCTTTAAATCCCCCTCCTGTCTTAACCCTGCTATAGGTGGGGTAGCCGAAAAATAACCCACCAGAAATTTATTTATTTCAAAGGGTTATTTTATGCTTAATTATATGTGCAAACAAAGCGCAGCAATCTTCTATGTAGATTACTCGCTTAAACATTCACGTCTTTATGTTAATGACAAGGCGGGATATAAGGTTCTGTCAAATTTTTCCGGAACACAAAAATATCATTTTAATGAATCGGTTATCTTATCTCTGATGATTCACAGCGATGGAGGTTTATGGAAATGAATATTTTATTTACCCCCCGTGTTAGAACTGTGAGCTCCCGAGTGATTGGGCTGATTTTAGCTATTATTCTTGCTTTAAGTTTTAGTAAATGGCATTTCCAGGCGGCATTTATAGAACATATTTTATGGTTCTTTGGATGGTTTTTTGTGGGCATAGGAGTAATGGGAAGAATATGGTGCAGTTTTTACATTTCCGGATTTAAGAATGCTAAGTTGGTGACAGACGGTCCCTATTCTTTATGTAGAAATCCACTCTATCTGTTTAGTTATCTGGGTGGAGTCGGGATCATGTTGATTACAGAGACGTTTATCTTTCCAATAGTATTCACGCTTTATTTTCTCTGTTACTACCATTTTGTTATACGCCAAGAAGAAGCATTCCTGAGTGAAAAATATGGAACTGCATATTCAGATTATATAAAGACAATTCCACGCTTTTTACCAAGTTTCAAAAATTTTAAAGAGCCTGAGTTCTATCAGGTTTCACCGAAGCATTTCCGTATTTTTTTGACGCAGGTGGTGTGGTTTATCTGGGTTGCGGCCTTAGTCCAACTTTTTGATGAGTTGCGACTGCACGGTGTTCTCCCTTCATTGTTTAGTTGGTTCTAAAAATGAAATGAAAGTATATCCGCATGCTTCTTAGAGACTCAGAAGATTTGTCCTGAATTGATTAACTAAGGTATGCGAAAAATTAATTTTATTTCTGGGATAAGTCCTTAAATAAATTAGGAATATTTAGATCTGGTGATTATTATGTCTATTAAACTAAATACAAAATCGGCTTTGATGGTTTTACTTCTTTCAACAAGTTTGGCTCATGCTGATGGAGGGTTAATATTCCTCGAAAAGAATCTTAAGTCTCAGCAAGAAACAAAAGCTAAAGCTGAAGAAGGTAAGAAGCCTCATTTAACTTGTAAGCATAAATAATTTTTTTTGTAGGAAACTAATTACTTAATAATTAGTTTCCTATGAGTAAAGATAAAGATTCTTAATGATTTATTCTTATCTTTACTCAGGCGAGATTAGAATCGCTTCTATACTGCTACTTATTAGATGTAATTTTATTACATGCCCACGGCCTGCTATAGTGGCTTTGCTCAACTTCTTAGTTTAATGGTGTGCTGTTGCCACGTTCTGCACTTTTCATGTCCGTCTTATTCTGTTTGCTTATATTCCAAAGTTTATGGAATGTGGCAGCGGCATTTTGCGCCCATGAAAATCAGGAAAAGGCATTACATCATTTTGGTCATCATGCAGCGTTGAGTTATGAAGCTTCACAGCATAGCCATACGGAAAAGACAGATATCGCGGGGACTCATAAAGCTCCGTTAAACTTGTCCGATCATCATGACCATTTACCCTCATGTTTTCATGTTGTGATTGTAGAAGCACAAGAAAAAATTGTTTCACCGTTAATACAGTCATCTGAGCCAAAACAACAATATTATTGGTCTAATTCTTATAAGTCCCCTCATATCTCTAAACAAGACCCGCCTCCTGTTTTAACCCTGCTATAGGTGGGGTAGCCGAAAAATAACCCACCAGAAATATTATTTATTTCATAGGGTTATTTTATGTCTATTTTTTTATACAAAAAAAGTTTCGTTAGTCTGAGTACGTCTTGGGTACTTAAATCATTAGTTGTTGCTGTTGCACTTTCAACTGGTGTCGTAACAAACGCAGCCAGTTCAAATCAGAACCTTGCTGAGAATACACAACTACAGCGTGTACAGAATGTTTTAACTTTTGAACAGGTGCTCGATCAGGTTAAGCAGTTTCAGACTCAAACAGGAATTTGGCAAACTCAACAAGATATCGCCGAGAGCAATATCAAACAGAGCCAGCTATGGGAAAATCCGACGGTTTCTGTACAGCAAACGGGTTTTAAATCTGGAAAAGATCAGGAATTAGAACTTGGGATCTCGCAAAAACTAGATATTTTTGGTGTACGTTCCGCAGCAAAAAAACTAGCAAGTGTTCAGCAAAATCAAGTTGAGTTAAATCAGGTTTTATATGAGGCTCAACTGAAGCTGGCGGTAAAATATTTATGGTCACAAGTATCTATTTTAGAGCTTGAACATGAAGTTGCTAAAGCCCAGTTAAGAACGAGTAAGAACCTTTTAGATGCTACCCGCTTACGCTTTCAGGCAGGCAGTATTGCTCAGGTTGATTTAGATCGAACTCTCATGACGCATGTTGAAAATCAGCGTTTATATCAGGAAGTTGAATTATCACTGAGTAGTGCTAAAAGAAAATTGGCTAACTTATGGGGTGAGACAGAAGATAACTTCACGTTACGTCCAGATATAAAAAGTACGTGGCCTTTAAAAAATGAAAGTGATATCGACCAATATTTGAAACAGAATTTGTTAGAACAGTCCCTACGGCTTCAAGCAATACAACAAAATTCTGAAATTAATTATTTAAAGGCAAAAAATCGGCCTACGCCTACTGTAAATATGGGCGTGGTTCGTAGTAAAACCGCAGAAACGAGCAGTACCGAAAATCAGATCCGAGTAGGTATAGCGGTTCCTTTAAACATTTTTAATCGCCAGCAATATGCCCTAAAAGTTGCTCAAAGCAAACTCGATTTAATTGACCAGCAGCAAAGCTTTTATAAAAAGCAAAGCGAGAATTCTATTCGTACTCTACAGTACGAGTTAGCGGGTTTAAAGCAGCAATATAATTTAATGAATGAGCAGCAAATCCCTTTATCAGAGACGGTACAAGAGAAAATGCTGCTTGGCTTTAAAGTCGGTAAATTTGCAATTACCGATGTTCAGCAATCTACCCTTCAATTACAAGAACAACGCTTGAAAAAAGTTCAACTTCTTAAATCTGCTTGGCAAAAAGCAATTGAGGCAGAAAGTTTAGCTCTCGGGATCGATCCAAATATGGTGATGTCTGGAGATGCATTAAATCAAATTAATCAAAATTTATGGCAAGACACCTATCAGTTGCCGACAGTTGGAGGGGCAGAGTAATGTCAGTTAAAAAAATGAAAAACCAATGGCTTATTGCTATTTTGCTGCTGATTGTCTGCCTTGCTTTAAGTGCTTGGTTATTTTTCTCTGGAAAAAAACAGCCTAATACTGAGAAAAGTGAAGAAGCGCATGCAGAGGGTGAAGCTGGTCATGAAGAATCTGAAAAAGAGGAAGGCAGTTTAAACTTAACTTCTAAGCAACTGGTTGAATATGGAGTGAAGTTAGAGCAAGTAGGACGTGGAGAAGTTGAGCAGAATCTCTCGTATCCTGCCAAACTTGTTGTAAATACAGACCAGCAAGCACATGTCTCTTCAACTTTTTCTGCGCGTGTAGATAGTGTAAATGTTGCGTTGGGACAACAAGTTGAAAAGGGTCAGGCGCTTGCGACTTTATTTGTACCTGATTTAGTCGATCAACAAGCTAACTTAAGCATGGCACAAGAAGCACTGACATTAGCCCAGCAAGATTATCAACGTGAAAAACAATTGTGGGAACAAGGGGTTTCAGCACGTCAAGATTACCAGCGCGCTTACAATGCTTATCGGCAGGCGCAGATTCAAGTGCAGGCTGCAAATAGCCGTTTATCTGCATTGGGAGCAAATCGCTCAAGTAAAGGTCGATATGTTTTAACTGCACCTTTAAGTGGTGTAATCAGTAGTAAAGATATTGTCATTGGTGAGCAAATTGGTCCTGAAAAACAGTTATTTGTTATTGATCGCCTAGATCAGTTATGGATTGAATTTGTGCTACCAAGTGCAAATACTAATATTCAGCCTAATCAGGAAATTGAATTTAAATCACTGCAAACGAATAATATTTTTAAAGCACAGGTACAAAGTTTAACTTCAGAAGCAGATACTCAAACTGGTCGTCTACAGGTTCGTGCCAAGGTACTCACACCTTCAAAAGAATTACGCCCTAACTTAATGGTCAATGTGTTACTGAAACAAAATAATGCAGCGACTGTATTACGAGTTAATAAGACAGCGATACAACAGATTGATGGAAAGAATGTCGTCTTTATTGCAAAACAGGAGAAGGACAAAATTCATTTTGCTCCTGTTGCGGTAGAGTTAGGCAATTATTCTTCAGATGCACAATGGGTAGAGGTTAAATCTGGAATTACTGAAAAGCAGCAATATGTGACTCAAGGTAGTTTCTTGCTCAAGTCCGAACTTGAAAAAGGGGAGGCAGAGCATGGACATTAATAAACCTGATTTGCCAAAGGCTGAAGGTTTGTTTGATCGAATTATTCAGTTTTCAATTAACAACGCCATTTGGGTCATGATGTTTGTTATTGCTTGGATTGGTGTCGGAATTTATAGCTATCAAAAACTTTCAATTGATGCTGTGCCTGATATCACCAATGTACAGGTACAAATCAATAGTCAGGCCAATGGTTTTACAGCACCAGAAGTTGAGCAAAGGATTACTTATCCGATTGAAAATGCCATGTCTGGTATTCCAAATCTGGAACAGACTCGTTCAATTTCCAGATATGGTCTTTCTCAGGTCACGATTATCTTTAAAGATGGTACTGACATTTACTGGGCAAGACAGCTGATTAACCAACGTTTACAAGAAGCTAAGAGTGCTTTACCAGATAGCATTGATCCGCAAATGTCTCCAATTTCGACTGGACTCGGTGAGATTTATCAATGGGTGGTAAAAGCAGAGCCAAATGCTAAAAAAGCAGATGGTTCAGCTTATAGCGCGATGGACCTGCGTGAAATTCAAGACTGGATTATTCGGCCCCAGTTACAACGTGTACAAGGGGTAGCCGAGGTTAATAGCATTGGTGGATATAATAAAACCTATGTGGTCTCTCCAGATCTGACACGGTTACAGCAGTTGCAGATTCCACTTACCGACTTACAGGATGCGCTTCAAAATAATAATGAAAACCGTGGTGCCGGATTTATTGAAGAGAACGGCCAGCAACTCACCGTTCGTGTTCCCGGCATGCTGATGTCAATACAAGATATCCAGAATGTTACGGTCGCCACTAAAAACGGTTTACCTATACGGGTTGCCGATGTAGCGTCAGTATCGATTGGTCATGATTTGCGTACAGGTGGTGCTACCTATAATGGACAGGAAACTGTTTTAGGTATCGCCATGATGATGATGGGTGAAAACAGTAAAACTATTGCTAAGGCGATTGACGATAAAGTTCAGGAAATTCAAAGATCACTCCCTCAGGGCGTGGTGATTGAAACAGTCTATGATCGTAGTAGCCTCGTAGATAAAGCGATTAAAACAGTAGCTAAAAATTTGATTGAAGGGGCGATTTTAGTCATCGTTATCCTTTTTATTTTTTTAGGAAACTTTCGCGCCGCTTTAATCACTGCTTGTATTATCCCATTGGCAATGCTTTTTACCTTAACAGGTATGGCGGAACAAAAAATCAGTGCCAACCTGATGAGTCTGGGCGCTTTGGACTTCGGGATCATTGTTGATGGGGCCGTTGTTATTGTTGAAAACTGTATTCGGCGTTTAGCTGAAGCGCAGCATTTAAAAGGTCGTTTATTAACACGTTCAGAGCGTTTCACAGAGGTTTTTCTCGCAGCTAAACAGGCACGACGCCCATTAATCTTTGGTCAGATCATCATTATGGTCGTGTACCTACCAATTTTTGCTTTAGCAGGCGTTGAAGCAAAGATGTTTCATCCTATGGCAATGACCGTTGTCCTAGCATTATTGGGAGCAATTATTTTATCTGTGACCTTTGTTCCGGCAGCAGTAGCTCTGTTTATTACGGGTGAAGTGAAGGAAAAAGAAAGCCGCTGGATGATGACGCTGAAAAAAGGTTATGCAGGCTTACTCGATAAAGCATATGCCTTTCGATATGTTGTTGTCACAGCAGCGGTCAGCATCTTAATTTTGACAAGTGCTATTGCAACAAGAGTGGGGAGTGAGTTCGCCCCTCAACTCAGTGAGGGTGATTTTGCATTACAACTCATGCGTGCACCGAGCACAGGCATAGAAGAGTCGCTTAAGATTCAAGAGAATGTAGAAAAGCAGTTACTGAAAGCTTTCCCTGAAATTAAAGCCATTTTTGCAAGAACAGGAACAGCCGAGGTTGCTACCGATGTCATGCCTCCAAATATTTCCGATGGTATTGTTCTATTAAAACCACATGATCAATGGCCAAACCCTAAAGAAACGATAGATGAATTGCGTACCAGAACGCTGCAATTCGTGAATCAGATTCCTGGTAATAACAGTGAATTCTCGCAACCGATTGAACTACGTTTTAATGAACTCATTTCAGGCGTTCGTAGTGATATCGGGGTGAAAGTTTTTGGGGATGATATGCAAGTCCTCAATCAGGAAGCGGAAAAAATAGCCCAACAGCTACGTAGTATTCCAGGTGCCAGTGAAGTCAAAGTCGAACAGACTGATGGTTTGCCATTACTTAATGTAGATGTTAATCATGCACTAGCTGCTCAATATGGATTATCAGTCAAGTCTATTCAGGATATTGTCGCTGCGAGTATTGGAGGACAGAGTGTAGGGCAAATTTTACAGGGCGATAGACGTTTCGATTTCGTGATTCGCTTACAGGAAAACATGCGTACGCCTCAGCAGCTAGCACAATTACCGATTCGCTTACCAAACGGCGGTCTGATCCAGTTACAAGACGTTGCCAAGGTTGAGAATATTCTGGGCCTTGCTCAAGTGAGCCGTGAAAATGGCAAACGCCGAGTGATTGTGACGGCAAATGTGCGTGATCGTGACCTTGGGTCTTTTGTACAAGAGATGCAAAGCAAACTGGCGCAGCAAAAGCTACCTAGCGGTTATTGGTTAGGCTATGGAGGGCAATTTGAGAATCTTGCTTCTGCCACTGCAAGAATGCAAATCGTTGTGCCGATGGCGCTCATCATGATCTTTGTATTGCTGATGGCGGTATTTAGTAACTTTAAAGACAGTTTACTTGTATTTAGCGGGGTTCCTTTCGCTTTGTCTGGCGGATTAGTGGCTTTGTGGCTGAGAGATATTCCGCTTTCTATGTCTGCTGGAGTCGGGTTTATCGCTTTATCAGGTGTTGCGGTATTGAATGGTTTGGTCATGCTCACATTCATTAAAGAGCTAAGAGCAACCCTAGATGTTCATGCTGCAACTTGGAAAGGTGCTGTACTGCGACTACGCCCTGTATTAATGACGGCATTTGTTGCTTCACTTGGTTTTATTCCAATGGCTTTGGCAACTGGAACTGGTGCAGAGGTACAACGACCTTTGGCAACGGTAGTAATTGGTGGCATTATTTCATCTACGATATTAACTTTGGTTTTATTACCGGTCATTTATCGATGGATGAATGAAGGCAAGACGAAAAGTGTTGAGCATTCATAATGTCATCGATTTGAGATATCTTTTTTGATTACAAAATTTAAGTCGAAAAAGTGTTTGTAAGAGTTAAAGGTAAAGGTAAAGGTGTCTTCATCGTTACTTTTAACTCACCATAAAGATAAATAAAAAGGAGTCCGCAAAATGGGTGGACATCATGGTCATGATCATAGTCATGCTGTAGTGACTGAGGGTAATGCTAAAAAATTAACGATTGCCTTGGCGCTTACCACGACATTCTTAATTGTTGAGGTGATTGCAGGTTTAATCACACAAAGTTTGGCATTGCTCTCTGACGCTGCACATATGTTTACAGATGCAGCTGCTTTAGCAATTGCTTTGGTTGCCATACAGATTTCTAAACGTCCTGCCGATAATAAACGTACTTTCGGTTATCAGCGCTTTGAAATTCTGGCCGCTTTATTTAATGCACTTATGCTTTTTGTGGTGGCAATTTATATTTTATATGAAGCCTATATCCGCTTTTCGCAGCCACCTGAAATTCAAAGTGTAGGTATGCTCATTGTGGCGACCATTGGTTTGGTAATAAACCTCATCTCAATGAAAATTCTTATGTCGAGTGCCAATAACAGCTTAAATGTGAAAGGTGCTTATCTAGAAGTATTGAGTGATGCACTAGGCTCAGTTGGCGTTATTATTGGTGCAATTATTATTTACTTCACTAATTGGTATTGGATTGACACGCTTATTGCGGTACTGATTGGATTTTGGGTATTGCCAAGAACATGGGTTTTACTTAAACAAAGTATTAATATTTTGCTCGAAGGTGTACCCGAAGAAGTCGATATTGAAAAGCTACGTGCAGATTTACTTTCATTAAATGGTGTGGAGAGTATTCACCAACTCAAAGTATGGGCAATTACGTCTAAAAATATCCATTTAACCGTGCACTTATTTGCGCCTGAAGCTGACCGTAATAAGCTCTATCAAGATGCAGTTGAAATGCTTTCTCATGAGCATGGTATTGGTGAAGTGACATTGCAAATTGAAGATGATGCTGAGATCAACTGTCAGCATATTGCTCAACATGCTTCACACGAGCATAACGATAATGACAAGACGCATTCACATCAGCATTAAGCTGATGTGAATATAGTTTTAAATTTCCCACTCATGATTGCAGTCACGACATTTCCAATGTTTTTGTGACTGCATAAATGCTTGCATAGACAATTTAAAATCAGGCAAATCGCGCCAGAACATAAAACCTGCGCCTACAGTAACCACAAATGCAACTACTGTTGCAATTTGAAGAGAGCTGCCTGCACCATTGCCAAAAATCCACATAAAAATACTAATAACAACCAAGAGTAAAAGTACAAAAATGGCAGGAACTAAAATCACTAAGCTTTTAGGCACAACAGGTTTAGCACTATTAACACCTTGGCTCACCGGCATAATTTTAACACTTTGACATTGAGGGCAACGATATTGCATGACAGCTCCACATTAAATTTGAATCTATTCTAACGGAAATGCAAAGAAAGAAAAAAATTTGTAGCTGATTAAAAAGTTGAGGTGAATATCCAATATAAAATACTTTTTTGAAACAAGGATATATAAAAAAACGATGATTTATGCGTACATATAAAAATTAAAATAATGCTGTAGAGCATGCTAATCTAGATAAAAACCAAGTGTGTCCAACACTGGAAATGAGCTGAAATGCTCATCAATAGGATGTGAAAGAAATATAAAAAGGAGAGGGACTTGGGTCAAGAAGATGACAATAAGTCGAAGCCTACAACGACATCAACAGTTTCAGGGAACCCTGACCCTATAAAACTGTCATTCTCACGCCGTTTGCTGCATAAAACATTACAGCATGCGCAAGACGCCGTCGGGTTTGCTAGTGATACTACACGTAATCTTGCTGAAGTTGCTGATGCAGCCTTAGATGCTTTAGATCAAGTGACATCTCATACAAAGCGTGGAGTGGTGGGCATGACCAACCTGGCAGCAGGGACTGTCAGAGATATGGTGTCTGAAACAAGTGAAACTGCAAGACAGGTTGCCTTAATCATGGCACGTACTTTTCTAGGTAAAAGTACCTTGAATTTGTATTTGCCTGAAATGCTATTAAACAGTCAAATTCGTAAACGCATAGATCGTTCGGAAATTGATGATATTAAAGTTCAATGTGGCAATGATCGGTTTCAGGTTGAAATCGATGGGCACTATCACCGTTTCCTATATCGCCTAAGTTTAGATTTTCGAGTATTGGAATGCCGCATTGGACAAGAAAAGTTCTTACGCTTACGCCAAATGGATGAAAGTCTGGATGTGCAAATACGTCATGGTGGAACATTATCGAATTGGGCTGTTCGCCGTATTGGTCGAGTAGGTTTTGAAGTGATTAATATGTTGCCTATTCCATCGCTGATTAATCATTTGATTCGTGATATTCCGGGTATTCAGCGTGATGGTCATCGCATGTGGTTCATTGACCTTGAGCAAGCAGGTTTTATTGATTTCATTAATAACCGCTCATGGATGGTAGAAAAACTTTTAAATTTAACCGACTTTAGTATTCTACCGGGACTTAATATTTTAAGAGAAAGTCGTGAGCTTGTGCAGCAACTGGTAGATCAGTTCGAAATAAAAGGGCTACGTGTTCAATCAGGCCGTTTGGAAGTTCAAGTTGGAATCGCAAATTAAATAAGTGTGACGGGAAGCTGGTTTATGATCAGATTTTTTATTGTCTAGATAAGAAAAAAGCCACTGTCGTTATGCAGTGGCTTTTTAGAATTTGGCGTCCCTACGGGGATTCGAACCCCGGTTACCGCCGTGAAAGGGCGATGTCCTAGGCCTCTAGACGATAGGGACTTATATGAGGCATACATCTGAAAAATATTGGCGTCCCTACGGGGATTCGAACCCCGGTTACCGCCGTGAAAGGGCGATGTCCTAGGCCTCTAGACGATAGGGACGTTTCAGAGGTGGGCGTATATTAGGTCGATTTAATAAAAGTGTCAAATAGTTTTCTGAAGAAATATTAAAAAAATCAGTTAAGCGCTTAAAAATAACTCAAATTGTAGAAAATATATACGTTTATAGATATTTTTTATTGGAAAGGCTCAATAATTGTTTTTACCACAGCATGATGTTGTAAGTAGCCGACAATTTCATGAGGTTGGTTGGCAAAAGTAAAAATCTCTTGATTAATAATGGGGGGAGTAAAATTAAAAGGTGCTTCACTTAATGGAAAAGCGGTTAAAAAGTCATCTTTAGAATAAAAGTTATACCAGTCGCCCTTTAAACATTTAGGACGTTCAATGGGAGTGGGAAGTTTGCTTTGTATGACGCGGAAAGAAAGAGGGGATGCTAAGGTAATAAAGCGCTGTACTGAAAACTGATAAGAAGGATCTGATAATAAATGATAGGCAATCACGGAACCCAAAGAGTGGGCGACTACAATACAATCTTCATCATCATGCATTTGTTTTAAAATTCTTTGATGAACCTCATACATAAAATCAGGATTAGATAAGTACATATAAGTTTCAATCAAGAATTGCTGAATTAAGCTTTCATGTAATTTTGGAAAATTATTTAAAAGAACCACCATTTCCTTAAGAACCCGATCTTTCACCAACTGTGAAGTTAAATATAAACGCTCTGATAAGCTTTGCGCTGGTTGATCGGGTGAAAGAGGGAGGTGGGGTATAAAAGGAGTATGTTCCTTAGGTGTTGATGGCTGATGATGTAAATGGATGGGTAAATGAAAATTAAAAGTTTTTGGAAGTAAAGTATTAAGATCAAGTTGATTGGATAATTGATACTTCGTCATTAAATCGCCATAAAATGGCATATGTATATGTAGATCTCTTAAATTAACTCTACAGTGCAATTGTTTTAAGCCCAGTTTAAATACTTTTAGCCAGTGCTCTTTTAAACGATGTGCTGTGTAATTCTGCTGATTCATCCCATGGATAAATATAATTTTCATTGTATACAAGGAATTGTTTTTTAATATAAATTTAAATCTACAACGGTAGATTATATAAAGCCAGTCTCTAAGCAAAAAAAAGTGTAGCTTTTTGCTACACTTTTTAAATTACAAACACTTAAGCTTTATTTCGATAGAAAATAAAGTAGCTGAGATAGCACAAGGCAGTAAAAATTAAGCAACCTATAAAGCCAGCACGCATTTCAGGATCTGCTGCCATACTTAAACATGTAATAAAGCAGAAAAGAAAACCTAAAATTGGAACGATAGGGAATAACGGTGCTGCATATTTTAAATCGCTAATTGTATGCCCGGAACGGTACCATTGACGACGGAAATTGAACTGGCTTAAACAAATACTCATCCAGACAATAACCATGGTAAAAGCTGCAACACCTAACAAGTTTTTAAAGATGGTTTCAGGAGCAAATTGTTCTGATAATAAGCCTGGAATTGCGCCGAACATCGTTACAACTAAAGCAACAATAGGTGTTCCGCTTTTTGAAAGTGTTGCAAATACACCCGGAAGGAGTTTTTGCTCCGATAAAGACCACATCATACGTGAAGCTGCATATAATCCCGAGTTTGCGGCTGAGAGTAGTGCAGTAATAATAACAAAACGGATGATGTCATCTGCATATGGAATACCGATGTAATTAAATACGGTAACGAAAGGACTATTACTTACGTTGTCACCACCTAAACCAGCAAGTTGGAAAGGAAGTAATGCACTAATTACAATAATGGTGCCTACAAAGAAGATAAGAAGACGCCAGATTGCAGCATTAATCGCTTTAGGGACATTCTGAGCCGGATCTTTAGTTTCGCCAGCAGCTACACCAATTAACTCTGTTCCAGAGAAAGCAAAGTTAACAATGAGCATAGTGGTGAAAATAGGAAGAAAACCGTGTGGGAACCAACCTTGGGCAGTTAAATTACTAAACAATGGAGCAGTTTGAGCGCCGTGGAAAGGAATTAAACCAAAAATTGCTAATAATCCAAGCACAATAAAAGCAATGACGGTAATGACCTTAACCAGCGCTAGCCAGAACTCTGACTCGGCAAATACTCGGGTTGAGCTGATATTTAACCCGAAAATAGTTACTGCAAAAATAAGTGTCCAGATCCACATTGAAATTTGTGGAAACCATTCCTGCATAAGTAGAGCAGCGGCGGTAAACTCGGTTCCTAGCGTTGCTGTCCATGTTAGCCAGTACATCCATGAAATCATGTAGCCTGTACTTGGACTAATGTACTTTCGAGCGTATGCACCGAAAGAACCCGAAACGGGCATATGTACAGCCAGCTCGCCTAAACAGAGCATGACCATGTAAGCAATTGCACCCCCAAGAATATAGGCAATAATTGCGCCAATAGGTCCAGTTTGTGAAATGACTTCCCCTGAACCCAAAAATAAACCAGTACCGATTGCTCCACCTAGCGATAACATGACAAGGTGGCGGGTACTCATGGCTCTTTTTAAAGGTGCAGTACTGTTCTGATGCTGAGCATCTAGTTGTTTGTCAGATGGCTGCATATTACACATTGAGAGAATTTGAGAAAGACGCTATTTTAGATAAAATAGACAAATGTGCAATCAAGAAGCAGTCAAAGAATAGACAGGAAGGTGACGATAGAGTCTTTAAAAGGAATTTTTAAAATAGAAAATGGCGTCCCTACGGGGATTCGAACCCCGGTTACCGCCGTGAAAGGGCGATGTCCTAGGCCTCTAGACGATAGGGACTTGATGAGGCAAACACAAAGGAGCTTGGTGGAGCCAAGCGGGATCGAACCGCTGACCTCTACAATGCCATTGTAGCGCTCTACCAACTGAGCTATGACCCCAGTTTGTGTGAGCGCAATATTAGGGTGAATGCGCTCACACGTCAATAAAAAAATGAATTAAGCTTCGCTAGTTGCTTCATTTTTCGGCAATTTTAAACTTTCATTAAGCTTTTCCCAGTTTTTTACCTCTTTTTTACTCGGTGCACCTACAATTTCTAGCGCATGTCGTAAGCGAGCAAAGGTTAAGTCAGGGCCAAGCGTAACCATTGACTGCATAACTGGTGTTGAACTTGTTGAGCCAGCAATTGCAATAAAGAACGTTGGCATGAAGTCACGTAATTTAATGCCCATCTGATTTGCCAAATCCATTAAAGTTTGACTAACTGTGTCGTTATTCCAAGTAAACTGACTTTCAAGACGCCAAATTGCGAATTGTAAACTTTGACGAACTTGCTCTTGAGTCAATTTTTTACTTTCAAACATTTCAGCCGTAATTTGTGGCATATGGTTAAAGTAGAAACCAGCCCAATTTACAGCTTCAGAAAGTAAATTAATACGTGGTTGAATAGCGGCAGCAATGTCTTCTAAAGTGCTGCGATCACTTTTCCATGTCAATAAACGGTCTAATAGTTGTCCTGGGGTTAACCCTTTAATCCATTGACCATTTAACCAATTGAGTTTTTCAACGTCAAAAATTGGCCCACCTAGTGATACGCGTTGAATATCAAAGTTATCCATCATGTCTTGTAATGTGAAAACTTCTCTTTCATCCGGCATTGACCAACCCATACGGCCTAAATAGTTGAGTAAGGCTTCTGGTAAAACGCCGATATCACGGTAGTAGTTAATTGAGGTCGGGTTTTTACGTTTAGATAACTTCGATTTATCCGGATTACGAAGCAATGGCATATGGCAAAGCGTTGGCATTTCCCAACCAAAGTATTGGTAAAGCAATTGATGCTTCGGTGCAGATGGAAGCCATTCTTCTCCACGCAATACATGAGTGATTTCCATTAAATGGTCATCAACAACGTTAGCTAAATGGTAGGTTGGTAAACCATCTGTTTTAAGAAGCACTTGCATATCGACTTGTGCCCAAGGAATTTCAACTTCCCCACGGAGTAAGTCGTTAAATTTACACACGCCTTCTTCAGGCACTTTCATACGGATAACATGAGGTTCACCCGCTTCAAGACGTCGAGCTACTTCTTCTTGAGACAGCTTTAAACCACGACCATCGTATTTTGGTGTTTCGCCACGAGCTTGCTGCTCGGCACGCATTTGGTCAAGTTCTTCTGCTGTAGCAAAACAATAAAAAGCATGACCTTTTTCAACAAGTTCTAACGCGTATTGCTTATAAATTCCCATGCGCTCTGATTGGCGGTAAGGAGCGTGAGGACCACCTACATCCGGACCTTCAGACCAATTTAAGCCTAACCAGCGTAGAGAGTCTAAAATCATTTTTTCAGATTCTGGCGTAGAGCGAAGCTGGTCTGTATCTTCAATTCTTAAAATAAATTCCCCGCCATGCTGTTTCGCAAAACACATATTAAATAGGGCGATATAGGCAGTACCAACATGTGGGAAACCGGTAGGAGAAGGTGCAATACGAGTACGAACTTTCATAGTTAATGGGTCAAAATAAAAATTGGAACTATTATAACGAAAAAGCCCAGTATTCTGACGTTTTATTTAACGACAGTCTGGGCTGAAATTGAAACGATGAGGGGTCGTTTCAAATATTAAGAAGTGTGTGGCTGGAAGATTGCCTGAACAAAACGTGAAAAACGTTCATGCTGTGCTGCAAGAAAGTTTTGAGTTGGTGTAACACGGATAGTATTAAGTACTTTTAACTCATCATCTGTTGATGGAAGTACAATAGTGTTACGTTTTTGCTGATCTAAAGCTTTTTCAATAAGTGAAGACTGTTTATCTGAAAGACTTTTACTTGGTGTATCTTTCAGTACGGCTGCTGTAGATAGTTGCGATGCAAAACTAAGCACCAAACCCAAGCCTAAAGCTTTTCCATAATGAATTTTCATTTTCTGTTCATCCCCTCAGTACATTTCGTCTATTTTTTGAGTTTAACCAAATGTAAAATTACGGTAACGCTACGATTCAAACATAAATTTTAATAAAAAAGTAGAACTATGTCACACTTTTTACAAAAAATACCTTTATTTTACGCTGGTACCTTTAAATGTAGCCTATGTGTATCCATTACGTCTCATTATTTAACAAATTAATGTGTAGATAAAGTGAAGACTATAAATAAACTATAAGAATAATTACAAAACTTTTCAAAAAGGAGAAGGAAAAATTAGAGTTAACTATATCTTTTAAAGTGATTAGTAAAACATTTATTTATATAACTATTTGATTGAAAACTAAAAAATAAAAATATAGTAGACGTTAAAAGTAAAAGTGGTTTTTATAAATGAAAAGAATAGCAAGAATTGCAGTCGCTACGTATATGGGGTTGGTAGTAAGTGCTGTGCAGGCGGCGACTACATTTTTAAATGTTTCTTATGACCCAACTCGAGAGTTTTATCAGGAATATAATCAGGCATTTGGAAAGTTCTGGAAACAACGTACCGGACAGGACGTGGATTTTAAACAATCCCATGGAGGCTCAGGTAAACAGGCTCGCGCTGTAGCAACTGGTCTTGAGGCAGATGTGGTGACCTTAGCCTTAGCCAATGATATTGATGAAATTGTAAAAGCAGGCTTTATCCAGCCAAACTGGCAAAAAGAATTCCCTAATAATTCTGCACCGTATACCTCTACAGTTGTGTTTTTAGTAAGAAAAGGCAATCCAAAAAATATTCGTGATTGGAATGATTTAACCAAACCTGGTGTCGAAATTATTACGCCTAATCCAAAAACGGGTGGGGCACCGCGTTGGATTTATCTTTCTGCATGGGGATATGCTTTAAAGCAGTCGGGTGGAAATGATGCTAAAGCCAAAGAGCTGGTTAAAAAACTTTATCACAACGTTAAGGTGTTAGATTCGGGAGCACGAGGCTCGCTTACTACATTTGCTGAGCGTGGAATTGGAGATGTTCTACTTTCTTGGGAGAATGAAGCACTATTGGCAACGAAAGGTCTCGATAAAGATAAATATGAAATTGTTTACCCATCAATTTCAATTTTGGCAGAACCATCTGTTGCTATTGTTGACAAAACAGTCGACAAAGACGGTAACCGTACTTTGGCAAAAGGTTATCTCAACTTTTTATACTCACCTTTAGGTCAAGAGTTGGCTGCTAAACACTATTTCCGTCCTCGCAATCCTCAAGTTGCTGCTAGATATGCAGCACAATTCCCAAAAATTAAATTATTTACGATCAATGATGTTTTTGGCGGTTGGGCAAAAGCCCAGAAAACCCATTTTGCCAATGGAGCCATCTTTGATCAGATTTATGATGGAAAGCAGTAGATAAAATATTGGTAGAGTAGAAGTTTAAAAATTAGTTTACTTTTTTATAGTGAAGCAAGTGAGCCTGAAAAGGTGAGCTTGCTTTTTTGTTTTGCTTAAAAAATGAAAAGAAAACGGTTTTCTCTATGAAAAATTAATATTTTCCTACAAAAAGCCGTTTGGTGTTAGCCATAAACAAGGTGATAATGTGCAGTTACATTTTTACGCTATGATTTAACTCCTATGTCGCATATTTCTGTCTTACTTTTTGAGACCGTTGAAAGCTTATTGGCAGATCGCACAACTGGGGTGTATATCGATGCAACCTTTGGACGAGGTGGGCATACGCGCTTATTATTGTCGAAACTCGATGAAAACGCCCGAGTATATGCTTTTGATAAAGACCCTCAAGCTCTGGAAGTTGCGGCTGCTTTAGCACAAGAAGATCCAAGATTTACGATTATTCATGCAAGTTTTGCTGATATTAAGGAAAAAATGCAGGAAATTGGGGTGCAAAGTGTCGATGGAATTATGGCAGACTTAGGTGTGTCCTCTCCTCAACTCGACCAGGCTGAACGCGGCTTTAGCTTTATGCAAGATGGCCCGTTAGATATGCGTATGGATAACTCTAAGGGGTTGACTGCTGCCGAATGGTTACTTGAGGTAGAAGAGGAAGAGTTGGCAAATATCATTTATCAATATGGTGAAGAACGATATAGTCGCCGTATTGCTAGAGCAATTAAACAGGCCGGAAAATTGGATACTACGGCGCAATTGGCTGAAATAGTAAAAACAGCCCATCCAAAATGGGAAAAGCATAAACATCCGGCGACACGTACGTTTCAGGCAATCCGTATTGCTATTAACAAAGAACTAGATGATATTGAAGTATTTTTACCGCAAGCTGTAGACTTGCTTAAGCCAAAAGGGCGTTTGTCTGTGATCAGCTTCCATTCGCTTGAAGATCGGTTGATCAAACAGTTTATTCAAAAAGAATCAACTCTAGCAGAAGATTCTGGTTGGGGGATGCCTCAACAGCAGGTTGATACGAGAAGATTAAAGAAAATTTCACGGGTTCGTGCGAGTGAAGAAGAAGTAAAAGCGAATCCACGTTCACGTAGTGCATGGCTTCGGGTTGCTGAACGCTTGGAACAAAAAGGCGCGTAATGAAAAGTAGTGATGAAATCGAAACCACAGAAAATAAAGTGGTCAAAAAAGCTGTGGTATATGCAGTCATGGTGGCATTGGTTTTTATCAGTGCCATGATGGTGGTATTTCAAGTATTTGAATACCGTCATGATTATAGAGAGTTAAGCTCTTATATGCGTGAACGTGATGACCTCAATGCTGAATGGGGGCGTTTATTGATTGAGCAACAAACATTTGGTGCGACTGCTCAAATTGGTACACGTGCTGTGACACAATTACGAATGTTTTCGCCACCTGCTGCAGAAACGGTGGTAATTTCTTTACCGATGACCTCAGAGCAAAATAAGTAAGGCCTTGCTGTATGGTAGATAAGCGAACAAAGCAAACACGAAAAAAACAGCAGTCTATTTCGGAAAAACCAAGTCTTGCCTTTGATATGTGGCGGTTTTATCTGCTCTGGGCGGTAGTGCTACTGTGTTTTGTGGTATTAATTGCACGTGCATTTTATGTTCAAGTCATTAATAAAGACTTTTTGCAAAATAAGGCCAATGCCAATATTTTGCGTACTGAACGTATAGAGGCTATGCGTGGAGTGATTAGTGATCGCCACGGTGTACCTTTAGCGATTAGTAGTCCAATCATGAAAATTGTGATTGATCCGCGTGATTATTTTGAGACCAAGCATTTATATGATCAAATTACGGCTGAACTAAAACAAGATCCAAACAACCGTAAATTAAAACGCCAATTGCCAGATAAAAATTTAAATCTTGATGAACTTGCCGACGTGGTGGGTGTTGATCGTGCTGATCTTAAAAAACAGATGAATGCGCGTCCGCGTTCTCGCTATCTGGTTTTGAAAAAAGAAGTACCTCCTCAGCAAGCTGACCTCATTATGAAAGGTAATTTCCAAGGGGTGTATGCAGAAAAAACTTATAAACGTTATTACCCGCAACCTCAGCCAAATGCCCAAATTATTGGTTTGACCAATAGTGAAGGTCAAGGTATCGAAGGCTTGGAAATGCAGTTGAATAAGCAACTGTCAGGTGTAGACGGTGAGCAAAAAATTATTCGCGATAAGCGTGGTAACCGTTTAAAAGTTTCTGAGGTAATTCGTGAGGGCGAACCTGGTGAAAATATCACTTTAAGTATCGACTCACGTTTGCAGTACATTATGTACCGTGAATTAACGGCTGCAGGTGTGGCTAACAATGCGCGTTCAGCAACGGCGATTGCAGTTGATGTTAAAACGGGTGAAATTCTGGCAATGACCAGTTGGCCATCTTATAACCCGAATGATAAGAATGGCTTATCAAATAAAGATGCTATGCGTAACCGTGGTGCGATCGATATGTTCGAGCCCGGTTCAACCATGAAACCTTTTACTATTTCTGCAGCTTTAGAAACTGGTCAATATACGCCAAATACGATTGTAAATACCTCTCCTGGCTCAATGCGTTTAGGCTGGCATACTATTCGTGATACCCATAACTATGGGGCTTTGACCGTAAGTGGTGTCATTATTAAGTCTTCAAACGTGGGTTCTGCAAAAATTGCATTATCACTTCCGAAAGAAACTTTGCCGAGCTTCTTTAATCGTGTTGGTTTTGGTAAGCGTTCTGCAGTAAGGTTCCCTGGGGAAAGTTCAGGTCTGGTTTTACCTGTTAATAAATTAAACTCTTCTCAAATCGGGACCATGGCATATGGTTATGGCTTAAACGCGACAATCCTTCAATTGGCTCAAGGTTATGCCATGCTTGCAAATCATGGTGTCAAAATGCCATTAAGCTTGCATAAACTAGATCAGCCACCTAAAGGTGAGCAAGTTTTAAATCCGAAAATTGCCGATCAAGTTTTGTTAATGCTTGAGCAAGTGACTATGCCGGGTGGTACTGCAAAACAAGCCAATATTCCTGGTTATAGGGTAGGTGGTAAAACAGGTACTGCACATAAATTGCGTGCAGATGGTAAAGGATATTCAAATAATGAGTATCGTGCTTTATTTGCGGGTGTTGCACCAATTAGTGATCCACGTTTAGCCGTTATTGTAGTGGTGGAAAACCCACAAGGTCGCTATTACGGTGGTTTGGTTGCCGCTCCAGTTTTTGCTCGTATTATGCAAGAGTCGTTGCGCTTAATGAATGTGCCGCTTGATAAGCCACTTAATACTCCAGAAAATCCTATTCGCAGGTAAGCTATGACTGTTTCTTTTCAAGAAATTCATCCAATCGAAATTGATGCTCAATGGCCTCAACAGCCATTTCACGGCTTTAGTTTAGATAGTCGTAAAGTTGAAACGGGCCAAATTTTTATTGCTTTGACAAGTTATAGCCAGCCTGAAAAAACGCGTACATTTGCTGAAGCGGCTTTAGCAAATGGAGCGTTGGCTGTCATTAGCGAAACCGAATTAGGTGTAGCAAATGAATGGGTATGCCCTGATGTGCGTCAGCGCATGGGAGAGTGGCTAAAACGTTATTTGCAACAGGCTGATGGAGTAAAACCTCTACGGATTATTGCTGTAACAGGCACAAATGGTAAAACAACAATTTCTCGTTTAATTGCTGAGTTAATTAGTTCACAACAGCAGCGCTGTGCAGTGATGGGGACAACAGGGAATGGTATTTTACCTAACTTAACGCCTTCTACGCATACTACTCTCGACGCTCTACAGTTACAAAATGCACTACATGATTATGCTAAACAGGGAGCAACTTTTGCTTCTTTAGAAGCAAGTTCACATGGTCTTGAACAGGGTCGATTAAATGGTTGCGATATTGAAATTGCTGTTTATAGCAACTTAAGTCGTGATCATCTGGATTATCACGGCACTTTAGAAGCTTATGCAGAAGCGAAGGCGCGTTTATTTCAGTTTAATTCGTTAAAAGTCGCTGTTATTAATTTAGATGATGCACATGCTGACTTGATGATTAAGTCTGCCCAAAATAATCCAGCACAACCTAAAATCTTGACTTACTCACTAACTCAAAATACAGCTGATTATTACATTACCGATTTAAGCTATAGCTTGGCGGGCGCAACTTTTAATTTAGTAAGTCAGCAAGGTTCATTTGCGGTAGAAAGCCCATTATTAGGTCATTTCAATGTTGAAAATTTAATTGCCGCACTCATCGCTGCTGAGCAAGCTAGTTTCGATTTACAGGCATTGGTTAATTTTGTTCCTAAACTAATTGGTGCGCCAGGCCGAATGCAAGTTATTCGTGATGATGAGCGATTATTTGTAGTGGATTATGCGCATACACCAGATGCATTGATTCAAGTGCTTAAAACATTAAAGCGTCATGTTTCGAATCAGCTTTGGGCGGTGTTTGGATGTGGTGGTGACCGTGACCGTGGTAAGCGTCCACTCATGACTCAAGCAGCTTTGGATGGCGCAAATCCTGTTATTCTGACTTCAGATAATCCAAGAACAGAAGACCCTGAACAAATTTTTGCTGACATGAAGCAAGGAATCGATTTTTCAGGGCATCGTATGCATGAAATTCATGACCGCCGTGAAGCAATTAAATTTGTTGCAGAGCAAGCTCAAGCTGGTGACATTGTAGTGATTGCCGGCAAAGGACATGAAAATTATCAAGAAATTAATGGTGTGCGTCACTGGTTTGATGATGTGGTTGAAGTGCGTTCCGCGATTGATGCCCAACATCATACGGTAGATGCTGCTTACCCTGCACAATAGGAAAAATTATGCATACTTCAACCACCAGTACCGTGCCTTTGGAACCGTGGACAGCTCAACAATTACAACAGGCAACACAGGGTTACTGGCATAAAGACCAGATCCCTCAAAGTGAAATTAAACGTATTTTGACTGACTCGCGTCATGCAGAAAGTGGGGATGCCTTTTTAGCACTAAAAGGTGAACGTTTCGACGCGCATAATTTTGTCGCGCAAGTGGCTGCAAATGGCTGCCAAGTCGCTATTGTCGAGCGACCTATAGATGCAGAAATTGCTCAGCTTGTAGTTGCCGATACCCGTTTGGCTTTAGGGCAGCTTGGTGCGTATCGTCGTGAACAAAATGCTCAATTGAAAGTAATTGCTTTAACGGGCAGTAGTGGTAAAACCACCACCAAAGAAATGCTAGGAAGTATTTTGTCTCGTTTAGCACCTACATTGATTACCCGAGGCAATTTAAATAATGACCTTGGTGTGCCGATGATGTTGCTTGAGCTTCGAAAGGAGCATCAATATGCGGTGATGGAACTTGGTGCAAATCATCAAGGTGAAATTGATTACACATCAAAAATTGTTCAACCGCATGTTGCTGGCATTTTAAATATTGGAACTGCTCATTTGGGTGAGTTCGGCGGGCGTGATGGCATTTGCCGCGCTAAATCAGAAATCTATCGTCATATTTTACCTCAGGGCGTTGCTATTGTTCCGCAACAAGATGACTTTACCGCTGAGATTCGTGAAGCAGCCAAAAGCCATCAAATCATGAGCTTTGGTGAGGGTGGGGATGTCTTTGCTACAGAGATTGAATTGTTGCCACAATCTGCCAATTTCCAGTTACATACGCCTCAAGATTCAAGTTTTGTAAGACTGCCGTTTGCGGGTGAACACAATGTGCAAAACGCAACTGCAGCAGTAGCATTTGCTTTGGCGTTAGGTGTTAGCTTGGAAGATATCGTAAAAGGTCTAGAGCAAGCACAAGGTGCAAAAGGTCGTTTGAATTTTATTCAAAAAGCGCCTCATTTATTTATTGATGATACTTATAACGCCAATCCAACATCTATGCGTGCTGCGGCACAAGTATTACTTCAGCAAAATGGCATTAAAGTCATGGTGATGGGGGATATTGGGGAGTTAGGTGATAGCAGTTGGCAAGAACATCACGATTTAGGTCGCGATCTTGCTGAGCTTCCTTTAGACCATATTGTTGCAGTTGGGCAGTTTGCCTCAGCAGCTCTCGAAGGCGCAGGTCTTCATTCTACTAAATTGAAAGCATTTCAGACTCAAGCTGAGGCGCTTCCATTTTTAATCAATCTAATCCAAACACATCAACCCCAGTCCATGAGTTTCCTGTTTAAAGGTTCTCGCTTTACTCATATGGAAACGTTGATGGCTGATTTGATGGAGAAACTTTAAATGCTGTTATGGTTGTTTGAACAACTTGCGGGCTATCACAGTTCGTTTCAGGTTGTTCGTTATTTAACATTACGTTCTTTACTCAGTGTATTAACGTCACTGACCATTGGTTTGGTTCTCGGACCAATCATGATTCGTAAATTACAAGCGTTAAAATACGGTCAGGCAGTAAGTTCGTTTGCTCCTGAAAATCATGCTAAGAAGATGGGTACACCGACCATGGGTGGGATTTTAATTCTGCTCTCAATTGGTATTAGTACTTTATTGTGGGCTGATTTATCTAACCCTTATGTTTGGATTGTACTTGGTGTAATGGTTGTGTTCGGTGCGGTTGGCTGGGCAGATGACTGGATTAAAATTCGCTATAAAGATAATGCAGGTCTACCTGCCCGTAAGAAGTTTTTCTGGACTTCTGTCGCATCGCTGGGTGCTGGTATTGCATTATATTTAATTGCTACCCAACAATCTAATGCAGAATACACAGCAAATATGCTGGATTTATTGATTCCTTTCTTTAAGAATCTTTCAATTCCGCTTTCTATTGTTCCTTTAGGTTTAGCATTTATTGTATTTACCTATTTAGTAATTAATGGTGCCTCTAATGCGGTTAACCTAACTGATGGTTTAGATGGTTTAGCCATTATGCCAGTGGTTATGGTAGCGACGGGCTTAGGCGTATTTGCTTATTTATCTGGTGATATTCGTTTTGCCAACTATTTGCATATTCCTTATGTGAAATATACCTCTGAACTTGTGGTGATCTGTTCTGCCATGATTGGTGCAGGTTTGGCATTTCTTTGGTATAACGCACATCCGGCGCAAGTCTTTATGGGTGATGTGGGCGCTTTAGCTCTAGGTGCAATGCTTGGAACCATTGCCGTTATGGTTCGCCAAGAAATTGTATTCGCAATTATGGGCGGTGTTTTCGTTATGGAAGCGGTATCGGTATTCCTGCAAATCGGCTCATTACGAATGCGGAATAAACGCGTATTTTTGATGGCACCTTTGCACCATCACTATGAAAAACAAGGCTGGAAAGAAACCCAAGTAGTCATCCGTTTCTGGATTATTACGATTATGCTGGTTGTTTTAGGCCTAATGACCTTAAAATTGCGCTAGAACTTATTTTGGTGTCAATATAAAGCCAGTTTCTACTGGCTTTTTTTATTGGAGAGGTAAATGACAAAAGTTGCTGGTCTAGACCAATTATCTGTAATTAATCAAAAAGTAGTTGGAGAGGGCGAAGTCTTACCTCAAGTTGTGCTTAAAGATGGAAGTCAGGTGCAAACGGGAACTGTCGCGACGATGCTGCATAATATTGAACTCTATAATGCAGGGCAAAGAGGGCAAATTGAAGAAGAGTTGAAGATCGCAATTCCAACTTTAATTAAAGTGGGCTTATTTGATTTGTTTGAAGTAGATGAATGGATTAAGGGAACAAATGCAGGCCGTACATTTGTTGGAATGCACGCTAAGGCTTATTTACAACAAAAAGAACAAGAGAATAATTAAACGTGACTACGCAAAATTTAATGTGCCCTGTATGTCGTCAACGACTTGAGCTGGTAAGCAAAACATGGCGGTGTGAACAGGGCCATAGCTATGACATTGCAAAGCAAGGTTATGTGAACTTACATGTTGTACAACACAAACATAGTAAAAATCCGGGAGATACTCCTGAGTCTGTAGATGCGCGCCGTGCTTTTTTACAAGGTGGCTATTATCAACCTTTACAGCAAGCAGTAGTTCATTTGCTGAAACAGCTTAAAGCTAAAACGGTACTTGATATTGGCTGTGGCGAGGGCTATTACACCAGCGCAATGCAACAGGTCGTTGAACAGTGTATAGGTGTAGATATTGCAAAAAATGCAGTACAACGCGCAGCAAAGTTAAATGACAAAGTGACATGGGTGGTTGGTACAGGAGCAACTTTACCTGTCATCGATCAAAGCATGGATGTGTGTACGAGCCTTTTTAGCCCGATTCCCCAAACGGAAATTCTGCGCGTTTTAAAAGATGATAGTTATTTAATTGTTGTGACTCCGGCAACCGATCATTTGTATGCGATGCGTGAGGCATTGTTTGAACAGGTTAATCCTCACACACCACAGAAATTTGTTGAACAACTACAAGATTTATTTGAGTTGAAAGAACAGCAAGTTATTGATGCTCCTTTAGTACTTGACCAGCAAGCTTTAAAAAATCTTATTGCTATGACTCCCTATGCTTATAAGGCATCTCCAGAACGTCGTATGCAACTAGAACAGAAAGCACACTTACAAGTGACCGCATCTTTTCAAATTTATCTTTTTCAAAAGCGTAATAAAAAAGCCATCTAACGATGGCTTTTTTATTTTTACTCAATTTGATTAATCAAGTTTTCTAATTCATCTTTTTCACGCTTCGGTGCTGCCCCTTGCGAAGGTTTCATCGCTGGAGGTGTTGTCTTGGAAGGAATCACAATTTCCTCACCAGGTAAGTCATCGAAGTCATTATTGGTGGTTTTAGGTTGCGGTGGTGCAGGACGATAGAGTGGACGTGCTAATGGAGGGGCAGCACGATATGTTTTCTTATCGCCTACTTCAGTTGTGACTTCTTGCTTATCGCGAGAAATAGGTGCCTGAGCATCTTTTTCTAAACGAACCCAAGCAGCTGGTGTACCTTGCAATGCTTGACCCATAAAGTTAATCCAGATTGGTAATGCAGCAATACCACCATACTCACGGCGACCAAGTGTAGTCGGCTGGTCAAAACCAACCCATGTTACAGTTACTAACTTGCCATTAAAACCTGCAAACCATGCATCTTTTGCATCGTTAGTCGTACCTGTTTTACCTCCTAAATCACTACGGCCAATCTTGAGTGCAGCACGACCTGTACCATGCTCAATTACGTCACGTAAGATATTTGCCATATCATAAGCAGAGCTTGATTTTAAAATGCGCTGAGCTTGACGATATTGACTGTTATTTTTGTCCGTCTGTTTAAGGTTAAGTTGTTTGGTTGTCTTTTCTTTCTGCTCTAGCTCTTTATTTGTGACTTCAACAACTTGATCATCTGGAGTAGTTACCTGTGCATCGTCAGTTGTCTCAGGAGCGTTAATACATGGAATACATGCATATTCTGGTTTGGCTTCGTAAATGACTTTACCGTATGCATCTTCAATACGCTGAATAAAATGCGGTTGAACACGGTAACCACCGTTTGCGAATGTTGCATAACCAGTTGCCATTTGAATTGGTAATACTTGAGGCGTACCTAAAGCAATGGTGTAGTTACGTGGAATTTGATCCTCTTGTAAACCAAAATCCATGAATAATTGGCGAGTACGTTCAATTCCTACAGTTTGTAAGAGTCTTACTGAAACCGTATTACGAGACAAATACAAAGCACGGCGTAACGGGATCATGCCTAGGTAGCGACCATCAGAGTTCTTCGGTGTCCACTTGCCAATCGTAATAGGGCTATCATTCACCATACTATAAGGTGTCATGCCACGTTCTAATGCTAAAGCATAGAGGAATGGTTTGATGGTAGAACCTGGCTGGCGCCAGCCTTGTAAAGCACGGTTAAATTTTGATTGATAGAAATTATAACCACCTACAATTGCTTCAATTGAGCCATCGTTTGGGTTAATTGCAATGAGCTGACCTTGAACTTTTGGTACTTGAACTAGTGACCACGCAGTTTTAGCTTCATTTGGACGTAAACGAACAATATCTTTAACTTTAACAATTTGAGATGCACGAGAAGGCGCTGCCCCTACGCTATTTGCATTGCGATAGGGACGGGCCCATGACATGCCGGACCATTGCACGGTTACTGTTGAGCCATCTTGCATTAATGCTTCAAAAGAGCTGCTATTTACCTTGGTGACTTGCGCCGGATAAGTGTTGGCATATGCTCTAAATTCGCTTAATGGCTTATCATGTGCTTCTGCACCACGCCAGCCATGACGACGGTCATAAGCTTCAAGACCGTCCTGCACAGCTTTTTCCGCAATCGCTTGGCGTTTCGCATTAATTGTTGTGTAGACTTTATAACCAGAATCAATTGCTTGTTCACCAAAATGTTTTACAAGCTCTGAGCGGACCATTTCACCTGCGTAGGGGTGAATATTATTTAAGTCACGGTTGGGCATATTCAAATTGATTGGCTCTGCAACGGCCTTTTGATATTCCGCTTGAGAAATATAACCAAGTTGAAGCATTCGGCCTAAAATCCAGTTGCGACGTTCAAGTGCACGCTCAGGGTTAACAACTGGATTATATTTAGATGGTGCTTTAGGCAAGCCGGCAATCATGGCCATTTGGGCAATGCTGAGCTCATTAATGCTTTTGTTGTAGTAAATCTTTGCAGCCGCTGCGATACCGTAAGCGTTTTTACCTAAGAAAATCTTATTTACATAGAGGCTTAAGATGTCTTCTTTAGATAAGTTTTGCTCAATTTTTCGAGCCAAAAAGATTTCTGTTAGTTTGCGTTTTAATGTTCTTTCTGGACTTAAATAATAGTTCTTTGCGACCTGCATCGTGATGGTTGAACCACCAGTTTGTACATCAGAACCCGTAACACTTTCACTCAAAGCACGGCCTAAACCTTTAAAACTAATGCCGCTATGTTCAAAGAAAGAAGAATCTTCTGCTGCTAGAAATGCATGAATAAAATTAGGAGGAATTTGTTTGTATTCAACCGGAATAGAAAGTTTGCCACCGTATTCAGCAATGAGTTGATTGTCGGCTGTATAGACTTGCAATGGTTTTAAAAGCGGTGCTTTTTTTAGTGAACTCATTTCCGGAAGCGTTGGGGCAATATAGAGATACATGCCATAGAATCCCATCGGAAGTGAGACTAAGATAATAATAATGATCAAAAAAATTGGACGCACGAAGCCCAAACTGGATAGCTTTTTCATGATAAGTAAGCTTTAATAAGATCGAATACAAACTAATTGTGGTCAGTATAGCCTTTAGACATGCGGATTGTTAGATGAGATATTGTATCCGTGTAAAAATAAAGACCGAGATTATTGGTTTGTAATTTTTTTTGGGGATAAAAAAATAATAGGACAATAGTGTGCTCAGGTTATATCGTAAACCTAATAAGGGGTTAATGGGTGTCGATATTAGTTCGACTTCTGTTAAGTTGTTAGAGCTCTCTGTCAAGAACGGTAAATATTGGGTAGAAAGCTATGCTTTGATGCCTTTACCCGAAAACAGTGTAGTTGAAAAAAATATCTTAAATCCAGAAGCAGTTGCAGAGGCTTTGGAACGGGCGATGAATTTAGCAAATCCCCAAACCACTCATGCTGCAATTGCTGTTCCGACATCGACGGTTATTCATAAAACTATCGAAATGGATGCAGATATGAGCGATGACGAACGCGAAGTTCAGATTCGTGTAGATGCGGAGCAGTATATACCGTTCCCTTTAGATGAGGTGAGCCTTGATTTTGAGGTTTTGCCGGATCGTCTTGCGAATCCAAATCGTGTAAATGTGCTCTTGGTCGCCACAAGAACAGAAAACGTTGAAACACGCGTTGAAGTGCTTGAATTGGCAGATTTAAATCCTAAATTGGCTGATGTCGAAAGTTATGCGGTTGAGCGCGCTTTTAGCGTGTTTGCTGATAGCTTACCGATGGGTGCAAATACCATAGGGATTTTAGATATCGGCCATACCATGACGACATTATCTGTCATGCAAAATGGCAAGATTATTTATACACGAGAGCAGGTTTTCGGCGGAAAACAACTTACGCTTGAAATTCAAAGTCGTTATGGTTTGTCTTTAGAAGAAGCAAGCAGAGCGAAAAAAGATCGTTCTTTACCAGATGATTATGAAATTGAAGTGCTAGACCCATTTCTAGATGCGGTAGTTCAGCAGGCGGCCCGCTCACTACAATTTTTCTTTTCTTCATCCCAATTTAACGAAATAGACCATATTTTGCTCGCTGGTGGAAATGCAAATATTCCAGGCCTTGCCAAGCTTTTGCAGCAAAAATTAGGTTATCGTGTCACGATTGCCAACCCGTTTTTACAAATGGGCTTTTCTCCTCAAGTCGACGTTCAAAAAATTGAAAATGATGCTTCATCTTTAATGGTGGCATGTGGCTTGGCTTTAAGGAGTTTTGATTAATGGCAACAATTAATTTACTGCCTTGGCGCGAAGAGCTGAGGGAGCAACGAAAAAAACAATTTATAACGTTATGTTTTGGGGTGGTTGTTTTGGGGATTACAACCGTATTTGGGGGATGGTTTTATTTTGACCATAAATTAGATGATCAAGAGCAAGCGAATCAGCTCATTATGAGCACAAATCAGAACCTTGATCAGCAATTAAAAACATTAAACGGCTTACAGGAACAGCGTGATGCCATTATTGAACGCATGAAGTTGATTCAAGGTTTGCAGAGTCAACGTCCAGTAGTGGTAAGACTTGTTGATGAGTTAGTTCGAGTCACACCATCAGCTATGTATTTAACGAAATTTAGCCGAACCGGAGATAAGTTTACGATTGAAGGTAAAGCTGAAAGTCCAAATACAGTAGCCGAACTACTCCGTAATCTTGAAGCATCTCCTTGGTATCGTAATGCTTTTATGAACTCTTTCTTGGCTAATGAAGAGAAAAAAGATAAGGCTGCAAGTTCTCTTCTTCCTAGGGTGGAAGACCACTATGGTAGTTTTGTTGTGACTGTCGATTTGGGGGAAATGGGCGTGACCACAACGGATGATTCTGCTAAGCCATCTACAGGTGAAAGTGTGGGGGCTGCTAAATGAGTCAAGACGAACTTCAAGAATTGTCATTAGAACAATTATCTGCAAAGAAAAAGAAATTTAATCTCGATAAATTCCTTCAGCAATTTAATACGCTGGATATGAACAACTATGGTAGTTGGCCAATATCTGTAAAAATTACGTGTTGGATTTTTATTTTCTTTGCTGTGTTAGCTTTGGGGTATTTCATTGTTATTCAACCGAAATTACAAGCTATTGATAATGCTCAAGCTCAGGAAAGCAATTTATTAAACGAATTTCGTGAAAAAGACTCGAAATTACGTAACCTGCAACAGTATCAGGTGCAACTTCAAGAGATGCAGGCAAATTTCAACCAGCAACTAGAGCAGTTACCAAAAGAAACTGAGATTCCGAGTTTAGTTGAAGATATCAACTTAACAGGAGTGAACTCTGGATTGAAATTTAAAAATATTCGCTTGGAAGATGAAGTAAAGCAGGAAATTTTTATTGAGCAACCAATTGCCATAGAAGCGACCGGGGACTATCACGCATTTGGAGCTTTTGTAAGTAGTATCGCTGCTTTGCCTCGTATTGTAACCATGCACGATTTTACTGTTGATGTATCGCCAGCTAAAGATAACAAGTCTGATATTCCTGTGCTGAACTATTCCATTAAAGCAAAAACATACCGATACGTAGGGGCAACAGATACATCGGAGCAAACAGGCAAAGCTCCAGCAGCATCTGCTTCAACGAACACTACTGTTCAGCCGAAATAGGAGAGTTATGATGAAAATTAAGCAAATTACTCTTTATATTTTGGCGTGTGCTGTGCTTGTTGGTTGTGATTCAAGAATTGATGCAGTAAATCAGGAAATGGCCAATATTCGTAATCAGCCGCCAATCTCTATTGAACCAGCACCGATTTTTACTCCTGTACCACAATTTAATTACGCTGCTCATCAATTAAAAAGCCCATTTATGCCAAGTTCTCTAGCTGCCGAGCTCAAGATTATGGCGGGGAAACGGGTTTATCCGAATTTCTCACGTGCGCCGCAACCACTCGAAAGTTATGCTCTTGAAGCTTTAAATATGAAAGGGAGCATGCGTAATAATCGAGGGCAGATATTGGCCCTGATCCAGACACCGGATCAGCAGATTGAACGGGTACAAGTGGGTAACTATATGGGTATGAATCAGGGCCGTATCACCCATATTAGTCCAACCCAGATTGATCTGGTTGAAATCGTACCGGATGGTCGAGAAGGCTATGTCGAAAGACCGAGAACCTTGGTCTTGATTGGGCCTGCACCCTAAAATTTAGGGAATAACAACGAAAAAATATTTTTAAAGATTATTTAATTGGGGATGGTCAGACAATGAATCACGTATTCCGTCAGTTTTCTATGGGGGCTGTAGCTATTGCGATTATGCAGGCTGCATCTGCACAGGTCAGCATGACCAATATTGTACCAATGCAAATTGCAGGTCAGGGCACAGAAATTAGAGTCATGTTTAATGGCTTGCCACCACAACCACAAGCTTACCAACTTGAAAATCCTTCACGTTTAATACTTGATTTTGATAAGGCACAGCAAGGTTTAAAACAGACTAAAATTAGTGTTGCAACTAATGAGGCAAGTTCTGTAGATGTTACTTCAGATGACCAGCGCTCACGTTTAACTGTAAACCTAAAAGATGCTGGAGCATTTACAACACGAGTCGAAGGCAATACTTTCATTTTAAAAATTAATTCTGCTCAAACAAGTAATAAGCCGCTACCTGTGGTCTCAGCACAACCACAGGGAGTTTCAAATATTGGCTTTCAGCGTGGTAGTCAGGGAGAAGGCCTAGTTGTTGTAGATCTTTTAGGAAGTAATACACCTGTAGATGTTCAGCAGCAGGGTAGTAAAGTCGTTATAAGAACAATAGGTACAAAAATCCCGACACATTTAGCACGTCGCTTAAATGTAAATGATTTTGCAACCCCCGTTTCAAGTATTGATGCTTATAATGATAAAGGGGTTGGTGTAATAACTATCCAGTCTTCTGGTAGCTATGAATATATGGCCTATCAGGCAGAGAATAAGCTCACGATCAGTTTGAAACGTCCCCAAGATAAAAATGTTACCTCTTTATATAAAACGCCAAATTATTCAGGAAATAAACTTTCATTAGACTTCCAAGATATTGAAGTACGCCGTGTGTTGCAATTACTTGCTGATTTTACAGGCATCAATATGGTAGCTGCCGATAGTGTACAAGGTAATATCACACTACGTTTAAAAGATGTACCTTGGGATCAGGCGCTTGATATTATTTTAAAAACTAAAAATCTTGATAAACGCCGTAATGGCAATGTGATTTGGATTGCTCCAGTTGCAGAATTGATTAAAGCGGAAGAAGAAGAAGCGAAAGCTGTTGCACAAAGTGTCAAACTTGCACCCTTACAGACTGAGTATATTCAACTGAAGTATGCTAAAGCTGGCGATATTATGGGTCTCATTACACAAGGCTCAAATAATAGTAATGGCTTACAACATACTTCTGGTGGAGGGACTTCAACTTCAACCAATTTAAATACTGGAGTTGATAGTCTAGGCAATAATGTGGGTAGTTTGCTTAGCCCGCGTGGCACTATTACTCAAGATGACCGAACCAATACTCTTATTATTAATGATACTGCTCAGTCAATTGATCAAATTCGGAAAATGATTGACCTACTTGATGTGCAAGTTAAACAGGTTATGGTTGAAGCACGTATTGTGAGAGCCTCTACGTCATTTACCAAAGAACTTGGTGTGAAGTGGGGCATTCTGTCGCAAGGTATTACCAATAACAACAATTTGCTGGTTGGCGGTAGTGAAACAACTTTATGGAATTTACGTGAACCTAAAAAAGATGAAACTACAGGTGGGTATAAATATACGATTGAGCGCCCAGATAACTTAAACGTGGATTTAGGAGTTTCTAATCCTGCAGGAAGTATTGCTTTTGGCTTGATTAGTATGTCTGACTTTATGTTAGATCTTGAATTGTCTGCTTTACAAGCGGATGGTTATGGTGAGGTTATTTCTACCCCTAAAGTCATGACTGCCGATAAACAAACAGCGAAAGTTGCAACTGGTCAACAAGTTCCATATCAATCTACAACTAACTCTGCAGCAGGTTCAACTGCTACAACATCTTTTAAAGATGCTTTGCTGAGTTTAAATGTGACACCAAGTATTACACCTGATGGTAAGATTCAAATGAAGTTGGATATTTCTAAGGATTCTGTAGCGGGTGCGGCCCCAAATGGAGAGTTGATTTTAAATAAAAATAATATCAACACCAATGTATTGGTAGATAATGGCGAAACTGTCATTTTGGGTGGTGTTTTTGAGCAAACAACTATGAATTCACAAACCAAAGTTCCTTTCTTTGGTGATATTCCTGTTGTTGGGCGTTTATTTAGAAAAGATGTAAAGTCTGATGATAAACAAGAGTTGCTGATTTTCGTTACACCACGAATTGTTAATGACACTTTAGCGAGAAATCATTAATATATTTTTTAATGAAAGCAATTGAAATAGGTGGCGCCTTGCCAAGCAAAGCGTTTGAAACCCTACCAAATATTTATTTGGTAGGGCCCATGGGGGCAGGAAAAACAACCGTTGGACGTCATTTAGCAGAACTATTAGGGCGTGAATTTTTAGATAGTGATCATGAAATTGAGCGCAAGACAGGGGCTACTATTCCCTGGATTTTTGAAAAAGAAGGAGAAGTCGGCTTCCGTACGCGTGAAACTGTCGTTTTAAATGAGCTTACTTCACGTAAGGCATTAGTGCTTGCCACAGGTGGCGGTGCTATTACTCAGGCGCCTAATCGGGAGTTTTTAAAGCAACGTGGAATCGTTGTTTATCTATATACTCCTGTCGAATTACAACTACAAAGAACCTATCGCGATAAAAATAGACCTTTATTACAAGTTGAAAATCCTGAACAAAAATTGCGGGATTTATTAAAGATCAGAGATCCTCTGTATCGTGAAGTTGCACACTATACGATTGAAACGAATCAAGGTGCTGCACGTGATCTTGCCCAAAAGATTTTGCAACTTATTCTATCGAACAAGTTAAAATAGACGAACTGACTAGTGGTTTTATAAATTCATGCAAACTTTACATGTTGAATTAGGCGAACGCCGTTATCCTATTTTCATTGGTAGCCAACTTGACCCGAAACAATTACTAGAGCCTTATATTCATGGTCAACAGGTCATGATTGTGAGTAATGTTACGGTTGCGCCTTTATATTTAAGCCACTATCAGGAAGCTTTGGAAAGTCTAGGTAAAACGGTTGCGACCTGTATTTTACCTGATGGCGAAAAGTATAAAGATATTCAGCACTTAAACTTAATTTTTGATGCATTGCTTGAAGCTGGTTTTAACCGCGATTGTACGGTTTTAGCTTTAGGTGGTGGCGTCATTGGTGATATGGCTGGTTTTGCTTCTGCTTGTTTCCAACGTGGCGTTTACTTTGTACAGGTTCCTACGACCTTACTTTCACAAGTAGATTCAAGTGTTGGTGGAAAAACAGGAATTAATCATCCGCTTGGCAAGAATATGTTAGGTGCTTTTCAGCAACCACAAGTTGTTTTAGCTGACATGGCACAATTGAATACATTGCCAGAACGTGAGCTCTCGGCCGGTTTAGCCGAAGTAATTAAATATGCACTTTTGGGTGATGAAGATTTCCTGGTTTGGCTTGAAGAAAATATGGATGGCCTGGTTGCAAGAGATGCTGACCTTTTAGCAGAGGCTGTTTATCGTTCATGTGCTCATAAAGCCCGCATTGTTGCCAACGATGAGAAAGAGCAAGGTGAACGTGCTTTACTTAACTTAGGTCATACTTTTGGCCATGCGATTGAGTCGTATCTAGGTTATGGAACTTGGTTGCATGGTGAAGCTGTTGCAACTGGAATGGTTATGGCGGCAGATTTATCACAACGTTTGGGCTGGATCTCAAATGAAGATGTGGCACGTACAAAAAAAATCATTCAACGTGCGAATTTGCCGATATCATGTCCACAAATTCCATTGGATGATTTCCTTGGATATATGGCTCATGACAAAAAAGTTCTTAATGGGCAATTACGTTTGGTGTTGTTAAAACAACTTGGGCAAGCTGTAATTACCAAAAACTTTGATGTTGAACTTATGAAACAAGCTATTTTGGCGAATCAACACGGATAACAAATAAGGTAAAGCATGACTGTATCACGTACACTTTGGCAGAATGTTCAACAATATATCTGGTTGGTTGGTGGTATTGTCTGCTTATTCCTTGCTTTTATTTTTTGGGTCATAACTGATAATAAAAAACTGGTTGAGGTTGAAAAGTCGGCTGATTCCGATGCACCCGTACAAATTCAACCAGAGAAAGTTGCAACCACTCCTAACTTAGGTGCTTTAGCTGACGAGGTTCGTCCACTGGATTTAACAACACGAACTGTGGCGTCAGGTGAACATGAGCCTGAGTTTCGTGGTACAAAATTTATTAATGAAAATAAAAAACAATGGACGCTTGAGTTATTCAGAGCTTCTGATGAAGACATCATTAAAAACTTTTTAAAAAGTCGTACTGATCGTAATAAGTTTATTTATTTCCGCTTAAGCGGAGAACAACAAGCAGAACAGTATGTGTTGGCTTACGGAACATTCAAACGTTCAGAAGATGCGGTTCAGCAATTAACACAGATTAATTTGCAGTTACCTGATTCGGTTAAACCTCAGCCACAGCAGTTCTCAAGTTATGCCCCACTGGTAAATGATTTGGGGGCAGATGAGATGAAAGGTGGCAATAATCAGTTATATGAAGTTAGATTGCGTCCAGCGGCTTTGCCTAGAATTGATGAATCTTTATTAATGTTAGCTCCAGCGAGTAGTACCCTAAACACTCAACCAAAACCTGCTAGTACTAACTCGGCTACAAAAACTACTATTGTGCGTCGTGATGCGGCAGGAAATGTGGTTGATGTACAACAATCGAATTCTAATATTGATCAGCCAAATAAACCTGCACAGACACGGGTTAATGAGAATCAACCCAAAAATGCTACAAATGAGGGCACAAGAGGGAACTAAATCACTTTAAGTTGTGCTCTAAAATAGTGCAAATATATGGTGTATTAATATTTTTTGACCAGATGTGGTGCATATTTAGTCATTTTTTAACATGATAACGTGAATAAAATAATTATATTTATAATAAATATAAAGATTTAGGCCTACTTTTCTATTTTGGCACACTTTTTGCTTTATTGTTGTGCTTATTAATGTGCTGCAAACTATTTTAGCCTCTAAGAAGTGAATTCTATGCAGAGTCGTGGGGTCGAACTGCTTTAAAAGAGTGCGAAATAAGTCAAAACATTTTTCTAGCAAAAACCAGTGTACGTAAAAATGGAACAGCGTATATTGGCTTATCCGCCCAAAATTTTTTTTTGCGAAACATTGAGCTAACTATCGTCCATAGGCACTATCGCAAAAAGAAGTTGTTTGTTTGACGCTCGAAAGAGCCTTATTGAAAGAAGGGTACGCTATGCACATGCCATCGCCTAATACTGTAGCTCCCGCTCAAGGTTTATATCAGCCTGATGAGTTTAAGGATAACTGTGGTTTTGGACTGATTGCCCATATGAAGGGTGAATCAAGTCATCATCTAGTAGAAACCGCGATTCACAGTTTAAGTTGCATGACGCACCGTGGTGGTATTGCCGCAGATGGCAAGACGGGAGATGGTTGCGGCTTATTATTGGCGATGCCAAAGCAATTTTTCCGTGATGAAGCAAAAAAACTGAGTGATATTACACTGAGTGAAATTTTTGCTGTGGGTACGGTATTTTTAAATATTGATCCAGCATTAGCACAGCACTCTAAAAATATTTTAACGAAAGAAATTGAGTCAGAAGGTTTACGTGTACTTGCTTGGCGTATCGTTCCAACAAACAACGATGCATTGGGTGAAATCGCGCTTCAATCTTTACCTGCTTTTGAGCAAGTCATTGTGAACTGTCCAATGGGCGTAACTGAGGTTGAATTTAACCGTAAGTTATTCTTGGCGCGTCGCCGTGCGGAACAACAACTCCAAAATGATCCATTATTTTACGTGACTACGCTTTGCTCAACAGTTATTAGCTATAAAGGCTTAATGATGCCTGCGGCGATTGCCGAGTTTTATACAGACTTGGCAGATGAGCGTTTAAAATCACATATCGTGGTATTCCACCAACGTTTCTCTACAAATACATTACCGCGTTGGCCATTAGCTCAGCCATTCCGTTATCTTGCACATAATGGTGAAATCAACACAATTACAGCAAACCGTAACTGGGCATTAGCGCGTACTCCTAAATTTGAAAACCCATTATTACCAGGTTTGACTGAGCTTAACCCGATTGTAAACCGTACAGGTTCGGACTCTTCAAGTTTAGATAATATGCTTGAGATTCTGGTGGGCGGTGGTATGGATTTATTCCGTGCTTTACGTATGCTCGTGCCACCAGCTTGGCAGAACGTTGAAACTTTAGATGCAGACTTGCGTGCATTCTATGAGTTCAACTCTAAACATATGGAAGCTTGGGATGGTCCGGCAGGCCTCGTTATTCAAGATGGTCGTCATGCGATTTGTATGCTTGACCGTAATGGTTTACGTCCAGCGCGTTGGGTTATTACCAAAAATGATTATATTACCTTGGCATCTGAAATTGGTGTTTGGGGCTATGAGCCAGAAGATGTGGTATCAAAAGGTCGTGTAGGTCCTGGTCAAATCTTGGTTGTAGACACCCTTACAGGTAAAGTGCTTGATACTAAAGATGTTAGCAATCACTTGAAAAACATGCGTCCGTACCGTGAGTGGTTACGTGACCATGCGATTCGCTTAAATGCAAACCCGGAACTTGAAGAACAACTTGTTGATAAAGGTTTAACTGGCGATGCATTAAAAGCGGCTCAAAAAATGTTTATGGTGACATTTGAAGAGCGCGATCAGTTATTACGTCCAATCGCTGAGAGCGGCCAGGAAGCTGTTGGTTCTATGGGTGACGATACACCAATGGCTGTATTGTCTCGTCAAGTACGTCATGTGACCGATTACTTCCGTCAACAGTTTGCACAGGTGACAAACCCGCCAATCGACCCATTACGTGAGTCAATTGTTATGTCACTTGAAACCTGTTTGGGCCGTGAGCAGAACGTATTCGAACAAGGTCCTGAGCATGCTGATCGTATCATTATCTCTAGCCCGGTTTTATCAAATTCAAAAATGCAGCAAATTCGTAGCATTGAACGTGCGGGTTATGAGGCGGTTGATATTGATCTGAACTATGCTGAAACCGAAGGTTTACAAGCTGCGATTACTCGTATTTGTGAAGAATCTGCACAAGCTGTTCGTGATGGTAAGACCTTAATTGTTTTAACTGATAAAAACATTCGTCAAGGTTATTTACCTGCAAATGCTGCGCTTGCAACAGGTGCGGTACACCATCACCTTATAAAAACTGGTTTGCGTACTGATGCAAACATTATGGTTGAAACCGGTTTTGCACGTGATCCACATCAATTTGCGGTGTTACTTGGTTTTGGTGCTACTGCCATTTACCCATACCTTGCATATGATGTAATCAATGATTTGATTGCTAAAGGTGAGCTTTTAGGTGATCCAATCCATGCACAGGCAAACTTCCGTAAAGGTATCGAGAAAGGCTTATTAAAAGTTCTTTCAAAAATGGGTATCTCGACAGTAGCTTCTTACCGTGGTGGTCAGTTATTTGAAGCAGTTGGTTTATCTTCTGAAGTTGTAGATCAATGTTTCTTAGGTGTTCCTAGTCGTATCCAAGGTGCAACATTTGTTGATCTTGAAAATGACCAGAAAAAGTTAGCGGCTACAGCTTGGTCTAACCGTAAACCAATTGATCAAGGTGGTTTGCTGAAATTCGTATTTGGTAAAGAATACCACGCGTTTAACCCAGACGTGATTAACTCGCTACATAAGGCAGTTCGTTCTGGCAAATACGAAGACTTTAAAGAATATGCCGAGTTAGTGAATAACCGTCCGATCGCGACTATTCGTGACCTGTTTAAGTTAAAAACAACCAATCCAATTCCGGTTGAGCAAGTTGAATCGGTTGAAGCTATCTTACCTCGTTTCGACTCGGCAGGGATGTCATTAGGCGCGCTTTCTCCAGAAGCCCATGAAGCAATTGCAATTGCCATGAATACTATTGGTGGTCGTTCAAACTCTGGTGAGGGTGGTGAAGATCCTGCGCGTTACGGCACAATTCGTAACTCGAAAATCAAGCAAATTGCATCTGGTCGTTTTGGTGTAACACCTGCTTACTTAACTTCTGCTGAAGTCTTGCAAATTAAAGTTGCTCAAGGTGCAAAACCGGGTGAAGGTGGTCAGTTGCCAGGTGGTAAAGTGAATGGCTTGATTGCACGTTTACGTTACTCTGTTCCGGGTGTGACACTTATTTCACCTCCGCCGCATCATGACATTTACTCAATTGAAGATTTGTCGCAACTGATTTTTGACTTGAAACAAGTTAACCCGAAAGCAATGGTATCTGTGAAGTTAGTATCTGAGCCAGGTGTAGGTACAATTGCTGCAGGTGTTGCTAAAGCATATGCAGACTTTATTACCATTTCAGGTTATGACGGTGGTACTGCTGCGTCTCCGCTTTCATCAATTCACCATGCAGGTTCGCCATGGGAGCTTGGCTTGAGTGAAGCGCATCAGGCACTTCGTGTAAATGACTTGCGTGGCAAAGTACGTGTACAAACTGACGGTGGTTTAAAGACTGGTCTTGATGTTATTAAGGCAGCTATTTTAGGTGCTGAAAGTTTCGGTTTTGGTTCTACACCAATGATCGCATTAGGTTGTAAATACCTACGTATTTGCCACTTAAACAACTGTGCGACTGGTGTTGCAACTCAACAAGATCATTTACGTCAAGAGCACTATATTGGCGAACCACAAATGCTCATTAATTTCTTCCACTTTATTGCGGAAGAAACGCGTGAATGGTTGGCGGCTCTTGGTGTAGCTTCACTTAAAGACTTGATTGGCCGTGTAGATTTACTTGAAGTCTTACCGGGTGAAACAGAGAAACATGCTCATCTTGATTTAAGTGCATTGTTAACTTCTCATCCTGCTGCTGAAGGTAAAGCACAGTATTGTGAAGTAGAAGGTAATGCACCGTTTGACAAGGGCGTATTGGCTGAAAGAATGGTCGAAGAAATGCTTCCTGCAATCGAGTCAAGCGCTGGTGGTCAATTCAATTTTAATGTCGTGAACTGTGACCGTTCAATTGGTGCACGTGTATCGGGTGAGATTGCTCGTCGCTATGGCAACTTGGGTATGGAAGCACATCCGGTTGTAATGAACCTAACAGGTACTGCTGGTCAGTCACTTGGTGTTTGGAATGCTGGTGGTTTGCACATCCGTCTTGAAGGTGATGCAAATGACTATGTAGGTAAAGGTATGGCTGGTGGTCGTATTTCGATCTTCCCACCAAAAGGTTCACCTTTCCAGACACAAAATACAGCAATTATTGGTAATACTTGTTTGTATGGCGCAACTGGCGGTAAGTTATTTGCTGCAGGTACAGCAGGTGAGCGTTTCGCGGTTCGTAACTCTGGTGCGTTTGCTGTTATTGAAGGTGCAGGTGATCACTGCTGTGAATATATGACTGGTGGTGTTGTGACTGTGCTTGGAAAAGTGGGTCATAACTTCGGTGCAGGTATGACAGGCGGTTTTGCTTACGTGCTTGACCTCGATAATGACTTTGTAGATTACTACAACCACGAGTTAATTGACTTAACCCGTATTTCAACAGAATCTATGGAAGATCATAAAGAATTCTTATTGCGTATTATTGACGAGCACATCAAGGAAACAGGTAGTGCTTGGGCTTACAAAATCCGCAACGAGTTTGACTTCTACAGCCGTAAATTCTGGCTTGTAAAACCAAAAGCTGCTAACTTGCAATCGCTTTTGAAAACTACACAAGCTGACCCACAATAATTCCACGACTGCAAAGACATAGGCAGGTGCGGGCAAACAAGGAAATCCGCGCCTACCCACGGAGAGAGACATGGCAGAACGCCTAAATAATGACTTTCAATTTCTGGATGTACCACGTCAAGATCCAGAGAAAAAAGATATTACTGTCCGCAAAGCAGAGTTTGTGGAAATTTATAAACCTTTTACTTCGGAAACTGTAACCAATCAGACGCACCGTTGTTTAGGTTGTGGTAACCCATATTGCGAATGGAAATGTCCTGTACATAACTACATTCCAAACTGGCTAAAACTCATTGCTGAAGGCCAAATTTTCCAGGCTGCTGAGCTTTGCCATCAAACAAATACTTTACCTGAAGTATGTGGTCGTGTATGTCCGCAGGACCGTTTGTGTGAAGGTGCTTGTACCTTAAATGATGGCTTTGGTGCAGTAACCATTGGTAATGCTGAAAAATATATCAATGACACGGCTTTTGCTTTGGGTTGGCGCCCAGATATGTCACATGTGAAGTGGACAGGTAAAAAAGTTGCAATCATTGGTGCGGGCCCAGCAGGCCTAGGCTGTGCCGACATCTTAGCTCGTGGCGGTGTTAAACCGGTGGTATTTGACAAGCGTCCTGAGATTGGTGGCTTACTAACATTTGGTATTCCAGAATTCAAGATGGAAAAAGATGTGATGAAGCGCCGCCGTGAAATTTTCACTGGCATGGGCATTGAATTCCGCTTAAATACTGAAATTGGTAAAGATGTCACGATTGATGAATTACTTGCTGAATATGATGCAGTATTCATGGGGATGGGAACTTATACCTACATGAAAGGTGGTTTCCCTGGTGAAGATCTTGACGGTGTTTATGATGCGCTTGATTTCTTAATCTCTAACGTGAACCGCTGTCAGGGATGGGAAAAGGACCCAAGTGAATACATTAGCATGGATGGTAAGAAAGTTATTGTTCTTGGTGGTGGTGATACCGCAATGGACTGTAATCGTACTTCATTACGTCAAGGTGCCCACGACGTAACATGTGCATACCGCCGTGATGAAAGTAATATGCCGGGTTCTGCACGTGAAGTAAAAAATGCGTATGAAGAAGGCGTAAAGTTCTTATTTAACCGTCAACCAATCGAGATTGTTGGCGAAAATGGTAAGGTAACAGGCGTAAAAGTGGTAACGACACAAATGGGTGAACCAGATAGTCGTGGCCGCCGTAGCCCTGAGCCAATTCCGGGTTCTGAAGAAGTTTTACCTGCTGATGCAGTTTTGCTAGCGTTCGGTTTCCGTCCAAGCCCTGCTGACTGGTTTGGTAGTGTGAATATTAATCTTGATGGTTCTGGTCGTGTTGTTGCACCTGAACAGCAGGAATTTAAATTCCAGACTTCAAACCCAAAAATCTTTGCTGGTGGTGATATGGTACGTGGTTCAGACCTTGTAGTTACAGCAATCTGGGAAGGTCGCCAAGCTGCTGAAGGTATTTTAGATTACCTTGGTGTTTAATCTAAAAAAATCATTATTAAAGTTTTTGATAAAGCCTGCGATATGCAGGCTTTATTTTTTTACCATTAGTCAGTTTGATGCTTTTGGCAAATACAATAAGCTTTTTTGCCCTGTTTAGCCCCTTAGTCGCAAGAGATACTCAAAGCTTCCTTCTTCAATACAATAGGTGTTGAATATGAATATCGCAGGTATGACGGCAGAAAAATCATATTTAAATCGTCGAAAAGCGTTGGGTATTACAGTGCGTCGCCTTGAGTTTAATCCTCAAGCTATCAAACGCTATTATTTTGCAAATTCGCCTTTAATGTCCCATTTTTTAACTGCACTCTCTTCAACATTTCCCGTAGGAGAACAGTTTTTTGTAAATAGCGTGCGTAATGTACGTGACAAAGTTTCCGACCCTCAATTACAGGCACAAATTGCAGCTTTTATTGGGCAAGAAGCAATGCATTCGAAAGCACATGGAGAGTTCAATGAGGCTTGGCGTCGTGATGACTATAATCTGGATCGCTTTCAGAGCTGGTTGAATGAGCGTGACAAGTATTTAAGAACAATTTCTCCTAAGCTGCAGCTAGCACTGACATGTGCATTTGAGCATTTTACGGCTTTGCTGGGAGGATATATTTTACAGCATCCAGAACTTCTAAAAACTTTGGATCAAGATGCGCTAAAGCTTTGGGTTTGGCATGCTATAGAAGAAATTGAGCATCGTTCAGTTGCATTCGATGTCTATCAACAGGTATATGGCGATGACCGTATTCGTCGTTTACTCATGCGGAGTGTCACTACAGGGTTTGCAAGTCTTGCTTTTTATGGCACTACACGGCTATTTTGGCAAGATAAATGGAAGAGCTTACCTAAAATCGGAGGTAACTTATTTGGGCTATATTTGCTTGCTAAAATGCTTATACAGCTAACTCCTGAATATTTTGCTTATTACAAAAAAGACTTCCACCCGAATCAAAAAGATTATGGTCATATGGTCGATTATTGGAAAAGCTATTTGGCCGATGAATATCAAATGACGAGTTTCCAAGAGGAAAAAAATCCAAGACCAAGCTAATAAAAAATCGGATTTAAAAATCCGGTTTTTTTAAATCTATAAAATAAAAGCAACACAATAATGCCAAAATCGTCATACAATCGGGAAAAGTGGTTAAAAATATAAAGAAAAACTTGAGGATAATGTGACGATGAAAACGTTTAAACAACTTGCTATCGCGACAACACTTGCCAGTACCCTATTATTTTCAGGCTGTGGCTATAATACCTTACAGGTTAAAGATGAAGCTGTAACAGCGGCTTGGTCTGAAGTACAAAACCAATATCAACGTCGTGCCGATCTAGTTCCAAATCTGGTAAATGTTGTAAAAGGTTATGCTAAACATGAAGAACAGGTTTTAACAGAAGTCACTCAAGCACGTGCCAATGTTGCAGGCTTGAAGGTTGATAAAGAAGTATTAGAAGACCCAGCATTACTTGAAAAATATCAACAGGCACAAAGCCAGTTAACTGGGGCATTATCTCGACTTATTGCCGTTTCAGAAAATTACCCAGATTTAAAAGCCAATACCCAATTCCAAGAATTGCAAGTTCAGCTTGAGGGAACAGAAAACCGAATTGCTGTTGCCCGTAATCGTTATATTACAACTGTTCAGGACTATAACGCTTATGTTCGTCAGTTCCCACAAGCAGTAACAGCGAAAGTGATTGGCATGCATCCTAAAGCCAATTTCTCTGCAGAAGCATCTGCTCAGCAGGCTCCAAAAGTTTCTTTTGATTAATTTAAATCAAAGGAGTGCCGCATGAGAAATACTATATTGCTTCAGTCTAAGCAAATTAGGGTATTCGTTATTACCTTAATTGTTCTCTGCTGTGGTGTTCTGTTTCAGAATGCGGCTTGGAGTGAGAATAATATTGCCACTGCTACCGATGAAACGGATACGGTAGTGGCAGGCAAAATTATTCAACAGCAGCAAGCTCAAGCATCTAAGCCTCAAATAAATTCTCAGGCAGCTTCGAGTGTCACACCTCAAACGCAAGTTGCAAATGATATGGCTGATGGTGAATCGATTCGCGGTTTACCAACATTAAATCAACCCGTCATTGATCAAGCTAACGTTTTGAGTGAAACCGAAAAACAACAGCTTAGCCAGAAAATCTTAAATCTGTACCAGCAAGGTAAAGCACAAATAGGTATTGTGATTGTACCGACTACAGGTCAAGAAGATATTTTTGATTATGCTTTGCGAGTAGGTGAAAAATGGCAACTCGGTTCGAGTAAACGAGATAATGGCTTACTTATCGCAGTTGCAATTAATGACCATAGAATACAGATTCTAACTGGATACGGTTTAGAAGGAGTATTACCTGATATTGTTGCAAGTCGGATTATTCGAAATCAAATTACACCTTATTTTAAACAAGCCCAATATGCTCAAGGACTAAATGCAGGACTTGATGAAATTGGAAGAATTTTAAATTTAGATCCGGAAGTTGCTCAGCAAGCTGCTCAAGATTTAAAAGAACGCCAACATCAAGCTGCCGAAGAACAACAAGCCAAACAAACAACGCTTACAATGGCTTTATTTATTCTTGTTGCTGGGGTTGTGGGATCATTTATTGTCGGTCGACCACTTAGCGCGTCAACAGCTGGCGTTGCGGCAGCGGTAGCTGGTTTTGTAAATGGTGCTGGCGTAGTAATGAGTTTACTACTAGGTTTTGGTATTTTCTTTTTACTCATAACTTCAATTGCCCAACTGATTTTACAGGCTATTCTGAGTGGAGCTGGTGGCGGCGGACGCGGAGGAGGCTTTGGCGGTGGTGGCGGAGGCTACGGCGGCGGCGGTGGACGTTTTGGCGGTGGAGGTGCTTCAGGCTCATGGTAACAACATCAGAAACAACCCAAATTATTACTCAGCCAAAAATTGAGGAATCTGTAGAGCCCAGTTTAAAACGTTGGTTTAAGCATTTTTGTTATTTACCAGCAAGTAGCAGATATTTTTCCAAACAAGATAAACAAGCTATTGCTGAGGCTGTACAGCAAGCAGAGCATGGACATGTTGGCGAAATACAGGTTGTCATAGAAGGCCATATCCCATGTTCACAAGCGTATAGACAAAATACACGTTTACGAGCCCAGCAATTATTTGCAGAACTGGGTGTTTGGGATACACAGCTCAATAGTGGTGTATTGCTCTATTTAAATTTGTGTGAACGCACAGTGGAAATCATCTTTGATCGTGGGATTAGGAATGCAACCACTGAACAAATATGGCAGCACATATGTAAGTCGATTGTAGAGCAGCTTCAACAAAAGCAATACCAGAAAGCTGTAGTTACAGGAGTTCAGCAAATTGGAGAAGTGATGTCACGCTTTTACGATGAAAACATGCCAGATCAATTAAATGAATTAGGAAATGCACCTATCATTATCAATTAAATGATTGATTCAAAAATTTAACTGTTTTTAGAATTTTTGCTCAAAAGGTGACTGACAAAAAATGTCACCTATTTGTTTATTTTTATAGAGATTTTTATCACATTCGATATTAAAAAAATGAAATAGACAATAAATTAATTTTTATCGGTGATTCAGTCCTACTAAATTCTTGGTGACAATTTTTGTCAGTTAATTACAGCTTAAGTTACTAGAATAAGGCTTAATAAATTATAAGTGTTTGTTTTTTAAAAGATAATAAAAGTTGGCATGGTTGCTGCAATATATTTCATAGCTGAAAAAGCTTATATAAAAACATACATACAATCTTTGGGGAAAAAGGCTATGAATGCACAAAAAGGTTTTACATTAATCGAACTCATGATCGTGGTTGCCATTATTGGTATTTTGGCAGCGATTGCGATCCCTGCTTATCAAAACTATATTGCTAAGTCACAGGTCAATCGTGTTTACGGAGAATTGTCTAGTTTAAAAACCGCTGCTGAACAGTTAATCCTTGATGGAAAATCTAGTACTTCTGCTACAGATTTAGGGTATAACACTTCAAATTTATTGAGTTCGGCTGGCCCTAACGTAAGTGTAAACCCAAACAATGATGGGACTGTTTCTATTGCAGGTACACTTGGTACTTCAGCGACATCATCTGTAAATGGAGCTGTAGTAACCTTATCAAGAACAGCTACTGGGGCTTGGAGTTGTAGAGTAACTGCTTCGACTAATGGCGGTTGGAAGAGCTCATTTGTTCCATCAGGTTGTGCAGCATCTTAATAGTATTGATATAAGAAAAAGAGGTTTCGGCCTCTTTTTTATTAAAGAAAATAAATATGTTAAAGAAAAATATTTTATTTTTTATAGTAGTAACCTATGTTGTTACAGCACTATTGGGATACCAAATTGGCTGGTCTATTTCGCAATATGACGAACTTCGTTTATTGCAGTTTCCTTTAGCGTTATGTGCTTTATTAATATTAATCTTCGCAAAAAAATTAGAATATTCAATCAATACTCAAATTAATTTTTTTATTATTGGAGTACTCATATTAACTCAACAAATAAATTGGGAAATTTTTGAGTTTCAAGAGCTTTGGTCTGCGATAGCATTACTTTTTATATTTTCTGCCTTAACATATGAGTTAAGGAATATAAAAAATATAGAGCATGGTATTGCACTAATTGTAGTTACAGCGATTATTCCATGTTTATTTATTTTGATTTCTATTTTTAATTTTATTATCCATCAACAATGGTTTGATTGGCAGTTTAACTCTGGCACGATTCGGATTTATGATAGTGTTATTGTTCCCTTATTTTTCTTCCTGATTTATCTGAAAAATAAGAAATATCCTTATATCTCTTATTTTTACCCTATAGCAATTTTCTTTTTTGCTTTAGCATGGTTTTTTGATGGGGCTAGGTCTGCTTTACTTGCGGTAATGACAGGATTGCTAGTTCTCTTTATATATTCTAAAGAAAATCGAAAGCTTATTCTGCAAAGCTGTATTTATATTTTTTTAGCTTTTTTTGTTTATAAAATCACTATTTTTTTAGCTGAAAAAAATACAATGACTGTAATACGAACGGGAACATCGCTGCGCGCAGAAATGTGGAAGTTTGTATTTGAACAATGGAAACAGCACCCATTTACTGGGGTTGGTGGTGGCTATTTGTCTAAAATACAGTATGCGTATGGACATCATATACATAATCTATATTTAAGACTTATTTTTGAATGGGGCATTATAGGTCTCATATTCAGTATATGGATGTTGACCCGGTTAATCGGTTTATTTAAAGATAAAACTGTTTCACTAATTTTGAAAATTGGTGTGATCGCCGTTTTAGTTGATGCAATGTTCTCAGGTAGTATGGTGTACCCAGCGTCACAAATTGTCTGTGTATTATTTATAGCTTTTACTTTTTCTCATAGAGAGTTAACTTCTTGTTCCCAATATTCTTTTAGGTCGACAAAAATACTGATTGCTTTATGGGGAGCTTTATTTTTATACATCACAATAATGTATTTAGGACAAGATTTAACTTGTTGGAATTGCGGAAGCTATGGAGGACGAATGGCTCCAAACTTTTGGTTTTATGGTGGTGCGGAGCACTTAGTACCAGCTTCAAAAATTCCTTAACTTGTGAAGTAAACTTTATTAAGGCCTTTTCATATAGACTTCATACATTTTTCTTTAGGGTTCCATGTATAATTTCACCCAGTTCTAATAGTATCAAACCTATCACTATGCAAGTATTCTTTCTGTCCCTCGCAGCAATTTTGTTGGGTTTTGCGTGGTTATCACCATTCCACTATAACCCTTGGGTAATGTTTTCTAGTGAAATGGGTACTTTTGCGGCAGGTTTAAGTGTCTTAGCTGCACTTTTTTATCAAAATATAAAAATTCCGCGGGCACAATTATTACTATTGCCATTTATTTTAGTTCCAGTGGTGCAGTGGGCTTTTGGTCTAGTTTTTGATTTTAGTACAGCTTTGTTAAGTTCACTTTACTTATTAGGCTTCTGGTTTATGGTTGTGGCGGGTTATAACTTGTCACTAGATCAACAAAAGCGAGATCAAATTTTTACAGGCTTTAGCCTATTACTGATTATTGTATCAATTGCGACCAGTTTTATTGCGATATGCCAATGGTTAAATATTGAGTCTCATTTTGTGCATATGTTGCATTTAATTGGTAACCGTCCTTACGGCAACTTTGGTCAACCTAACAATATGGCAACCTTTCTGATTATGGGGCTATTAGGTTGTCTATTTTTATATGAAAAGAATAAAGCAACAGTTTGGTTACTTTTCCCTTCAGCACTCATTATTTTGTTTACAATCGCTTTAAGCCAATCAAGAACGTCTTGGGTCGTTTTTCCATTTTTACTTATCTATTGGATAGTTAAACTATTTGGAAAACAAAAAAGATTTGGTTTTATTCAAGGGTTCTTGTGGTGCGCTGGTTTTTTTGTAATAGCTGGCGTGATTCTGCCATTTGCTACTAGTTTAATTGAAGCATGGTCAAGCACTGATGTAACCCAAGCAAGTAGTTTAGTTGAAAGAGCAAGCTCTGGATATTTACGTTTTAATATCTGGACCCAAATGCTACTTGCTGTACAGCAGCATCCTTGGTTAGGGTATGGTTGGAACCAAACCAGTGTGGCGCAAATGTCAGCCTATGCTCTTTTTCCAACAACTGAGTGGACGACCAGTGCCCATAATGTTTTATTAGATCTCATCATCTGGAACGGTATCCCAATAAGTATAGTCATTATTGCTTACTTTACGTGTTGGTTCCTTTGGCTAAATCAGCAGGCTAAAGAAACTATCTCAATTATTGCAATTATGATGGTGTGTACCGTACTCATTCATGCCATGTTAGAGTTTCCTCAACGCTACGCTTACTTCTTACTTACTTGTGGTTTCTTATTAGGCATAATTCAGGCACAGACACCTGTACTCAAAGGTATTGTACTCAACAAGCAGGTTCTTCGTTTAATTTGGGGAATAAGTTTAATACTTCTGCTAGCAATTTGGCGTGACTATAATGTCTATGTTACAAATAGTAATTTGTTGTTTAAGAATAAACAGCCAAATGCTGAGGTTTTGGGAAGTAATCAGATTTTTGTTTTAACGCAGTTTGAGCAGCGTTTAAAATGGATTGAGATGAAGCCTGAAACTACTTTATCTGATGCTGATTTAGCAGTGTGGAGTAATTTCGTAAAAAATAAAGCAACGCCTTATAACTTGCGTAAATATGCCCAGCTACTTGCTTATAATGGAAAGGTAGAACAGGCCGAGCAACAAATATTTATTTTGCAGCATCTTTATCGACAGCAAATAACTTTGGCAGAGTTGTTAAAAGATAAATAAAAAAATCCCCTTGAGTACAAGGGGATTTTTTATGAGGAATTACATTTGGCTTTGGATATAATTTTCGATACCAACACTGCCAATAAGATCAATTTGAGTATCTAACCAATCCCAATATTCTTCCTCTTTTTCTAAGATTTCTTGTACCAAATCACGCGTTACATAGTCTTGTTCTGTTTCGGCTAAAGCGACCGCTTTCTGAATTGCTTCAATATTTTCTTTTACTTTACGGATGTCGCATTGCAGAACTTCTTCTGTATGTTGACCGATATACAATTTACCTAAGTGTTGAAGATTAGGGAGACCTTCTAAAAATAAGATACGCTCAATAATTTTGTCAGCATGCTTCATTTGGCGAATTGATTCTTTATATTCGGCAGAACCGAGTTGTTCAATTCCCCAATCATTAAACATACGAGAGTGTAAAAAGTATTGATTAATTGCAGTTAAATGATGATACAGCACTTGGTTGAGCTGATTAATGACATCACGATTGCCTTTCATTGTAGCTACTCCAAAACAATTTCTGCCTTAATTCAATTAAGGCAATCTATAAATTCATTTTAGTGAACAATCATGGATATGGCGAGTAATTTATGGAACAGCAAATGAAAATCGCAATCAAAAACAACACAATATTGGTAAATATGAATTTCCTTTCAAAAAAAACCGCTTCAATGAGGAACATTTAACGTTCCGCAAAAAGCGGTGGAGGAGTCAATAAATTTTTGTTAAATATTAATTTTTATTATGCAGCTACAGAAATGCGAGCAGCAATTTCTGCTAATTCTTCACTAATAATAGCACGTGCTTCTGGTGCACAGCGTCCACAGCAAGTACCAAGATCAAGCAAATCGCGAATTTCACGATAGCTTTCAGCGCCATTTTCAATAGCGTCTTTAATATCCTGATCGGTAATGCCACGACACAAGCAAACGTACATGGGAGTGATCCCCAAATATAAATGCGATAATTGATATTATTGATAATTATTATCGTTTGTCAATGAAATTCATTTAAAATCTCATTTATCGTTATTGGGATTTTGGATAAAAAAATACCACCTAAGCGGAAATCTGAGAGTTACTCAGCTTTTTAAGCTGGGGTGGTATCTAATTTTAGAGCTAAATAATTTCTAGTTAATATTTTATCTTACTGATTAATAATAACAATTCCATCCATTTCAACTAAAGCCCCTTTAGGCAGGCTTGCTACACCAAGTGCAGCACGAGCTGGGTATGGTTGAGCAAAATATTCGCCCATAATTTGGTTAACGAGTTGGAAATTAGATAAATCAGTAAGAAAAATATTGAGCTTTGCAATATCTGCAAGTGTGCCGCCTGCAGCTTCACATACTGCTTTAAGGTTATCAAAAACACGGCGGATTTGAGCTTCAATACCGTCTACAAGTTCCATACTGTAAGGATCTAAACCAATTTGCCCTGATAAATATAGTGTGTTACCTACTAAAATGGCTTGAGAATATGTGCCGATGGCAGCAGGGGCATTTTCAGTATGAATGACTTGACGGGACATTTGGTTCTCCTTGATTAAATCTTTTTTCATCATAATCGATGATACGTTTTGACAAAAGTATCATCGATTTAATTGATTAGGTACTTTTAGAAGTTAGATTTTAGTAAAGCAGAACAAATTTTAGCTGACTTTGGAAATTTCCATTTGTGGAGCAGGGGCGTCTAGACGCTCAATACGTGGGAAGCCATAGTGCATTCGTAAATCACGAATTACTTTTGCAATATGTTTACGGTTGTTTACTACAATATTGACGAAAGTACGCTGTTCGTTGGAATGTACCATTTCTACCCCAGCATTATTTTTACGACATTGGTAAATGAGGTCTGATACCTGCTCATCATTCATTGCCATGTAAATCGCAAGGTAAGCAGTAAAGCGTACATCATCTACGTCATCTGCTTTCCATTGAAGCGGCATAATGTTTTCTGGGTGTAAATGTTGTTCATGAAGCAAATTATGACAACGAATACGATGCACAATTAAACCACGTCGCGTTAAATGGCCTTGAATTGGATCGCCTAAAATAGGATTACAACAGTGGGCATATTTAACATCAATGCCTTCAGTTCCTTGAATTAGCCGATCTGAATTTTCTGCTCGAGGATGCTTGTCATTTGCAAACAAATGGTTAGCTACAAGTTGAGGAAGTAAATCTCCAACAGCAATTTGCTCAAATAATGCATCTTTATTATCAATATGACGCCATTGTAAGAGATCTAACCAATCTGCATCTGAAAGGTCGTTAATAGAACGATTAAAGAGTTTCAAAGCTCGTGAAAGTGCTTGGGCACCAACTAAACGTTGCTCTTCAATATCTTGGTCTTTGAGTACGTGCTGTAAAGCACGTCGAGCTTTTTGAGTATTAATGAAGCTCAACCAATCTGGATTTGGCGTTGCTAAAACGTCAGTAATAATCTCAATAACTTGCCCACTAACTAATGGTGTAGAAAGTGGCTTAATTTCACCATCAACTTTTGCACCTACCGCATGGTTGCCTAAGAAAAGACTAGCTGAATAGGCAAAATCAACTACTGTGGCACCTTGTGGTAATTCATGTAACTGGCCGTGTGGTGTGTAAACCCAAATTTTTTCTTGATGCAAATAATCAAGTAAGTCATTAAAAGTCGTTTTAGCACATTCACCATCAATGAGTGTATTTAGGTTCTGCATGGAAGCTTGAATGGCAGAGCGGCAAGTTTGTGGAGCATTTTCGCCGAGTACGACACCGAAACGTGCAGCTTTACGCATCAACTCAGTTTGAATAGTGAGCGATAACGTGGTTTTTTCACCCTTAAGCTTGATCATTAATGACTGATTACCACCTGGTAATGGTCGGCGGATATGATCTTGATATTGGATGACCTGAAAATTTTCTTTTAAGGCTGCTACTAAACGGTCGCAGTCTGCAATGGACTGCAAAACGATTTCAAAGGCATGGCTATGAGTAAGTTCTTGTAAATCCATTTCATTTTTTACGAAATGGCGTAAGAGCTCAATATTATTATTTTTCTTTTTAATTCGACCTTGAATATGATAATTGTGGAGAAGCTCCGCAAGATTTTGTTCCCAGATACTTTGGTATTTACATCGCTCTGGTTTGGTTTGAAGCAACGCATTTTGAACGTTATCAAACATATCTAAATCGAGATTTTGATAACATAAATTTTCAAGGTTATCGGCCATTTCATTCATGCCGACTAATCTTGCCATCGGTACGAAAATATCAAAGGTTTCTTGAGCAATACGAGCACGTTTATCGGGACGTAAGGCGCCCAATGTGGTCATATTGTGGTAGCGATCAGCTAGTTTAATAATAATGACGCGTGGATCTTGCAAAGTAGCTTGTAGAATTTTTCTAAAAGAAGCAGCTTTATTATATTCTTTATCGCTCGACTGGCTTAGTTTGGTTACGCCATCAACAAGCTCTGCAACTGTTTGTCCAAATCGCTCAATAATATCGTCTTTTGTATATTGAGTATCTTCAATGACATCATGTAAAAGTGCAGCCATTAATGTTTCAGGATCCAGGCGCATATTCGCTAAAATACAGCTAACCGCGATAGGATGCAGAATATAAGGTTCTCCGCTTTTACGGGTAATACCAGTGTGTGCCAGATCTCCAAAATCGCAGGCAGCAAGCACTTTTTCGACTTCACTTACCGATAAGTAAGGGTCGATAATTAATTTGAGCTGTTGCTTGGCTTGGCTGACCTCTTCGCCTGGCATAGACCACCCTTTTTCTGTTGCTTAAAAAACTAAATCTATCTACTTCTTAATGAAAAGCATATTGCGGAACTTGTCAATTTTTTCGTTTGAAAAAGTGTATTTTTTTTTCAATGAAAATAATTGCTTTTACCAATATGTTTTAAATATGCATAAGCCAAATAAAAAACCATCGCAAAAAAACGATGGTTTTTTATAGAAACAGGAATAATTAGAAAGAAAAACCTTCTAAATTTAAGCTGTTTGTAGAAAGGGCAAGATCAAGACTAGAAGTTTGGTAATCTTGCTCACGTTGTTTAAGAATTTCTTTCGTTACGTGACCTACAGCGATTTCACGTAAAGCAACAACTGTTGGTTTGTCGTTATCCCATTCTACAGTTGGCTCCATGCCTTGACGTGCCAATTGACGAGCACGTTTACTTGCAACGAGCACAAGCTCAAAACGGTTGTCTACATGATCTAAACAATCTTCAACGGTGACGCGTGCCATAAAAGTTCTCGTTTTGGAATGGTAAATTTGAACAGACTAAATAGTATAAAAGGCTTTCGTTCCAGACTCAAGTTATTCCTGTTTTGGTTGTGGAGTAATCAAGTCTTGAATTAGATTTTGATGTCTTTTTGCCTGTTGAGATAAGACTAAACGATTTGCTGTAATGACGGCTTCAAGCTCATGTAAGGCTTTATTAAAGTCATCATTAATGATGATATAGTCGAAATTTACATAATGCTGCATGTCTTCAACAGCACAGCTTAAGCGGTGTTCAATAACTTCAACAGAGTCTGTACCACGGTTAGATAAACGTTGACGTAAATCGAATTGAGTAGGTGGTAAAATAAAGATCTGTTTAGACTCAGGAAACAGCTTGCGTACTTGCTCTGCACCTTGCCAGTCAATTTCAAGCAAGACATCATGTCCTTGAGCTAACTGTTGTTTTACGGTTGCTTGTGAAGTGCCGTAGTAATTACCAAATACTTCAGCATATTCGATAAATCCACCTTGGTTCACTTGGTCTAAAAATTCATCTTTTGTTGTGAAGTGATAGTGAACACCATCTAACTCACCTGGTCGTTGACCTCGGGTAGTATGCGAAACTGAAACATGTAAATTGCTCACACGGTCAAGTAGGGCTTTCACCAAAGATGTTTTGCCCGTTCCTGATGCAGCAGAAACGACAAACAATAGACCCGACATGATATTTTTCCTGATATGATAAAATATCTTCGCTATTGTAGTGTACCGTGCGTTTAAACTGAATAGTTTTAACTGCAAATATTTACGAGAAGTTCCCCTGTTTTATTAATTTTGAGGCTGTTATGGAAATTGTGTTAGCTAATCCGCGTGGTTTTTGTGCCGGTGTTGATCGAGCCATAGCAATCGTCAATCGGGCTTTGGAATGTTTTAATCCTCCTATCTATGTACGTCATGAAGTTGTACACAATAAATTTGTGGTAGATGACTTACGCCAAAGAGGGGCTGTTTTCGTTGATGAGCTGGACCAAGTGCCAGATGATTCTATTGTAATTTTCAGTGCGCACGGTGTTTCAAAAGCAGTTCAGCAAGAAGCAGAGCGTCGAGGCTTAAAAGTTTTTGATGCGACTTGTCCATTGGTGACTAAAGTACATATTGAAGTAACTAAATATGCTCGCGAAGGGACAGAAGCTATTTTAATTGGTCATGAAGGGCACCCGGAAGTTGAAGGTACGATGGGACAATATGACAAATTAAAAGGTGGCGATATTTATCTGGTTGAAGATGAGGCTGATGTGGCAGCACTCGAGGTTAGACATCCGGAAAAATTAGCATTTGTTACGCAAACGACCTTATCTATTGATGATACAGCAAAAGTAATTGATGCTTTGCGTGCGAAATTCCCGAATATTCAAGGTCCGCGTAAAGATGACATCTGTTATGCAACTCAAAATAGACAAGATGCAGTACGTGACTTAGCTGAAAAATGTGATGTTGTGCTGGTTGTTGGCTCACCTAACTCGTCAAATTCGAATCGTTTACGTGAGCTTGCTGAGCGTATGGGGAAAGCTGCTTATCTAGTAGATAATGCAGATCAACTTGAACAATCATGGTTCAATGATACTTGTAAAATTGGTGTTACAGCAGGAGCTTCAGCCCCAGAAATTTTAATTAAGCAAGTGATTCAACGTTTACAAGATTGGGGAGCTCAGGCGCCTAAAGAATTAGAAGGACGTGAGGAAAATATTACTTTTAGTCTTCCTAAAGAATTACGTATTCATGTGACCCAAGCATAAAATGTGACTTATTTAACATACTGATTTTAAATAGTTAAACAGATAATTGTTAACATGACAGTTATCTGTTTTTTTATACCCTTTGTCTGTTTTGTATTTGTTTTGTAATTTGTAAAAGTAAAATTTAAATAAGAAATAAAAAATTTTAGTTTTATTTGGGGTTCTGGGGATGAGGGGAATTATTCCGCAAGAAGGGTTCACCTTGGTCGAGCTAATGGTGACGATTGCGGTCATGGCTATTATTGCACTGATGGCTGCGCCATCAATGTCAAATTTATTAGAAAGTAAACGTTTGGATGCTAATCAAAGAGACTTAATCAACACTTTATCAGAAGCGAAAAGTCAGGCAATTTTAGGACGTCAGAATGTTTCTGTTAACTTGAACTCAACAGCTTCAAATACACCCACTTCATTAAATTGGCAGACAGCTTCTAATAATACTCTTGAGCTAAAAAATATAGCCGCTGATGGTACGCAAAGTTCTTTAACGACTACCACTTTAGCTTTTAACGCAAATGGAGTAGTGGCAAATATAACTCAAGATACGCTTTTATCTATTTGTAATTCTAGAATAAATAAAAAGAAAGTCATTATTTTGACCAAGCTTGGCACTTTAGTTTTTAAGGCCGAGGAGACTTGTTAATGCATCACTATAAGCAAAAAGCCCAAGCTGGGGTGGGCTTACTCGAAGTTTTGGTTGCCTTAATTTTACTTGCTATTGGAGTTTTAGGTTATGTTGCCTTGCAGCTAAGAGCTATGGATGCCTCTTCAGAAGCATTAAGTAAATCTCAAGCCATTCTAGTGATGAGGGGATTAGCAGAAAATATCCGTACAAATAGTACTCAAGCTAGCCAGTATCCTACATTTGTGCGTAGTTATAGCAACTATACATCTGATACTCCTGCACCCACGTCATGTTTTAACTCTCTATGTACTGCCTCCCAACTTGCTCAATTTGATGCCTATCAAGCAGCTAGAAATGCTAATCAACTGGGTATGAGAATTACGATGTCAAATTGCCCTGGCGTTACAAATACAATGGTGCAACAACGCCAGTGCCTATTTGTCTTTTGGGGTAAAACTGCGCCAGTGATTACTACAAATGGAACAAATACTAGTGTGGATGTTTCAAGTTGTATGAGTAATAACGGTGTTTACGTGAATAATTCAACTTGCTTAATGATGGAGGCATATTAAATGGCTCAATCATTTATTTCTAATAAAGAACAAGGTTTTACCTTGATTGAACTTATAGTCGCCTTAGCTTTAGGCCTAATATTAGTGGCTGCTGCAACACAGCTATTTATTGGAGGGCTTTTATCGAGCCGATTGCAAAAGGCCAATGCTGAAATCCAGGACAGCGGTATTTTTGGTTTGGAATATATGGCACGTGATATACGGCTTCTAAATTATGGAAATGTTGTAAATCCACAATTAACAGATACAACGCCTTGGGGAGGTATTGTATTAACAGGTTCAACAGCAACAAATGCCAACAATATTAATTTTATTCCAAAAGTTGATACAAATACTTATATTCCGGAAGCGTTATTAAGCCGTGGTGCAGGTGATACGGTAAGTACAGTGAATAACCACTGGAAAGGTCTTTCAAATATACAGAATAGTTCAAATGCTGAAGTACAAAGCGATCAACTGACTATTCAATTCATTGCCCCGACTAATATGACTAATTGTGAAGGTGTGAATGTGTTAGCGGGGGACCTAATAGTTCAACGGTATTTTTTACGTGTTGATAATAATGGTAGCTCTCAACAGGATTATGCACTTGCATGTGATGCGAATACCCCTGCGGTTAGTGCTACAGCGCAACCTGATATCGTTAATGGATTAGGAGATGCAGGGCAAATTATACTGCCTCGTATTGACCATTTTCATGTCTTATTAGGTGCGAAAAACGCAGCTGGTAATTTTGCTTATTACACAATTCCTCAGTATCGGGTGGCTGCACAAGCTGCTCGAGATGCGAGTCCAGCTGTGGCTGCTCCAAGAATTCTGTCAATACAAATATCGGTATTAGCCCGTTCTACAAATAATGCTCAAAATAAGGCAATAGACCCTAATCAGTCTTTTCTTATGCTAGATCAGAATGTGCATGCTGCTGATAACAGAACTCGCTTTTTACGACGCGTATATAGCGTGACAATTGCTTTACGCAATGCAATGGGGGAAACAATATGACCCATTTAAATTATAAAAATATTAAAGGTCGATCTAAGGAAACGGGTGCCACACTTATTGTTGTACTTATTATTTTATTGATTGTTATTTCTGTCGGGGTTTTGGCAATAAGAGTAGCGATTGTTTCTCTAAAAGTTGCAACTAATAGCCAAGTTGGCCAATTAAACTTTCAATCTTCAGATACTCCGTTAGAGCTTATTGTACAGATGAACCCAACCACATTGACAAATATTACCAATGTGATTGGAGCAGCACTGAAAGCACATGAAAGTAACCCTGGTGCGGAATATAACTTTTGCTATAAACCAACTTCTACATCTGTAAGTTTTGCTCAAACTCGGGGGGCAAGTTTGCTTCGAGCTGGCAGCGCCAATAATGCTGTGGTTGAAGATGGTGGAGTAGCAGGTTTCTGCGATTTAACAAGTGACTATGGGAGTAATCGTCAAGCGGTAGTTACTCAAGTTGCTGTCAGTATCCCAACCGATGCCATGGCTGATATTCCGGGTTCAAATCTACCTCGGGACATAAATCTTTCCGAAGGAACCCAACTTCCTAAAAGCATGCTATCTACGCAACGTATTCGGGTTATTACAACAGCGTTTTTACCTGCTTATGCCTCGACTTCTTTAGAAACTCTGCAATCTGATTGCTTAAGTACGAGTTCCGCAAAAATTAGTGACAACTTTGATAGTGCATTAACGGATAAGCAAACCCTAGCTGATTGTTTGGCAAACCATAACGTACCTTTTAGTACTCAAGTTCAAGAATTTAACTATACCAATAAGCTGACTGAAATCACGGCACCAGGTTCATAATGGGGAATATCATGAAACTAAAATTGAAGAATTTTAAGCCAAATAATTTATGGTATGCCGTCTGTTCAAGCTCAATAATATTCACATGGCTGATGACAAGCTCTGTGGTGCAGGCAAGTGATTTACAAATTTATGCCTCACCTACAGCAGGTAAAAAAACAATTGTGATGATGTTGGATACATCAGGAAGTATGACCAACAATAGTTATGGTGAAAACCGCTTAGCCATGCTTAAAAATGGTATGAATGCTTTTTTGGCTAGCAATAACCCTGTCTTAAATGATACGCGAGTAGGTTTAGGAAATTTCTCGGCAAATGGCGACAGCCGAAGTGGACAAATCTTGGTGGCTGCTGCTCCTTTAGGAGATGCGAGTACTTTAAATACGGTAGGCTCACAACGTTATAAATTAAAACAAGCTGTTGCTAATTTAACTGCAGGAGGCTCAACACCTTCAGCCCACGCTTATGCTGAAGCGGCTGCTTATTTGATGGGAACAACCACATATTCAGAGACGAATTATGCTATTCGTAAAGATAGTTATATCAAACGTGTAAGAAGATCTGATAATAGAACTGAATATTCATATTGTACTAATTACCGTGATTCGCAAATTGATACAGCCAACCTATGGCAACCTTGTCGTTCAAATAGTTATTGGAGTAGCTGGTCAACAAATAATCCAGGTGTGGATAATGCTACTGCTTATGATACTTCATCTGACTGGACTTATTACTATACTTATTACTACACCACTTTTAATTATGCTGTAGCAAATGCAGATAGCGGTATTCCAAAATCTAAATCAAATGATACAGCTAGCAATCCGAATATTGTTGTAGACCGAAATGCTACTAACTCCAATGCAGTGTATCAGTCACCTTTACCTGCAGTAGCGAATCGCCAGAGTTGTGATGGACAAGGTATTTACTTCTTATCGGATGGCGAACCGAACAATACAACAAATACACGTTCGGCAAGTGTCATGTCGACTGCTTTAGGTAGTACTTTTGGAGCTGATTTTAATTGTTCTGGAGGTTTATCTAACACTACGGCAGACTCTGGTTGGGCTTGTATGGGGGAGTTTGCAAAAAGATTATTTGATAAAACAAAGAACCCTGCCGGAGTTTCTATTCAAACAGCATTTGTCGGTTTTGGTAGTGACTTTTCTAGTTTGAATTCTTCTGATGTAAAAAATGCCTGCCGTTTAAGTTCGAGAACCCAGTCTGACCGAAAAGGAGATGATGCGTGTTCACCGAATCAATCTACAAATGCGGTAGCTGCACCAGGTTATGGGAATGGTGGTTTTTTCCCTACTCAGAGTTCACAAGGCGTAACAGACAGCGTTATCGCATTTATTAATAATTTAGATAAAGTTCCTTTAGAACCCTTAACCACAGGTGCTATCTCAGTTCCATATGATGCATTGAATCCCAAAAATTTACAGGAATATGGTTATTTACGAGCTTTTGAGCCAAATCCAGCTAACACGTACTTAACATGGCGTGGAAATTTAAAGAAATATCATGTTGTTTTATCTGGAGCGAATGCAGGTGCTTTTGAGGCCAATTCTGGCGGATTAGTCTACAATGCAAGTGGGGCTTTTAGGACTGGAACAAAGGATTATTGGAATAGCTCTACTTATACTGACGGAGGCAAAGTCTTTTTAGGTGGTTCATATGCGAATGTGCCTTTACCCATTGCTGGACAACCTGAAACACGTGATGCAGAAGGGAATATCACAAAATATTATTACGCAGTACAAAGTAAAATCCGCAACTTATTTACTGATGTTTCCGCCGTTGCAGCAGATGGTAGCTTAACGAAAATTTCAACTTCTGGAACTAATTTGCTAAAAATTCCAGCTGCTCCACCAGAAGGAACTAATCCTTTTGATACGGTGGCTAATACAGCAAGTTATGTTTTAGGTAAATTTGATCCATCAACTGGACAAAATATTTTAAAAGCTTTTCCTATAAGCTTGAAATTAAAAATATTAAATTATTTAGGTTATTCAACAGATATTAATGCAACAACTCTGCCTTCATCTTTGGTTACATCGAATGAACCTTATTTATCGATGGGGGGAAGTATTCACTCTTTACCGGTTCAACTAACCTACAATGGAACACTAGATGATAATGGGAATTTAACATCTGCCCGAGAACAATCTATCCTCTATGGAACTATGGAAGGCGGATTACATATTGTGGATGCTTCATCTGGTATTGAGCAAATGGTCTTTGTTCCTGCAGATATTTTAAATGATTCAGTTGCTTCCAAAGCTTTAGTTGTTGGTCAAAGTGATGCTTCAGCTCCCGCTCATGGTATGGACGGAGCTTGGGTATCTGATCCAGCCTATAATATTACTACAGTGGGAAGTGGTAGCTCGGCAGTATCAAAAGTAACTGCAAAGCAAATGAATATTTATGGCGGCATGCGCATGGGGGGAAGTAGCTACTACGGACTAGATGTATTAAGCCCTACTTCACCGAAACTGCTTTTTAGAATAGGGGCAGACCAGACTGACTATAGCCGTATGGGGCAAAGCTGGTCTAAACCCGTACTCGCGAACATCCGTTATAACGGTTCTATTAGACGCGTCCTGATTGTTGGCGGTGGTTATGATCAGTGTTATGAAAAACCAAATATTACGTTGACTGACGCTTGCTTTACCAATGGAAAAGCAAAAGGAAACGCTGTCTATATTATTGACGCAAAAACTGGTCAGCGTTTGTGGTGGACAAGTGATACAGGTTCTAATACTGATAACGCCAATATGAAGCATAGTATTGTTAGCCGTATTAGTACTTTAGACCGTGATGCTGATGGCTTAGTCGACCATCTATATTTTGGAGATTTAGGCGGACAAATTTTTCGCGTGGACCTTAATAATAATCAGACAAAAACCAATTCGACCTATAGCAGTTTTGGTGTCAGAGTTGTGCGTTTAGCGAATTTAGCAACAAATGATTCAACTTATGATGGCACAAATGATTATACAGGTGGGAATGCTCCTCGTTTTTATGAGCCTCCAACAGTAACGATCCACGATTATGGAATTCATACTTTTATTACAGTAGGTATTGCATCAGGAGACCGTAGTACACCTTTAGACGTTTACCCACTCACAGGTCGTGAAGGTATGACGCCTGCAAGTGCATTAAGTGGACGTCCTGTAAATAATGTATATGGAATTATTGATAAAGACTTTGTTAAAAAGAACTTAATGTCTTTAACTGATAATCAGCTTGAAACAAAAGATATTACACGGACAGGCTTAAGAAAAAATCCACAAATTCTAAGAACAGGTGAAACAAGAGTAGCTCAAATTTTCTTCCCCACTACAGGAGTAGGTAAAGGTGGTTGGTATCGCTCGCTTTCTAGTACGAGCGATGGTACAGAAAAAGCTAATAATAGTTTTCGTATTAAAGGAGGACTCAAAGCTTTTGAGGAACCAATGGCAATTACGGGTAATTTAATTATTCCAGTTTATGACCCTCAAGGAACGGGAATTGTTGCGGCAGATCCTTGTCTACCTCGTGTTGTGGGAGAAACAGACCGACAAACTTATTGTTTACCATTTGGTGCTTGTCTTAATCCGGATGGAACCATTAATTCAAATAAAGAAAACCCGAGCGGGTTTCAAACAAAAACTGGTAGTAACTGTCCAGCTGGAGTCTCTGAATGTAATACAAATGTCATTGGTGCAGGTATTCGTAATATCACATTTGTTCCAAAAAGAGATGAACCTCCTGTGACTAATAGTTGTGGGAAATTACAGCTGTCTGGAAACGAGAACGGAACAGGTGAGTGGCAATGTACAAGTCATTTACTTCCTGTGCGCTGGTATGAGCGCTATCGCTAGAAGGAACAGCTTATGAATAAGTACTCTATTCTACGGTTCAATCAAGGGGTTACCTTGATTGAGCTTATGGTCGTGATTGTTATCGTTGCTATTTTTGCTTCAATTGCTATCCCTTCATATCAAAGTTATAGCCGTAGAGCTACTGCATCTGCGGCTAAAAGTGAAATTTTGAAATTAGCTGAACAATTGGAACAGCATAAATCAAGAAATTTTACTTATAGGGGGTTTACCACAACCTCTATAACCCTACCTCGCGGGGGATATACGATTCAGATTACTGATGATACGACGACAGGAAATTTATTGACGAATGCTGCTGCAAATGGGCAAACATGGGTCATTAAAGCGACAACTACAGATTCAAGAAACTTTAATTTTATTGCTAAGAATTCAGGTTTGCGTTGTCAAAGTTTAACAGTTACAGCCGTTGATAATGATTGTGGTGGTACGACTACTTGTAATACATGTGAAACGAACAGTGAGGTTTGGCAGTGAAGAATGGTTTTTCTTTAATTGAAATTATGGTTGTGGTAGCAATAGTTGCAATTTTAGCGGCTATAGCCACCCCTTCATATTTACAATATTTGCGTAAAGGACATCGTACTGCTGTTCAATCCGAAATGATGAATATTGCGCAGACTTTAGAGTCTCAAAAAATGGTGAATAACCGTTATCCCTCAAATGCAACTATACAATCAATTTATGGCTCTAATGTGAGTCCTCTTCAGGGCAAAGCTTTATATACTTTAGCTTTTACTACTTTAAACGATTCGACATGGGTGCTTACGGCAACACCAATCGCTAATACTTCACAAGCTGGTGATGGAATTATTTGCTTAAATGATCAAGGGCAAAAATTTTGGGCAAAAGGTGCTACAGATTGTGCACTATCGGCTTCATCAAGTTGGACAGAGTAATTTAAATTCAAAACTGCGGATAACTCAAAATTTAATCTTTCTTTCAGGGTGAAAATCACGTAGAATGTCGCCCTCTATGAAAGGGGTTTGAAGTGTTGCCGATGGTCGGCGCAGGGATAATCCGTAAGAATTATAAGGCTTTTATCATGGTTGTTATTCGTTTAGCACGTGGCGGCGCAAAAAAACGTCCATTCTATCAAATCGTTGTGACTGATAGCCGCAATGCACGTGATGGTCGTTTCATCGAGCGTATCGGTTTCTTTAACCCAACTGCACAAGGTCAAGCAGAAAAACTTCGTTTAGACGCAGACCGTTTTGCTCACTGGGTTTCTCAAGGTGCTCAACCTTCTGAACGTGTTGCTTCTTTGGCTGCTCAAGCTAAAAAAGCTACTGCATAATTATTGTAGTAGGTAGCCCATGACACCAACACAGAATGTTCCCGAAGATCGTATTCAGATTGGACAGTTACGTTCAGCTTATGGATTAAATGGGTGGCTCTGGGTGTATTCCAATACAGAACCCATGAGCAATATGTTTGACTACTTGCCTTGGTACATCGAGACCAAGGCCGGTTGGCAAATCGTTGATGTAAAACGTTGGAAACCACATGGCAAAGGCCTAGTTGTTGCTCTAAAAGGTGTGAGTGATCGCACAGGAGCAGAAAGCTTGGTTGGCGCTAATATCTGGATTGCTAAATCTCAACTGCCGAAAGCAGATGTAGATGAGTACTACTGGTCAGATTTGAAAGGCTTAACAGTGTTAGGTCTTGATGACGACGAACAGGAAGTGAACTTGGGGCAAATTCATGAGTTGTTTGAAACTGGAGCCAATGATGTGATGGTTGTACGCGCTACACCAGACAGCATTGATTCAGAAGAACGCATGATCCCGTGGCATAAAGATGTGGTGCAACGCGTTGATCTTGAAGCTGGTCGCATTTACGTCAATTGGGGCGTAGATTATTAATCCTTTTTATAGGATTAACGCAGCAGGAAAATAGAGGAGTCTGCGGTGTTTTTTGCAGTCATTACGCTTTTTCCTGAAATGTTTGAAGCGATTACAGCCTACGGGATTAGCGGGCGTGCAGCAAAACGTGACATAGTACAAGTCACTTGTATTAATCCACGTGATTTTGCTGAAGGGAATTACCGAAGAGTGGATGAACGTCCATTTGGTGGTGGCCCTGGTATGGTGATGATGGCGGAGCCTTTGGCAAAAGCAATTAACCATGCCAAACAACTTGCTTCGCAAGCAGGATGTGTTCATGTACCTGTGGTGTATATGTCTCCACAAGGCAAAACTTTAAATGAACAGGCAGTACAGCAGTTTGTCGATTATGATGGCTTAATTGTATTGTGTGGGCGTTATGAAGGCGTCGATGAGCGTTTGATCCAGCATTATGTTGATCAGGAATGGTCGATTGGAGATTACGTCTTATCTGGTGGTGAACTACCTGCCATGGTGTTGCTTGATAGTATTATTCGCCGTTTGCCGAATGTAATGTCAGATGAGCAATCAGCGATACAGGATTCTTTTGTAGATGGTCTTTTGGATTGTCCGCAATACACTAAGCCAGACCAGTTTGAAGGTTTAGATGTTCCTGAAATTTTAAAGTCGGGACATCATGCCAATATTGAGAAATGGCGTTTTTTGCAGCGTTATCAACGAACTTTAGAGCGTCGACCTGAGTTGATTGAAAAGGTTACGTTGACTAAGCAGCAAAAAAAATGGCTGTCAGATGAACAAGGGTAAGCACATCCCCTGTGTTTTTCTGAGCAAAAGATGAGAAGCTTTGCTTCGAATTAAAGCATAAGTCTATTTTTTATAGATTTATGTGTACTTAAGGCTCTTTACGGTTGTCGTAAAGGGAAAGTTAAACGGGTTGATATGCGCTTTAGCCTCTATCCCCAGCGGAAACTCAGGCCTCTTCTGACTCCGCACATATTGGAGATTCCCACAATGAGTGGTAAACATCCTTTAGTTCAAGCTATTGAAAATTCACAGTTAAAAACTGACCTTCCTGAATTTGCTCCTGGTGACACAGTAGTTGTTCAAGTTAAAGTAAAAGAAGGTGACCGTGAACGTCTTCAGGCATTTGAAGGTGTTGTAATCGCTAAGAAAAACCGTGGTTTGAACTCTGCGTTCACAGTACGTAAAATTTCTAGCGGTGTTGGTGTTGAGCGTGTATTCCAAACTCACTCACCAGTTGTTGCTAAAATCGAAGTGAAACGTCGTGGTGACGTTCGTCGTGCTAAACTTTACTACCTCCGTGACTTGTCTGGTAAAGCTGCACGTATTCGTGAAAAATTACCAGCTCGTAAAGCGTAAGCTTATAGCGAGTAAAAAATGCGCCTTTTGGCGCATTTTTTGTTTTAAAGCTTATAATCCTTGAAGTTTTAAACGGTTAGCATGTTGACGGTAAACCGATACAGGGTCTGCTGCAAAAATAGAACGTATTCCCATGACCTGATTGACTTCATCTAAATGATTCCAGTTATAGTCGTCACGAATAGTTTTACCAAATTTGGCACTGCATCGAGACACAAGTCCATCATTATCCCCAAATGGGTCAACTACTAGACTACTTCCTGTCAATGCCATGTCAAATGGATCTAATGGGTTCGTCAGCGCTTTATTACCAGAGAATGAATACATATAAATGCCTTTCTCCTGATAAGCACCCTCACCACAAGACGTGGTAGGAACACCCATTGGAAACTGGGCATTAAACTGTGCAGAGCCTTGAGTCGATAAACTGTGGGCACCTGCTAGGGAGTCATGCGGATAACTATTTGGGTCTAGACCTCCTGCCCAAGTAATTGCTGCGGAAAACCAGTTTACTAATGTTGCCAGCCCGGATAGAGGAGTACCCTCAACATTCAGGATGACATCTGCCATTGGCGATCCTTTGTGAGGTGCACCAATAGTAGTAAGCGAAGCGACTTTTTCAGGCATGATCCCAGCGACATAGCGAATTGTTGGTCCCCCGTGGCTATGTCCGATCAAGTTGACTTTAGGCTTTCCGGTGATGGCAATAATTTCTTCTACTTGTTGGGCAAGTTGTTCTCCACGAACTTCAGTTGAGTTAAACGGTGAAACTCTTGTTGCCCAGACATTTCCTCCGTTACGCGCAAGATCAGGAAGAATCTGATACCAGTAGTCCAGACCAAGCGTATCTGTTCCAACTCGGTTAAAACCCGCCATACCATGGTTAAAAACCAATGGATATTTGGTTTGTGCATAAGTCGAATAGACGAATGAGCTTTTGACTTGCTCGGCATTTGTGGCATGGGTTGCTGAAACACTCAGTCCTGAGAGTATTGCAGCACAGAAAAATATTAAGTTCCTTTTCATTTTTTACTCACTATTTTTATTTTGTATGAGAAGCAGCTTCTACTGCTGGATAAGGTTTGGCTCACTTTGAAATAGAAAAGCCTAGTAGTTAAAGGGTAGTTCACCTCCTTGGTCATGGACTGTTTCAAAAGTTCTAAGACGAAGCTGTTCTTGCGATGAGCTAAATTGTTGTTGGCGTAGTTGTTGAATAGCTTGTTTTTTAGCGCTGTCACTCATATTGCTATGCAAGACTTCATCACGTTGATTTAAGTAGCCAGTCACTCGCTGTTGCCACGCATTACGCTGTATATCTAAAGTTTCTAATCGTTGAGTTGCCTCGGCTCCAACAAGTGCTGTACGCATTTGCCGAAGTTCCTCTGCTGAACCATTGCGAGCTTTAATTTGTTTGGTCAGTGTGTGTAAATCATCAAGCTTTGAGAGTTCTTGTAGGTTTTCTTGCCAGTCTTCTGGTAATTGTTCAAAGCGCTCTTTGAGTTTTTTAGCTTTTTCAATTTCGCTTAAAGATGAATCTTCTAAAATCTTCATGCGATCTAATGTGTAGTTCTGATAAATGTCTTCTGTTGAAAATAACCCTTCAATTTCAGAGGCAGAGAAGAAACGTTTTCTTATATCTTGAATTGAACTGAAGATCTTTTGAAAATAATTTTGATCTTGTTGTTTAGATTGAGGCGGTTGAATTTGTGCAAGCTGCTCACGGTATTTTAAATAACGCGTCCACAAATCAATAATCTGTGAGCGGGCTGGTTCTAAATACTGATCTTGTATAAATTTCTCAAAATGAGTTTTAACTTGTTGTAAATTGCTCTCGCCATACTGCGTAATAAAATATTCAAAGCAGTCACGGGTTTGGCTATTCACAACTAAATGCTGTGAACTATTAATTTTTAATTGGCAGTTAACTTGAGTATCTTGCTGACTTTTACTCAAATAAGTATTTTCGTTTAATGGTGAATTTAAAGTAGATTGTGAAGTAGCTACCAACCTAGCTTCATCCTGATTTGGCTGAGGTGAAGTATTTTCCGAGTCTGGGCTTAGCCAATACACACATGCGATGAGGCTCAAAATAAAAAATCCGAGCACACACCACCATATCTTTTTCTGCATCCTTTGCATAAAGATATCTTCCTTAAGTTTTCATTTGTTGTTTTTTTACTCGATCATTAATGTGCCATAAAATAAGTGAAAAGGCACCTAAATATTATGAAAATATCTTGCTGAATTTGCTAACATGTCGGCACTTTTCTCTAGCTTTGTGTTCCAGTAAAAATGACGACAAAAAATCAAAAAATTTCTCGTCGCCATATCAGTGGTGTATTTCTTTTAAATAAACCATTAGGGCTAAGTTCTAACGCTGCTTTGCAAAAAGTGCGTTGGCTTTACCGTGCCCAAAAGGCGGGTCATACTGGTGCATTAGATCCATTAGCAACCGGTTTACTTCCTATTTGTTTAGGAGAGGCCACTAAATTCTCACATTACTTGCTGGACTCGACAAAGCGTTATCAAACTACTGTTCGATTAGGCCAAACTACAACAACAGGCGATGTTGAAGGCGATATTTTACAAGAACGTCCTATCCCGGTTCTTAGCAAAGAGCTTATTGAGCAAACTTTAGAAAAGTTTAGGGGCGATATTCAACAAGTTCCACCGATGTACTCGGCATTAAAAAAAGAAGGTAAGCCACTATATGAGCTGGCCAGAAAGGGTATAGAGATTGAGCGCGAGACACGCCCGGTTACGATTTATGCCTTAGAACTTATTGAATTTAATGAAAATAGTATCACTTTAGATGTAACTTGTTCTAAAGGAACATATATTCGTGTGTTAGGTGAAGATATTGGTGAGGCACTTGGTTGTGGTGGTCATTTAACGATGCTTCACCGTATTCAAACTGGACATTTTGAACTCATCCCAAGTTATACCATTGAATATTTGGAAAGCTTAACGGAAGAGCAAAGAGAAGCTTTGCTACTGCCCGTATATGCTCCAATTGACCATTTCTTAAAAATTCAGGTTCCCGAAGGACGGGAAAAATATTTTTGTAACGGTCTAGAAAGCAATATTGATCATTCTGCAGAAGCAGAAGTGTTGGTTTTTTCGGGTGAACGCTGTTTAGGTTTAGCTGAAATTACCGATAAAAAACGGTTGGTACCTAAACGTATCTTAAATTTGTAGTAGATGTAGAGTATAAAACATGGGCATGGAATGGGATGTTATCCTTAGTTTGATCTTTTTTGCGTTTACTGCGGGAGCAATTGATGCTGCTGTTGGTGGCGGCGGACTCATCCAGATTCCCGGGATCATGAGCACTTTTCCTAACATGTCGACTGCTACGGTGATTGGTACCAATAAAGTCTCATCCATTTTTGGTACGGCATCGGCAGCTTATACATTTGCTAAAAAAGTAAAGTTGCAATGGAAGCTTTTAGCCGTTATTGCCATTTGTGCTTTGATTAGTTCTTTCGCAGGTGCAGCTTGTTTGTCGCTTATCCCTCAATCGGTATTGCGTCCTTTCGTTTTCGTGATGTTGATTGTGATTGCGATTTATACCCTAGTTAAAAAGAACTTCGGACAGGTTCATACCGAGCAAAAAATTACTACGAAAATGCTCGTTTTAGCTGGTATCGGTAGTCTGGCGATTGGCTTTTATGACGGTATTTTCGGACCGGGTACTGGTAGTTTCTTTATCTTTTTCTTCATTCGTTTTTTACAAGTCGATTTTTTACATGCTTCGGCGTTGTCAAAAATCGGTAATTTTATGACTAACTTAGCTGCGCTGAGTTTCCTCATCCCAACTGGGCACGCTATTTTACATATTGGTTTAATGATGGCAGCGGCTAACGTGCTAGGTTCTATTGTTGGGGTGCGTACCGCGCTTAAATACGGTAGTGGTTTTGTACGTATTATCTTTTTAATTTTGGTGAGTATCCTGATTTGCCGTTTGGGATATCAAATGTTTGTTACAGGTTAAATAAGATAAAAGTATGAACTGTTCCTGAGGAGTGGTTCATACTTTTGTGTATCATTTAAAGCTATAAATATAAAAATCATTACAGAAACTTACTAGAAAGAAAACTGTGTAAAAAATAGTCTCATTTTAAGCTACTTAAATAATATAAATTTTGCCGTACGATAAACCTTGAAATAAAAAAGATTTTTTAACTAAAAATGAGGAAGAGAATGAATATTTTCGAAGCATTAAGAGAAAGCCACGAAAATCAACGCAACCTTTCTGAACAATTAATCCAGACACATGGTTTAACCGAAGAACGAAAAGAATTATTTGATGCATTAAAAAACGAACTTTATGCTCACTCAGTTGCCGAAGACCGTTATTTATATATCCCTTTAATGTTTGATGATGTCGGTTTGGATATTACGAGACATGCTTTATCTGAACACCATGAAATGGATGAGTTGGTCGAGCAACTTGAAAAAACGGATATGAGTAGCCCAAGTTGGTTGGCAACCGCTAAACAGTTGAGCGAAAAAGTCCATCACCACTTAAAAGAAGAAGAACATAAATTTTTTCAGCAAGCCGGTAAAATTCTTAAAGATAGTGAAAAAGAAACGCTAGGCAATAAATATTTGAAGGAATATAAAAAGTATAAAAAACAGCAATAAGCTACACCTATGATGCTGTTTTGCTCCTTAAAGTAACCCCAATTGACGCTAGCATTACGCAAGCTAAAGCCACCCATTGCAGCATGCTGATTTCTTCGTGAAGTAATAAGAAACCTGTTAATGCTGCCAATGCTGGCGCTAAACTTGTTAGGGTGCCATAAGTTAATTTATTAAGTTGTTTGAGTGCCATTAGGTCGAGTGCATAGGGAATAGCAGTCGCTAAAACTGCAATAAGTAAGGCTTTACCCCAGTACTGTGTATCAAGTAATGCTGGGCCATTATACCAAATACCAATTGGTAATAAGGCGAGGGCAGATACGGTAATCCCTATGGTTAAGGCATGCATTCCTATATTTTGAGTTACAACTTTTTGACCAAAATAAATATAGAATGCCCAGCAAAGCCCTGCGCCTAAAGCACAGGCTGCACCTACGTAAGAAAAGTGGTGTTGAGTTGGATCTTGCCAAGGTACCATGAGTGCAATACCCAGCATGGCAAAAGCTACCCAGATATATTCGCTCTTTTGTTTGATAGAAACTAGGGCTAGGCCTAATGGACCAATAAATTCTAGACCTACCGCAATCCCTTGGGGTAATTTTCCAAGAGAGGTATAAAATAAGATATTCATTAACCCTAAAGATGCGCAGTACATTAATAAATCACGCCATTTTAAATAAGGTAAACGAGACCAGATTTTCCAAGAACGGAACATAACGGCAACAATCACTGCTGCAAAACATAGTCTTAAAATAGTAACGGTAAGTGGATCTAAAGCTGCGATAAGTTGCTTGGCAAATGAAGCGCTGATTTGATACGAAACCATCGACAAAATCATATAGAGCACAGCAATAATTGGAAGATTTTGCATGGAAGTACCTTAACGCTTCATTTGATATTTAAAAATAAGAGTGATTCATTATAGTCAATACTGGGTTTCAACTCGTAGGTTTTGCAGAATTAACTTACTGTTTTTTCACGTTGTTGTCGGGCTCTTTGGGTGGTTATGGTACAACCCACAGAAGCAGTAATAATAGTGGCGAGTGCCAACCATTGATTCCATAACAGGTATTCACCTAAGAAGATAAAACCGGAAAGTGCAGCAACAGCTGGTTCTAGGCTCATCAATGTTCCAAAACTTAAAGGTGTTAAATTGCGTAGAGCTAACATTTCTAAAGAGAATGGAAGTGCACTGGCTAAAACAGCGAGACCAATAAAATAAAAAAAGTATGGTAATTCTATAACTTGCCCAATCGAGCCTGAGAAAAAAGTAATGGGTAAAAGTATACAAGCACCTACAGTCATGCCCAAACAAACTGTATGGTTACCTGAGATACCAGAAGGCTTTTGCCCTGCAATAATATATAGGGCCCAACAAGCACCCGCGCTCATCGCAAATAGGACTCCGATCCAGTCCAAACTATGTGCTTGGTTAAAAGGAAATAATAAAATGAGGCCAATAATTGCGAAAGTGACCCAGACAAAATCATATTTTTGTTTAGCATGGTAAAGGGCCACACTGAGTGGACCAATAAATTCAAATGCAACCGCAATACCAATGGGTAAACGTTCAAGCGATAAATAGAAAAGAGCATTCATGCCAGCAAGAGCAAAGCCATAGCTCAAAATAGCTTTCCATCGGACCTGACTAAAATTAATTTTCCAGATCTGAAAAATGAAAGCCAAAATAAATGCCCCGATACATAAACGCATTGCAGAAACAGTCAGTACAGGAAAGTTCTGAAACAGGACTTTAGCTAAGGATGCGCTACTTTGGACACTTAACATGGCAAGAATAAGAAAGCCCAAAGCATGAAGCTGGGATTTCTGGCTTGGACTGGACATTTTATTATTTGATCAATTGGTATACTTTTCACATGATAATGTAAATACCTATAAAAAAGCCACAGACAATGCTGTGGCTTTTAAATTTACAGTCTGTATTAGAACAATACGCGTACGCGAATTGTGCCTTCAACTTCATGCAACATATCTAAAGCTTCTTGAGAAGCAGAAGCATCTACGTCCATTACAAGGTAACCGATGTCGCCTTTAGTCATAAGTGACTGACCAGAAATGTTGATGCCTTGTTCAGCAAACAAGTTGTTGATTTTAGACAATACACCCGGTACGTTTTTGTGGATGTGTAGTAAACGGTGTTGACCCGCTGTCAATGGCAACGCGATTTCTGGGAAGTTTACGGCAGAAAGTGTCATACCCTTATCAGAGTAAGCAACAAATTTCTCTGCTACTTCTAAACCGATATTTGCTTGAGCTTCCATTGTTGAACCACCAACGTGAGGAGTCAAGATCACGTTGTCTAAACCACGAAGTGGAGACTGGAATTCTTCACCATTTGCTTTTGGTTCTTTCGGGAATACGTCAACTGCCGCACCTGCAAGGTGACCAGATTTGATTGCATCAGCTAAATCTTCGATTACTACACATGTACCACGTGCAGCATTTAAGAAGATTGCGCCTTCTTTCATTTTTGCAAATTGTTCTTTAGTGAAGAAGTTACGTGTAGACGGAACATCCGGTACATGCAAAGTCACAACATCAGCAGTTGCTAAAAGTTCATCTAAAGAACCAACTTGGCGAGCATTACCCATTGGTAATTTAGTGACTGCATCATAATAAATGACATGCATACCCATACTTTCAGCAAGAACTGAAAGTTGAGAACCGATGGAACCGTAACCTACAATACCTAAAGTTTTGCCACGAGTTTCAAAAGAACCCACAGCAGATTTGTCCCAACCACCACGATGACAAGCCGCTGACTTTTCAGGAACACGGCGAAGAAGAAGAATAGTTTCAGCAAGTACGAGTTCTGCAACCGAACGCGTATTAGAATACGGTGCGTTAAATACAGGAATACCACGTGCCATCGCTGCTTTAAGATCTACTTGGTTTGTTCCGATACAGAAACAGCCTACTGCGATCAATTTATTTGCAGCTTCGAAAACTTCTTCAGTCAATTGGGTACGCGAACGAATACCAATAAAGTGAGCATCTTTAATTGCTTCTTTAAGCGCTTCGCCTTCAAGAGCAGTTTTGCGATAGTCAATGTTGGTATAACCCGCAGCGTTTAAAGTATCGACTGCGTTTTGGTGAACGCCTTCTAACAAAAGGAAACGGATTTTATCTTTAGGTAGTGAAAGATGTTGGCTCATTACGGCTCCGCTACAAAGGCCAAATTTGGTGGCGGTATAATAACATACTGGGCAGCGCTATAGATATTTCGTTTATACCATCGCCTTATGGCAATTTTATCTATGTCTAATCACTTCCATTTATGGCTTGTCGAGCATTACAAAATATGCTTGATCTACGTTTAAGCCCAAATTTTCCTTTAAGGCCTTATAAAAAGTGTTTTATTGGTGTTAAACATGTTTTGTAGTGACAGTATCTCTATTCTGAACTTTATCGCTTGTGCTGTTACATGTAGAATATAGGAGTTCCTTGAACATTATGGCTTTGCTCAGGTGAAAACCTTGAGAAATATGAGGTCATAGTCCCACCACAGTTTACTTCTTGCTAGGTCTGCAAACGATGAATGCTCCAGTCGCTTTAACACCTGAGTTACTCACCCAATTAACAGCAATCGTCGGTGAAAACCGTATTAAAACCGATGCTGATAGTCTCGAAAACTGGGGTAAAGATCATACCAAGCATTTTAATCCGAACCCATCGGTCATCGTTTTTCCATCAACGACTGAACAAGTTCAGGAAGTTGTGAAGCTTGCAAACCAGTTTAATATCGCAATTACACCGTCAGGTGGACGTACAGGACTTTCTGCTGGTGCTGTAGCAACCAATGGTGAAATTGTCATTAGCATGGACAAAATGAACCAGATTCTTGAGTTCTTCCCGGCAGACCGTATGGTTCGTGTACAAGCTGGTGTTGTGACTGAGCAATTGCAAAATTATGCAGAAGAGCAGGGTATGTATTATCCGGTTGACTTTGCATCAGCGGGTTCTAGTCAGATTGGCGGTAATATCGGTACCAACGCTGGTGGTATTAAAGTCATTAAATATGGCATGACGCGTAACTGGGTACTCGGTTTAACTGTAGTGACAGGTAAAGGCGACATTTTACGTTTAAACAAAGGCATGATTAAAAATGCAACTGGATATGCATTACAGCATTTGTTTATTGGTGGTGAAGGTACATTAGGTTTAGTGACTGAAGCAGAAATTAAACTTGAGCGTCAACCACAAAACCTACAAGTTTTAGTTTTAGGTGTTCCTGATTTTGATGCAGTAATGCCTGTGTTACATGCTTTCCAAAAAGATATCGACTTAACTGCATTTGAGTTCTTTGGTGAGCTTGCAATGCAAAAAGTACTCGACCGTGGTCATGTTCAACGTCCATTTGAAACTCAATGTCCATTCTATGTATTGCTTGAGTTTGAAGCGCCATACGAACCGATTATCGACAAAGCAATGGAGATTTTCGAGCACTGTATGGAACAAGGTTGGGTACTTGATGGTGTAATGAGCCAGAGCCTTGATCAAGTAGAGAGCTTGTGGCGTTTACGCGAAGATATTTCTGAATCAATCGCGCCGTTTATTCCATATAAAAACGATATTTCAGTATTAATTACTCACGTACCTGCATTTATTCGTGAAATTGATGCGATTGTTCAAGAAAACTATCCTGACTTTGAAATTTGCTGGTTCGGCCATATCGGCGACGGTAACTTACACTTAAATATTTTAAAACCTGAAAACTTGACCAAAGATGAGTTCTTTGCGAAGTGTCAGGTTGTCAATAAATATGTGTTTGATACCGTTAAAAAATACGATGGTTCAATCTCTGCCGAGCATGGCGTAGGTATGACGAAAAAGCCATATTTGGAATATTCGCGCTCAGCTGAAGAAATCGAATATATGAAAGCTTTGAAAAAAGTATTTGACCCGAAAGGTATTATGAATCCGGGTAAATTATTCGATCTTTAAATTAGATCTATTTTGTAGAACTACATAGTTTCTACAGAGTAACCGACAAAGGCATAGCATCATAAAGCTATGCCTTTTGTTTTTTGGTGATGAAAATGCAACGTTTATTTTTAATTTCTGCACTCTGTGCTGGACTTATGACGGGTTGTGCAACCACAAGTAAATTAATTCCTTTTGTGGGCTCAGAAACCCCAATGCAACAAGTACTTAAAACGCAACCCGAGATTGTAAAAGAGCATAACAATACTTCAGTTCAGCAGGTATTTAACCGAGTAGAATCTCCAACAGTTTCTCGCATTACTGTTATACAAACCGGTTTAATGGATGACTCTGTCTCAGCAATTCGGACGGAATATTTATTTAAATTGGTTGATGAAAAGTGGCAATTGCAAAATAAGCAAAAGAGCTACCAATGTGCAAGAGGAAAAGGTTCTAAAGGTTTCCAGACGCAGCTTTGTTCTTAAGCATAAAAAAGACGATAAATATATCGTCTTTTTTATTTCTTAAATTATACGCCGCTTTCTAAAATTTTAATTTTGACGTCAACTACATCATCTTTGACTGCTTCATGATGCGCTTGCATATGAGGTGTAGCTAAGTGTGCTTCAAGATGAGCTACACTTTCCCATTTTTCTAACATCACAATAATGTCAGGGTCTTTGTTTTGGAAGCTCGCATTTGAAATGTGGTCAACCAAAGGTTCATAACCATGACAACCATCTTCGGCTAAAACAGTTGGAATGATTTTTTGAAATGCATTCAATACGTTTTGGCGGTGTTGTCCACCCGATTGAGTACGAATTTCCGCGATAATAGTAAGCATGGTTTTCTCCGGGTTAGGCTGCTGCAAATAGTGTGTTCAAATGTGCTTTGTATGCTTCCACATAACTATCTACATCAGGCATTTTAATTACATCATTTACAATAAATGTTGGTAGGGTACTCATACCTAAGAACTGATTTGCTTTATGAAATGGTAAATAAACACCATCTACACCCACGCCATGGAAAAACTGATCCGCATCGTCAAATGCTTCCATTGGCGCATTCCAAGTAAGCGACAGCATATATTTTTTGTCCTGAATTAAACCACCTGAACCATATTTTTTTGAAGCATCAGAGCGGCTACGACCATCGTTTGCATAAAGAGAACCATGACCTGTCGTAAATACATCGTCAATATATTTTTTTACGGTCCACGGTGCACCCATCCACCAGCCCGGCATTTGATAAATCACGACATCTGCCCATAAATACTTTTCTACTTCGGCTTCAGCATTGTAGTCACTATCTGCACGAGTGACTTGAACTTCGTGGCCGAGTTCAGTCAGGTGATTCGTCGCTAATGTCGTGAGTGTGTCATTTAATTCACCATTTGAGTGGGCAAATTGTTTGGCACCATTAATGACTAAAATATTGCTCATGGGAGTTACTCTAATTCAATTCTTAAACTTGAGCGATACTTTAGAGAACTTACTCTTAAAGAAAAATGTAGTAATTGGAAAAATATTATTGATTAAAAATCATTAATCTTGGTTTGATACCTCATACTGGTTTCTTCATTTTAATGGCAAATACTTTACAAAGTTGAACGGAAAAAATTGTTTGTAGCCTTTAGCATCAAGGTGAAGTTGTGGTGGAGTTGAGTATGAAAAAGATTGGTTTACTCATGATGTGTAATTTGTTGATTCTGAGTGCTTGTACACCAAATACAAATCCACCCACACCTCAAGCGAACAGTCCGATACAAGCTGTTTTACTCGATCAACCTAATCTTTTAAATAATGCCAGTAATTTAAGTATTTCACAGCAAATGAATGCCTTAGAAGATCCTTCTAATGCTCAAGTCACTATTTTGCAGACAGAGCCGAGTGAAGATGCTGTTTCGAAAACACGTACTGAGTATTTATTAAAAAAAGATGAGACTGTTTGGAAAATCGTGAATAAAAAACAAAGTTATCAATGTACAAAAGGCGAGGAAACAGCAGACTTTCAAGTTAATCCTTGTCCTTAAAGCTGAATTTCTATTGAATATGTGGATAACTTTAGAGTTATTCACAATATAAAAATGAGTTCGTCATCATTAAAATATAGAATTTAAAATTGTTGGAATTGTCCGATTGATGATCAATTTGAAAAGTGATATTGTGTCATCCGGCAATTATGCCAGATGGTAAAAATTACCGAATCTCACGTCATACATTTTTTCTCGTTTTAGACACCTTGTGAATACGGTGTTTCACATTCTAAACATGCACTCTCACGGCATATAACAACTTAACTAAAGATTGACTGACCATACTGTCATCGTCATGGCTACATTATTTATTTCAATATGTAGTTGCTGAGACATAGTGGCCGCTATTTTGAAGTGTACAAACTCATGAAAAATATTCAAACGACAGCGTTGAACCGTACAACGTTGATGTTTCCTTTAGCTTTAGTGCTATTTGAATTTGCGGTTTATATTGGTAATGACCTGATTCAGCCAGCCATGTTGGCAATTACTGAAGATTTCGGTGTAAGTGCAACTTGGGCGCCGTCTTCAATGTCATTTTATTTATTAGGTGGTGCATCTGTTGCATGGTTACTAGGACCTTTATCAGATCGATTAGGCCGTAAAAAAGTACTTTTGTCTGGTGTTTTATTTTTTGCCTTATGCTGTTTTTTAATTTTATTAACGCGACAAATTGAACACTTTCTGACATTACGTTTTTTACAAGGTATTGGGTTAAGCGTAATTTCAGCAGTGGGATATGCCGCAATTCAGGAAAATTTTGCCGAGCGTGATGCGATTAAAGTCATGGCACTTATGGCAAATATCTCATTGCTTGCGCCTTTGCTAGGACCTGTACTTGGAGCTTTCTTAATTGATTATGTTTCATGGCACTGGGGTTTCGTGGCAATTGCTTTACTTGCACTGCTGAGTTGGGTTGGCTTAAAGAAACAAATGCCTAGTCATAAGGTGAGTGTAACCAAACAGCCTTTTAGTTATCTTTTTGATGACTTTAAAAAGGTATTTAGCAATCGGCAGTTCCTTGGGTTAACGTTGGCCTTACCGCTTGTGGGTATGCCGCTTATGCTTTGGATTGCATTATCGCCAATTATTTTGGTCGATGAACTGAAGCTAACGAGTGTGCAATATGGCTTAGCACAGTTCCCGGTATTTTTAGGTTTAATTGTTGGTAACATTGTTTTAATTAAAATTATTGACCGTTTAGCTTTAGGTAAAACTGTCTTAATTGGCTTACCGATTATGCTTACTGGTACGCTAATTTTAATATTAGGTGTTGTCTGGCAAGCCTATTTAATTCCTTGCTTGTTAATAGGTATGACACTCATTTGTTTTGGTGAAGGAATTAGCTTCTCAGTGTTGTACCGTTTTGCACTCATGTCATCTGAAGTGTCAAAAGGAACTGTAGCTGCTGCTGTTTCAATGCTATTGATGACGAGCTTCTTTGCAATGATTGAGCTTGTACGTTACCTCTACACCCAATTTCATTTATGGGCTTTTGTCTTATCTGCTTTTGCATTTATTGCCTTGTGGTTTACTCAACCACGTTTAGCTTTAAAACGAGAAATGCAGGAAAGAGTTGCACAAGACTTACATTAAAAAAATACCGGAATTTATATTCCGGTATTTTTTATTCTATTTAATTTCATGCTCTAAAAGTTTGCCTTTTAAGCTTAAGAGTTCAGGCAAGGTTTCTAATAATAAACTCATCTGTTTTAAGACAAGTGTGTAGTTCTCTGAAAAATGTTCTTGAGTTATTAAACTTTGAATTTGCTTTAAAGTCTGTTCAAGAAAACTAAAGTTAACCGACGCTTGTTCAAATAAACTTTGTTTAAGAATTTGCTGACAATCCAGTAAGAGTTGTAATACCTGTTGATCATCAATTTTTTGTCTTTGGCTGCCTAAGGCGGCGACATAACTCAGCTGGCTGTGGCTATAAACTAAATAACGAAAGGCATAATGAATCAGCTCTGGATTTGGATTGGGCTCAGCACTTAAGCTTGAAATCATATTTGACAGTTCAATTTGCGCGTTATGTGCAGCACGGCGAATTCTACGATATTCAATGTCTTGATTTTTCCCATGCTGATATTGCTCGACAATCACATTGAAGTAATCAAAAGTGGCTTGGCTACTTTTCTTAATATTGTTTGGAATATTACGGAAGTTCCAGTCTGGCCAAATAAAATTAACAGCAAGCCAAGCAATAAAGCAGCCTAATAAGGTGTCGATTAGGCGAGGTAAAATAATGCTGTAACCTGCACCTTTTAAATTGAAAATGAGCAATACCATTAAGGTTGCCATCAGTGTTGCCAGCGCATATTTTTTCTGGCGTAAGTAGAAAAAGCTAACTCCACAAATAATGGTAAGAATGAGTTGACCTTCAATACTAGGAACAAAATATAAAATGGGAATACCCAATAAAACGCCGAGTAAAGTCCCAATCGTTCTAAGCTTTAAACGACTTTTGGTTGCAAAGTAAGTAATTTGGCAAACAAATAAACTGGTGAGCAAAATCCAGTAACCATGTTGGGCAAAAGGTAGGAGGGAAATGGCATAACCCGCGGCAAACACAACCGCAATTCGTATTGCATGTCTAAATAGGGCCGATTGTGGCGTCAGTTGCTGCCGAATTTTTAAAACAAGGTCTGAAAAACCTTGAATATCATCATCTAGTAAATTGAGATGTTCTTGTTTGTTTTGATTCAGCGTTTCATTAAACGGTTGAGCATATTGAAGTTGTTCAAATTGTTCATGCATTCCTTTTAAATTATTAAAAATCAGCTTTAAATTTTTAACTTCAAAATTTTGCGGGTGCTGTTGTATCCAGTCTTTCAAAGAGCTTTCCAAATGGTTTAGGCCAATTTGGCTTTCTTGAGAAGACTGATATTGTTGATTATGCAAAATGCATTGGGCTAAATCATGGCAAGCTTGAGCTTGTAAGCGTAGGTTTTTCTGAAAACGAAAAATGAGATCACTACGGCTAAAATTTTGTTGAATATGCTCGTAGTGTAAATAATTAGAAGTTGCCTGCTCGTGTATATCTCGCGCAAAAAAGTATAAGTTTAACCAATAAATACTTTTATTACTGACTCGTGATGCCTTAAGGCGAGTTAGCAGAGAGCTGCGTATTTGGTTAAGACTTTGCGCAACTTGTGTATTTTGTAGTGATAATTCAAATAAAAGCTGTTCAACATTTTCTTTATTATCTGGGTCGAACAACCGTGCTTTAGCTTGAAGTAAGGCTGAAATTTCTTCAAAAATTTGTGAAAGTTTATCTTGTAAAGGAAGTGTTGGTTTAAGAATAAAAAATAAAATAGAAGTTAGGCCGTACCACAACGCACCATAGACAAAATAAGTAGGCTGTTGGTACCAGTGTGCATATTCTCCTAAACCAAACATACTATAAATTGAGAGTAAAATCGTACCAAAAGAAATGGTAGCGTAGCGTTGCCCTAAAGCTCCCAATAAAATGAAACAAGCACTGGAAATTGAAAGATATAAAATAAATAAAAATTTATAAGGTGCTAAAAAACCAAGAATAGTGCTGACAGTAAAAAAGAGTAGGCAGACATAAAGCAGATTGCGTAAACGAAGACTTAAGCGATCATCAAAATCGGTAAGTGCAGCAGCAATTGCACCTAAAGTCACAGGAACGATCAGCTCGTTATGTCCTAACCAAAGTAAACCTAAAGTTGTACCTGTGAGTACAATTAAAATTTGCAGGCAATAAATTAAAATTGAATTCGCTTTAAAACGATTGAATAGTTGAGTCAGATTATTCACGGCTTTTTTCTAAATGAGAGGGTACGTGACAATTGGTATTTAAATTTTTATTACTTGAAAAATATTATGCGTTTTGTCTAAAAAAGTCAGTTTATTTTTTGAGATTTTATAATAATTAATTAGTCTAAGTTGCTTAATAAAATAGCAAAATTGTGGATATCTTTTTAGATACCCACAATTTAAAAATAGCACTTATTTGATTACGCCACATGCAATTCGCGCTCCGCCACCACCTAGAGGCAGAGGAGAATCTGAATAGTTATCACCACCAGCATGGATCATGATAGCGCGACCTTGAATGTCAGCAAGTTTTAAACGTGGTGCAATAACAGCAGTTGTAGCTACACCAGTATTGTCAACGACTAATGCTGGTAAATCGCCTAAATGCCCGGTAGTTGGCGTACCATGATGTGGGGCTTGGTTAGGGTTATAGTGGCTACCAGCAGCTAAAGCAGCGCCTGGTTTTCCATCTTTAACAGCAGGGGCACAAGATGGATTTTCATGGATGTGGAAACCGCGAGTACCACTTGGTAAATCTGCTAAAGCAGGGGTAATGATTAAGCCCTTATCACTGTCTTGAAAGCTGATCGAACCAAGTTTTTTACCTATACCATTGGCTGTCACTTCATTAACATCCACCACTTTTTTAGTATGCATTGTGGTAAGTGCATGGGCTGTATCAGATACAGTCTTACTTACCGTGCTACAACCGACCGTTAATAAAGCTGTCAGTGCACATACTGCACCAATTTTATTAAATACTGGCATTATAGATATCCTTATAACTATAAATCTGATTTTTTTATTCAAGCAAAGGTGCGTGAACCCTACAAGTTAATTTAAATAGTCACTTTGTATCTTGAAATATTTTTAAATCATTAGCTTAGTTTTTAGATGGTGGTAAATCATCATCTGAATCATAAATCATGGTCGTTTTTGGCATGGGTTCAGGGTCAATTGTCTCGTGAAGCCATTCACGCCAAATTGCTAATAAAACAGCTAAAATAACAGGGCCAATAAATAGACCAACTAAACCAAAACTTGCAATACCACCCAATACACCGAACATAATCAATAAAAACGGAATTTGAGTCGCACCAGAGATTACAAGTGGACGGATCACGTTGTCTGAACTACTTACAATCAACACACCCCATAAGATGACGCCAATAGCTTCCATTGTTTGACCTTGAGAGAACAACCATAGTCCAACGCCTAAGTAGGAAACAGGAGTACCAAACGGAATTAGGGCTAATAAGAACGTTGCAATGGTGAGAACCATTGGGTTAGGTACACCAGCGACGAAATAACTTAATCCAGCAAGTACAGCTTGAGCAATTGCAGTTAAACCCACGCCATACACAACGGCACGTGTAGTTTCTGAAATTGTGTCGAGATAATGATGAATACGTGGCCCAATCACCATTTCCAAGGCTTTACTCACTTGGGTTAAGATCGTGTGGCCATCACGATAAAAGAAGAAAAGACTTAAAATTGCAAAACAAAGTTTGACGATATTTTTACTAATTTCATTTAATAACACACGCCCATAACTTAAATGGCTTTGTACCCAAGCTGCAATATTTTGAATAGTACTATTAGGGTCTGTGTTAATTTCGTTGAGTGTGCGAGATATTTCTTTACCAATAAACGGAAGATTACGAATAAAATCGGGAACGCTTAAATGACCTGAAAAGACTTGACGCTGTAAATCAAAATAAAGGTTTCGGCCTTCATGTTGTAGAATAAAAATAGCACATGTAAATGGCACACCAACAATTAAAATGACTAAGCTAATCATAACTGTAGCATTTAAATTATTTCGGTTTTCACCAAAAAAATGCTGAATTCTTAAATAAATCGGCCAAGTCATGTAGGCAATAATGGCAGCCCAAAGTACAGGTACAATAAAGTACTTCAGGATGTTAAATCCTAAAAAGATCAGGATAAAAAACAGCCCAAACAATAAAACGCGCTGTAAAGTAGGAGCGTATGGATGCACGAACAAAATTCTCTAATTTTTAAAATAGAATAAGGTCATATTAACTGAAAAATGACCTGAGACAAATTTTAGGCAGGCGTGCTCATTTCTGCATCTTGCCCACCTAAAATAAAGAGATGGTTTTAGAACCACTCAGATTTATCTTCAATCAGTTTATTTAAAAGAGGCTGCCACTGGCTTTGAATTGCAATAAAGTTCTTTTGTGGTTTATCAAATACACTTAAACCTTGCATTGCTAAACTGCCATAAGCACTACGCTCTGCAATCCATGCAATAGGTTCATGTTCGATTTTTTCAAAAAATTGCTGAATATCTTTTGAGCTGGTGCTGTTCGGTTTAACTCGGTTTGCAAGTAGTAAAATTTGTACTTTACCTTTACGAATACGCTTAATATCCTGCAAATGCTTGAGAAAACGTCGTGTACTGTCGATATCGAAAAATGAAGGCTGAAGTGGAGTAATAATCGCATGGGCTTCGCTGACTAATTGTTCAGCATGATCACCTGAAAGGGCACCCGGTGCATCAATAATTAAATAGTCTAAATTTTTAGGTGCATCACCAATTGATTTTTCTTGACGCCAGTCGAGGCTTTGAATTACAGCTACGTTTTCTGGACGTTGCTTTAACCATTGTAAGGAAGATTTCTGGTTGTCAGAATCTGCCAATGCTACTTTATATCCTTTTTGTGCCAAAGCTGTTGCCAACGTAATGGCTGTCATGGTTTTTCCGCATCCGCCCTTTTGATTTGCAATAAGTATCGTTTTCATAAATTCAGTTATATTCAGCAGCACACTTGTTCTACATATACCTTAGCATCTTTTTATGTGAAGTAGATGACTGCCTTTGACAAAAGTTTAAGCTACTCCCTAATTTTAGATATGATTGCTTATCTATCGCGATGATGTGTATTTGTTAAGGAAAATTTATGTCCGTATGGCTGGCCATGCTTATTGGTGCTGGTATTGGTATTATTATCACGACGCTCATTTTATCAAATACCCGTAATGGCCGAATCAAGGCTGAATACGAGCAATATATTGCCGAGTTGGAGCTTGAGCATCAACAAGCTCTTGCCCAAGCACAAAAGAGAAGTGTGAATACGAGCCGCGCCGTATTAAAAGGAAAAATGGCAGAACAATTTGCGCCGGTCTTGCCGGAGTTTCAGTATTTGCCAAGTGATGCCAAGTTTATGGGCGACCCGGTTGATTATATTATTTTCGATGGCTATACCGATTTTCGAGATGGAGACGGAACTGCCGATGATATTCAAATTATTTTGCTGGATGTAAAAAGTGGAGGGGCACGTTTAACAAAGGGGCAGCAAGCAATTGCTCAGGCAATTAAGGAAGGGAAAGTTCGTTTTGAAACTTTAAGAATAGATTTTGAAGATTAATAATCTATTTAATTAGGCACAAAAATAGACGAAATTGATCTGTATTGTTACTAAATTCCGATATTTTTTTCATACCTTAGAGCTACCATAAAACGAAGATCTAATGAATTTGATCTAGCAATATTTGAGGTATAAAGCGATGAAAAAACAACGTTTGATGATAGCTTTGCTGGCGACTTTAGGCATGGGTTCAGCACTTGCATCAACCTCGAGTGAATACAATATTGCCAATGGCTTGCTTCCAGTTGAAAAAGATCAATCAATTTCTGTATTACAACCATTTCAGGGAAATTTTAGGATTTTAGGTTCAAAAATTTATCACAATGATGAGCAAGCCAAATTTTCACCGATTGATTATGCGGTAAGTTGGGGTTTATTTGCTCAACCTGAAATCGCGCGACATATTTCAGTGAAACAATATGACCGCTATTTAAACTGGAAAATAGCAAAACTTCCTGTACCAGCTGAGCAAGCAATGCAGATGGTATCGAATATGCACATTATTCCTGCAAACCCTGAAATCGCCCAACAAATTAAGCAAGTTAAGCGTGGTGATTTGGTTTATTTAAAAGGTGATCTGGTTGAAATCAAAGATAAAGATTTGGTTTGGAAGTCATCTTTGACCCCAACTGATACCGGCGATGGTGCATGTGAACTCTTCCGTGTTCAATCCATTCACTGGGTTGAAAAACAAAATATTTAAATTAAAAAAGCCTTCTTTATAAGAAGGCTTTTTATTGCATGTAGTTAAATTAATGCTGCTGTGAGGCTTTCCAGTATTTTAATTGATTTTGTGCTTGTAAATAGTCAGCAAGCTGTTTGACCTGCTCATCTTTACTTGCCTGCTTATCACTAAAGTTCTTTTCTTGGTTTTCCCAATATTGATAGAGTAAGCCCTGAATATAACGACCTTGTTCAGTTTTTAAATCGAGGTCTTTTAGCATGGTCAATGCTGAGCGCACATTATCAAGCGTACGTTTTTGTTCAAATTCTGTGGTGAGCGTACCTGCCTCATGCATTTTTTCTAGCTCAGTTTCCATTTCATCACTCATTTCAGTAAAGCGGTGATCGTAATCTTCTAGTAGTGCAATATCATGAGCGTCATCCGCAGTAGCTGGGAATTTCTTCACTGGTCTTTCATTGAGCTTTTCCATTACCTGATCGGTAGATGAACTTGTATGAGGTTGCTCAGTCTTTGCTGGTTCATCTGCTTTTTTACAAGCCGTCAATAATAGGCTAGAGCTGAGCAAAGACATTAAGATGATATGAGGCGTTTTTTTTAACATAGCTTTCAACCGAACCTATTCTCTATGATTTGACGACGTACTTTTTTGAAAATGATATGCATATGTAATATATGGGAAATCAATCTGATCTTGTGGGCCTAACCCAGTAAAATCATAAACAATTTTTTCAAACTGAGCTTTGAGCTGTAGTTGATCTTTTTCAGTCATTGCTGCAATAAAACTTGTTGAAAGTAACCGCTTACTCACCACTTGTTCGACAGTACCATGCTGCGATTGCGAAAAAGTATTTAAATTGTCAAAAGTAAATAAATTTTGCTCTTCAAAAACCTTTTTCCACCTTTCATTATGGTAACGAGGTGTATCACCTTCAAGCGGTAGTAGAAAATCCGCTAAAGCTTTTACCCAGTCTGTACCTTCATCGCGCTGGTTCCAAACAAGTCCTAAATGTCCTTGAGGTTTTAATACCCGATGGATTTCGGTCAATGTTTCTATGTTGTCAAACCAATGAAAAGATTGGGCACAAATGACAGCATCAATCTGTTGGTCATTTACCGGAATATTGTGGCTAAAGGCTTGTAAAGTTTTAATATCAGGATAGGCTTGCTGAAGCTGTTGTAACATCTCGCCAATTGGCTCTACTGCAGTAATATTGGCATGTGTCTGTTTTAAGTAAGGTAAGAATTTGCCAGTACCCGATCCAAGATCGATAACAGTAGAATTTTCATGGATTTGGAGCCGATCTTGTAGCCAACTTACTATTTCTACGGGATAATTTGGTCTAACTTGCTGATAAAGCTCAGCAGCAGAGCTGAAGCCTTTTTGAGCGGCAGGATGTAAGGATTGTGTCATATTTTGCGCTTTTTAATCTGACTGGCATCTATAAAATAAGATACTCCGCAATCATAAATTGGCAAAACACCTATTTTGTTTCATTTTTGACGATGTATGTGGGAGTAAATTTTCTTTCGGTGTGAGCATGGATAAGCAAATTATTTTTGAAGACGAACACATTAGAGCCATTTTTTTACAAGGCGATTCTAATACATTAGTTCTCTCTTTTGGCGATTTGATTACCCGGGCGAGTGGCTTATCTATCAATGCTGAAAAGTCTCTAATAAAGTACCAATACAGTGTTATTGGGGTGATGCCAAAACAAAAATCATGGTTCCCAAAGGCCAGTATGGTTGAGCTGGCAAAAGTCATTTTGCCTATTATTCAGCGTTTTAAAAATATTGTAGGTTATGGCGGCTCAATGGGCGGCTATGCAGCAATTAAATATTCGAATTTATTAAATATGAATCGAATCATTGCATTTGTACCTCAGTATTCAATTGACCCTGAACAAGTTGAAGACCGACGCTATGCTGAGTTCTTCGATGCTGTCGCGAATAAAGACATGCAAATTCAGCCGCAAGATGTGAATGCAAGTCGTGAATACATTATTGTTTATGATCCTTACTTTTCAATTGATCGCGAACATTACTTAAAAATAAAAGAGATCTTACCAAGTTTACATACAATTCATTTGCCTTTTACAGGACATGAAGCTTTATCTGTATTGGCAAGCTCAAGCCTTTTACATGATTTTATTGAGCATGAATTTGATGAAACGTATTTCTATCAACAAGTTCGTAAAATCAAAAAACAAAGCAAGTTCTATTATCGTAATGTTCTTGCAAATGTGCTGACATACCATGACAGCATGTTATTGAAAATATTGCGTCAAAATGACTTTCAGTTAGATGAACGTTATTTAGACAATCCACTTAAGCAAGCAGTCACTCGTAGTCTTATTAAAACAAAGCAAGCTACAGAGCAAGATTTCCAGAAGCTTGGAATTAAAATTCAGTATAGCCAGCAAGCTGAAAACCATAAAAAGGGTTTGAAAAATCAATTTGAGGCAATACTGGTATTTAATTTGATTAATCTCAAGCTTGAAACCTATGCTGTAGATGTAGTGTTGGCGAACCCATCATATTTGATTCCGATTGTGGCAGAACACACTGGGGTTGTTCAGATTGAGTTAAATAATGAACTTTATTTGTTAGGGATGAATGACCGAAAAATTATTAAATTGTTTAAACAGGGTGATGCACTCACTTCTGATATGAGTCCGTTTGTCATTAAACAATATTCTGATTTCTTTGCGTTAAGCTACAAGCAATTAAATTTAAATTGTGATGAACAAGCTGTATGTGATTACGTTGAAGGTTCCGTTCAGCCATCTCAACAGTTTGTATTGACCAGCTACTAAGTCATTTCCTCGATTAAATAAAGCTCAAATCTTGAGATTTGAGCTTTATTTTTTGCTTAAAAAATATTTTTTTATCAATTTATTTGTATATAAAATTAAAAGTCATTATTTAAATAAATAGTGTGTCTAATTTTTAAATAAAGATAGAGCTAAAAGTAGGCATGGGGAATTAAGTGAAAAATTATTATATTTTAAAAAGTATAGTTTTTAAATTTATATAAATTAAAGAAATGATGTAAGATTAATTAAAATACAATAATTACCCTAATAATTATTAATTGATTGTTTTTAAAATATATTTTATTTGATTGGCAAAAGATTGCTTAAAATAAATTCACTATTCAAAGATAATTGCATATTTATTTTTTTATCCTAAAATGATTTTTTACTAAATTGTCGTTACAGTTTTTTATATGCAATCATTAAATTATCGGAATAATGATGCATCGCAACATGGAAGTTCTGCACCTTTGAAACGAGCAATGAGTACTCGACATTTGGTGATGATCTCCCTTGGCGGTGCCATAGGTACAGGTCTTTTTCTTGGGTCTGGCGACGTAATCTCTCAAGCAGGTCCAATTGGCGCAATTATCTCTTATTTCTTGGGCGGTCTAATTGCCTATACCGTTATGCTGTGTCTCGGTGAGCTAGCGGTTCATGTCCCTGAATCTGGCTCTTTTGGTGAATACGCACGGCGTTATATCGGTCCAGGTACGGGGTATATGATTACTTGGCTGTATTGGCTGACTTGGACTGCAACTTTGGGGACTGAGTTTACCGCTGCGGCCTTGTTGGTTCAGGAGTGGTTTCCATCTACCTCGGTGTGGGCTTGGACTCTTTTCTTTGGCGCCTTGGTTTTCTTTCTTAATGTAAGTTCCACCCGCTTATTTGCAGAGTCTGAATTTTGGCTGGCGCTTGTAAAAGTAATCACCATTATCTGTTTTATTGGTTTGGGGTTGCTGGCGATTTTCGGCTTTATTCCTTATCAGGGGCATGAAACAGCACCATTGTTCAGTAATTTGACTGCTCATGGTTGGTTCCCAAATGGTCTTTTCCCAATTTTTGCCACTATGCTTATCGTTAACTTTGCATTTTCTGGCACAGAATTAATTGGGGTGGCGGCTGGCGAAGCTGAGAATCCAGCAAAAACAGTTCCTAAGGCAATTAATGCGGCTATTTGGCGCTTATTGATTTTCTTTGTTGGTACGATTGTAGTGATTAGTTCACTATTGCCATACCACCTAGCAGGTCTTAGTGCAAATGATGTGAGCAGTAGTCCATTTGTGACTGTATTTAATTACATTGGTATTCCGTATGCAGAGGATATTATCCGTTTCGTAATTATTACGGCTTTACTTTCAGCTGCTAACTCGGGTCTATTTGCTGCATCACGTATGATGTGGTCGCTTTCAGCAAAAAATCAATTACCTAAAATTTTCGCGAAACTCACGCCGTCTGGAACACCTATTATTGCCATTATTGTCACCATGTTTGGTGCTATTCCAGGATTGCTTTCAGAACAATTTGCACCAGAAACAATTTTTAAAAATTTGTTGGGTGTTGCTGCTTTTACAATGGTTGTCGTTTGGATTGCAATTTGTATTTCGCAATTTAACTTCCGTAGACAGTGGTATAAGTCAGGAAAAACAGTAAAAGATCTACGTTTCGCTGCACCACTTTTTCCTCTTACTCCAATTGTAGGCGGGCTATTCTGTATAGTTACTTGTATCAGTATGGTATTTGATCCTTCTATGCAAGTGGGCTTTATCTGCTGCATTATTTTTATCTTGCTATGCTATGTCAGCTATTTCATCTTTTATCGTAAAAAAGATATAGCTCAAAACTAAGTCTTTTGCTTACTTGGTTGTGTTGATTGAAGGTTCCTTATGGGGCCTTTTTTCATGGGCGCAACTTGAGCTTTAAAGTGAATTTTATATATTTTTTTTGAAAATGTTTTTTTTGTTTTAATAATAAAAGCAAATATTGACACATAAATTAACCACTTGTCGGAATATTATTAATAGCTAATTATTATAAGTTTTTAAATAAGTATATGTTTATCATGGTTATTTAATAAAGAGATTGTTTAAATATTTATATATCTTTGTTTTGAATTAGAGAAACTGAATAAATATTATGAAAATTTATAGAAATTTTAAGAATTTTTTGAAATTTTTTGTTAATTAAGTTGTTGTTATTAAATGGTAATTTTTTAATCATTTTTAATTTTAATATTTTTTTAATTCCCATAAAATAAAATTATTATAGTGGAGTGTTTTTTTAGGTTCGGTTACTTTTTTATTATAAAAAATAGAGAAAATTGATTATTTTTTCTCTGCTTGTTTATTTTAAAATGTTCTAAATTAACTTGCTCTGTGCTATATTTACTTAAAGATTTTATGTCTATATGAAGGCTTGATTAACTCGCTTGAGTAGTGATGTGAAACTTGCAGTATTACTGAACAATTTTTATTTAAAAAGACTAATGGAGGGATCTATCGATTAGTCAAAAATAATTTTAGGGACTTATGGTTTTTTTGTTTCATGAACCCTAGTTCTTTTTAACTCCCAAACGGTTATGTCACCTCTTTTGTACTTATTTCCAGTCGACTTATTTGAGTTGGTTGCGGTGGAACTTTTGCTTTTATAAAGACTTTTTATAAACGGCAGATGAGGCAAAAGAATATTGTAAAAGATATCGATATATAAAAGTAAATCGTACTTTTGATATCACAAGATGGAATTTAAAAGGTCTAAAGCTTTAGAAGAGCTGAAGATTTTATAAATAAATCAAAACATTGTTATTGCAAGGTTTTGGTTGCTGAATAATAAAGACTGCAGATTTATCACATCTGAGTCTGTGTAGGTAGATAGGAAAAAAGATGTCAGATCTTTCATACGTAAACGAACATAGCGATGCATGGCAAACTTACTTGGCTCAAATTGACCGTGTAGCGCCATACTTAGAACATTTAGCTGATTATATCGATACATTAAAACGTCCTAAGCGTGCGCTTATTGTGGACGTGCCAATTGTAATGGACGATGGTTCAATCCAGCACTTTGAAGGCTACCGTGTACAACACAACTTGTCTCGTGGTCCTGGTAAAGGTGGTGTTCGTTACCATCCAAATGTTGACTTAAATGAAGTGATGGCATTGTCTGCATGGATGACAATTAAAACTGCTGTTTTGAACTTGCCATTTGGTGGTGCAAAAGGTGGTATCCGTGTTGACCCACGTAAATTATCAAATCGTGAATTAGAGCGTTTAACTCGCCGTTATACGACTGAAATTGGTCACATTATCGGACCTCAAAAAGATATTCCTGCTCCAGACGTTGGTACAAATGCCAATATTATGGGGTGGATGATGGATACCTACTCTACTAGCCAAGGTCACACAGTGACTGGTGTTGTAACTGGTAAACCAGTTCACTTAGGCGGTTCTTTAGGTCGTGTGAAAGCAACTGGTCGCGGTGTATTCGTTACTGGTCGTGAAGTTGCTGCAAAAATCAACTTACCAATTGAAGGCGCGAAAGTTGCTGTTCAAGGTTTTGGTAACGTAGGTAGTGAAGCTGCTTTCTTATTTGTTGAATCAAAAGCAAAAATCACTCACGTTCAAGACCACACTGGCACAATTTTCAATGCTGATGGTATTGATCTTGTTGCGCTACGTGATCACGTAAATGCAAACCAAGGTGTTGGTGGTTTTGCTGGTGCACAAGCAATTGCAGATGAAGATTTCTGGACTGCAGAAGTAGACATCATTATTCCTGCTGCATTAGAAGGCCAAATTACAGTTGAGCGTGCTGAAAAACTTAAAGCTAAGTTGATTTTAGAAGGCGCGAACGGCCCGACTTATCCTAAAGCTGAAGATGTATTGGTTGAGCGTGGCATTGTTGTAGTTCCTGACGTGGTATGTAACGCCGGCGGTGTAACTGTAAGTTACTTCGAATGGGTTCAAGACATGGCGAGCTACTTCTGGAGCGAAGAAGAAATCAACGAGCGTTTAGACAAGTTGATGGTTCAAGCAATGGATGACGTTTGGAATACAGCGAACAAGAATGCTTGTACTTTACGTACAGCAGCTTACATCTTGGCATGTGAGCGTATCTTAAAAGCTCGTAAAGAACGCGGTATTTTCCCAGGCTAATCTGAGGAAACTACCTTTTAGGAAAGGTGGGCCGAGCAAATATAAAGGATGTTATAGGGTTATTTGTTCGGTCCCTTTTTCTAAATGAATTAAATTAAAGACAGTAAGACAGATTAAATAAATTAAATAGATACTGAGGTAAGCATGGAACAGCCAATTTCTGTAACTCGAAGCAACTTTAATGACTGGATGGTTCCAGTATTTGCACCGGCAAATTTCATTCCGGTACGTGGTGAAGGTTCACGTATCTGGGATCAAGAAAATAAAGAATATATCGATTTTGCAGGCGGGATTGCAGTAAATGCATTAGGTCATGCGCATCCAGTGGCAGTCAATGCGTTAACAGAACAAGCAAAAAAACTTTGGCACGTCGGTAATGGTTATACCAATGAACCAGTACTACGCCTTGCTAAACAACTCACCGAAAATACATTTGCCGATAAAGTATTCTTCTGTAACTCAGGTGCTGAAGCGAACGAAGCAGCTTTAAAATTGGCTCGTAAAGTTGGGCTAGACAGTGGTATAGCTGGTAAAAGTGGTATCGTTGCATTTAACAATGCTTTCCATGGCCGTACCTTATTTACCGTTTCAGCAGGTGGTCAGCCAAAATATTCACAAGACTTTGCACCACTTCCAAACGGTATTAGTCATGTTGCTTATAATGATTTAGAAGCGGCTAAAGCAGTCATAAATGAACAAACTTGTGCAGTAATTGTAGAGCCTGTACAAGGTGAGGGCGGGGTAATTCCAGCTGATATCGAGTTTTTAAAAGGTTTACGTGAACTGTGTGATCAGTTTGGTGCATTGCTGATTTTTGATGAAGTACAAACTGGTGTCGGCCGTACAGGTGCACTATATGCCTACATGAACTACGGTGTGATTCCGGATGTACTGACTACTGCAAAAGCCTTGGGCGGTGGTTTCCCGGTCGGTGCAATGTTAACAACTGATAAATTTGCACCGCATTTTTCTGTAGGTACACATGGTACAACTTACGGCGGTAACCCGTTAGCGAGTGCAGTTGCAGGTGCAGTTTTTGAGTTTATTAATACACCAGAAGTACTTGAAGGCGTGAAACACCGTCATCAATATTTCCTTGATGCATTAAATACTTTAAATGGTGAATATCAAGTATTTGATGAAATTCGTGGTCAAGGTTTATTGATTGGCTGTGTACTAAAAGCTGAATATGCAGGTAAAGCGAAAGACATTACCACATGGGCAGGCGAAGAAGGATTACTCGCTTTAATCGCAGGACCTAACGTGGTTCGTTTCACTCCTTCTCTAATTATTCCTGAACAAGATATTGATGAAGGGATTGCTCGTTTAAAAAGAGCTTTGGCAAAGTTGGCTAAATAAAAAAAAGGAAAGCTAGCCATGATGATTGTCCGTCATGCCGAGTTTCGAGACCTTGAAGATATTTATAAATTAGCAGGTAAGTCAGGTGTTGGTCTGACTTCCTTGCCACAAAATATGGATACGCTTTCGGCTCGAATTTCACGTACTCGCAATACTTTAAATGGCAATGTTCATAAGAGTGAACAGGGATATTTGTTTGTTCTGGAAGATACCGAAGCTCAACGTGTTATTGGTGTAAGTGCAATTGAGGTTGCGGTAGGTTTAATTGAACCTTGGTACAACTTTCATGTGGGAACACAAGTACACGCTTCAAAAGCATTAAACGTATATAAGTCATTACCGACTTTATTTTTAAGTAATGACAGAACAGGAAGTAGTGAGCTCTGTACATTATTTTTAGATCCGGAACGCCGTGAAAATCAAAACGGTAAATTTTTATCGAAAATCCGTTTTATGTTTATCGCAGCATTTAAGCAATATTTTGAGAAAAAATTAATTGCGGAAATGCGTGGCTACTCTGATGAAAATGGATGTTCACCTTTTTGGGATGCGATTGGGCACCATTTTTTCAATATGGATTTCTCAACTGCAGACTATTTAAGTGGTATTGGCCAAAAAGTTTTTATTGCCGAGCTGATGCCACGTTTTCCAGTCTATGTTGACCTTTTGCCAAAAGATGCGCAAGAAGTGATTGGAAAAATGCATCCACATACTTTGCCTGCTTATCATGTGCTTGAATCAGAAGGTTTACGTTATCAAGGATATGTCGATATTTTTGATGCGGGTCCAACTATTGAAGCGAATATTGATGAGTTGCGTGCAGTCAAAGAAAGTCAACTCTTAAACGTCAAAATTACTAATGAGGCAACAGTGGGTAAAACACAATACCTTGTTGCTAATGATAATTACCACGACTATCGGGCCATGTTATTGAAACTTGATCTCGTAGATAACACTTTAAATTTAACGCATGAACAAGCTGAAAAACTCGGTGTACAAGAAGGTCACGCTGTTCGTGTGTTATCACTAAATCCTATGGAAGTATCCTGATGTCAAACTCTTTATTTATAAACGGTGTCTGGTTACAAGGCAGCGGTACAACATTTGTAAAAACAAACCCGGTTGATAACCAAACTGTATGGTCAGGCGCTGAAGCTACGGCTAGTGATGTTGAGAAAGCTTGCCAAGCTGCTCGTACAGCATTCCCAGCGTGGGCGCGTTTACCTTTTGCTGAGCGTGTGGCGATTGTAGAAAAGTTTGCAGCTTTGCTTGAAGAAAATAAAAAGCATTTAGCGGAAGTGATTAGCCAAGAAACCAGTAAACCTTTTTGGGAAACATTAACTGAAGTTCAGTCAATGATTGGCAAGGTTGCAATTTCGATTCGTGCTTATCACCAACGTACCGGTGAAAGCTCAACTGAAATGGCAGATGGTGTGGCATCTTTACGTCACCGCCCACATGGCGTACTTGCAGTTTTTGGTCCATATAACTTCCCGGGCCACTTGCCGAACGGACATATTGTTCCTGCGTTACTTGCTGGTAACACAGTTGTATTCAAACCAAGTGAATTAACGCCTTGGACTGCTGAAGAAACTGTAAAACTCTGGCAACAAGCCGGTTTGCCAAATGGTGTAATGAATTTGGTGCAAGGTGGTCGTACCACGGGTGAAGCGCTAGCTGCCTCACATGAAATTGATGGCCTATTATTTACCGGAAGCGCAAACACAGGTTATCACCTACACAAACAAATGGCGGGTGCTCCTGAGAAAATTCTTGCGCTTGAAATGGGCGGCAATAATGCATTGATTATCGATGAAATCGAAAATATGGATGCTGTTGTTAACCTCACTATTCAATCTGCATTTGTTTCGGCAGGGCAGCGTTGTACATGTGCGCGTCGTATCTTGGTAAAAAATGGTGCGCAAGGCGATGCATTTATTCAACGTTTTGTTGAGGTTGCTAAAAACTTAAAAGTTGGTCGTTGGAACGATGAGCAACAACCATTTATGGGCGGCGTAATTTCATCGGCTGCTGCAACAAACATGATGAATGCTCAGCAAAAGTTGCTTGAGCTTGGTGCAAAAAGCTTGTTGCCAATGACACGTCCTCAAGAAGACAGTTCATTACTTACTCCAGGCATTATTGACGTAACAGGTGTGGCGGGTATTCCAGATGAAGAATATTTCGGTCCGCTTACCACTATTCAGCGTTATGACAGTTTTGATGAAGCATTAAAAATTGCCAATGCAACTCGTTTCGGCTTGTCAGTTGGATTAGTTTCTCCAAAACGTGAATTGTTTGATGACTTACTCATTGAAGCACGTGCCGGAATTGTGAACTGGAACAAACCATTAACAGGAGCATCGAGTGCAGCACCATTTGGTGGTGTAGGAGCTTCAGGTAATCACCGTGCAAGTGCATTTTATGCTGCTGACTACTGTGCTTGGCCAATGGCTTCACTCGAAAGTGAAAGCTTGACGTTGCCAGAAAAATTATCTCCAGGGATTGTGTTGCCTTAACACTAGGGAAAGAAAAAATGAAAGGATATGAAGTAAATTTTGATGGTTTAGTGGGACCAACACATCACTATGCGGGTTTGTCTTTTGGTAATGAAGCATCGACCAAAAACCGCAATAATTTGTCTAATCCAAAATTGGCGGCGAAACAAGGCTTATTAAAAATGAAAGCTTTGGCTGATATGGGCATGAAACAAGGTGTACTTGCTCCGCATGAGCGTCCACATGTTCCGATGTTACGCCGTTTAGGTTTTACTGGAGATGACATTAGTGTTGTGTCTCAAGCAATGCGTTATTCACCAGAGCTACTGTCATCTTTAAGCTCAGCTTCTCCAATGTGGACTGCAAATGCTGCGACAGTTTCACCTTCGGCTGATAGCCAAGATGAGCGCGTGCATTTTACTGCGGCTAACCTGAACAATAAATTTCACCGTTCAATTGAAGCTGAAACTACAAGCCAAATTTTACAAGCGATCTTTAAAAATGAACGTCATTTTGTACACCATGAAGCTTTACCGCAAGTGGCTTTGTTCGGTGATGAAGGGGCAGCAAATCACAATCGTTTAGGTGGTGATTATGCTAAACGTGGTGTTCAGGTGTTTGTTTATGGTCAACAACATTTAAATAATGGTTTACCGGGACCAAAACGTTATCCTGCACGTCAGACACGTGAAGCGAGCGAGGCCATTGCACGTTTGCACCGTTTAGATGAAGCACATACCGTTTTTGTTCAGCAAAACCCGGATGTGATTGATCAGGGTGTTTTCCATAATGATGTAATTGCGGTAAGTAACCAGCAGGTTTTATTCCACCATCAACATGCATTTTTAAATCAAGATCAGGCATTTGCCGAAATTCGTCAGAAAATGGCAAGCATCGGTGAAGACTTTATTTCAATTGAAGTGCCTGAAAACCGTGTGACGGTGGACGATGCTGTTGCAACATATTTATTTAATAGTCAGATTTTGACTCGTCCAGATGGCGGAATGACCATCGTTGTGCCAGAAGAGTCTCGTCAAAATGCTGCGGTATGGAGCTATTTGAATGACATGATTCAAATGGGTACACCAATTGATGCAATTCAGGTTTATGACTTGCGTGAAAGTATGCGTAATGGTGGTGGTCCGGCTTGTTTACGTTTACGTGTAGCATTAAATGAAACCGAATTAAATGCCGTAAATCCAAAAGTTCTCATGAATGATCAATTGTTTACAACGCTTAATCAGTGGGTAGATAAACACTATCGTGATCGTTTAGCACAAGAAGATTTGGCAGATCCGCATTTACTTATGGAAAGCCGTATGGCACTTGATGAACTGACTAAAATTTTAGGTTTAGGTTCGGTTTATCCTTTCCAAAAATAATGAGGAGGTGACATGCAAGATTTTCTAGCATTAACCTTACAAGGTGAGCAACCTGCAACGCGCGAGGGAAAACAAGCAAATTTTTCTTGGCGTTGGTTAGGTGAGGGACTTCTTGAATGTACACCACATGCGCAGTACGACAAAGCTGTCGTACTGTCAGCTGGAGTACATGGAAATGAAACGGCACCAATTGAATTGCTATCTCATCTTTGCACCGATTTATTTGCCGGGCGTTTAAAGCTTGCGGTGAGATTATTGCTTGTATTGGGTAATCCCTATGCGATGCGTCAAGGCAAGCGTTATGTACATGACGATGTAAACCGTATGTTCTGTGGTGGGTATAAAAATCTGCCTGTAACTGAAGAATCTAAGCGTGCTGAGGTTTTAGAGCAAACTGTTGCCACCTTCTTTCAGGAAAGTTCGAGTCAGGCAAAACGTTATCATTATGATTTGCACACAGCAATTCGGGCTTCATTATTGCCAACATTTGCTTTATTTCCATATCAAACGCATGGCTATGATGCTGATTTAACAGCAAGTCTTGAAGCAGCTGATTTGGATGCCTTGGTTTATCACAATGCGGTAGGTAAAACGTTTACCCATTTTACGAGTGAGAATTTTAAGGCGGCGAGTGCAACTTTAGAGTTAGGCAAAGCATTGCCATTTGGTCAAAATGACTTGAGTCAATTTGCTTCAATTGATGAAGTCATTCGTAACGTGGTTTCTGAGCAAGCTTTACCAGTGCGTAATAAACCAAAAATTCGTGTGTTTCAGGTATCTGACTCTTTAATAAAAAAAGATAAAGAGTTCCACATGAATTTATCTGCTGAGGCTCCAAACTTTTCAACTTTTACTAAAGGCGAAATCATAGCGACTCAGCCTTCTGGTAACTATGTAGTTGAACAAGATCAGGTCTGGATTTTATTCCCAAACCCGAATGTGAAGATCGGTTTACGTGCAGGCTTGGTTTTAACTGAAACAATCTGAATAGTTAATTTTAGGGAAATAAAAAAGGGCGATGAATCGCCCTTTTTTATTGCTACCTTTAATTAGTTAGTACCGAAAAGACCTTTAATAAAAGATTTCTTTTCGCCTTTTTGTGTAGACGCTTGAGCGCCTGCATTTACGTTTGCATTTGCATTAATACCAGCAACATTAACACCAACGTTTACACCTGTTTGAGCGTTAACTCCATGAGCCGGTTGAGCTGCATTTAATTTTGCTTGAGCATCCGCTTTAGTGTCAGCAACGAATTCTTTTTGCTCAGCTTGATTTTGTGCTACACGAGCTTTAACAGCATCTACACGTGCTTGAGCATCGGCCTGTTTTTCAGCAGTAAATTCTTTTTGGTCAGCTTGTTTTTCTGCTACCTTAGTTTTTACAGCATCAAGATGCGCTTTTGTATCTGCTTTAGCTTCAACTGCTAGGTTTTTAGTGCCAGTTGCAGCCTTAGTCGCTAAATTTTTTGTACCTGTAGCTGCTTCGGTAGCAAAATGTTTAGTACCAGTTACAGCTTCACTTGCTACATGTTTAGTGCCAGTAGCAGCTTTAGAAGAAAGTTCAGTTACTTTACCTGTTGTTTTTTTTGTAGCTTTAACGGTTGTGTCAGCAGCTACGTGACCAGCATGTTTTGCTGTGTTCCCTACAGTATGTGCAGTATTTTTGACTGTATTGGCTACGCCACTAACAAGACCACCTGGTTGTACGTTGACTTGAGCAGATGCACCTGCATTAACGCCCGCACTTTGTGCAAAAATAGAGGCAGAAGCAAGTACACTTGCAGTAACGATAGCTGTTTTCATCATTTTCATTGCGATATCCTTCAAAGAATATACCCTTTTAGTGAGGTATTTCATAAACGCAATCGCATCATAGCTAAGGAAATATGAGCTTGGGAACTCACTTCATCAAAACGTTACAACAGTGTTACATTGAGTAAACAGACTAGGGATAAATTGTGAAGATTAATAAAAATTAATAATAAAGTGAAAAAGAACATTTATTTTTTAGTTATTCTTATTAAGCTGGTCCTATTTTCATCTTACAGCTTTTTAACCTTCATCTCCTAAATTTTTCTATCGTTGTTCATGTGATACATGCCTATATCTCTAAATGTGATGTGTTTCTCATTATTTATTGGAGGAAACGGCATAATAATTGCTTATTATGAGAATAGAGTGCTTTTTTAGCACTTTTTTGAACCTTATTCTGCCAGAAATATAAACGTAAAGGGCAGAACTGTATTTTTGCTTATTCGAGAAAAGATATTTTAGCTTTTCTCATGTTTATACATTTTACGAAATAGAAATTTCACATGAAATGTAACTCAAGAAATGTCTCTTTATTTCGAATAATCAAAAGTAAATATAGATGTCTATAAACAAAAAAACAGAGATCTTAAATGATGAAAATTATAGCTTCCCTACTTGTAATAGTCGGCTTGATCGCCGTTGTTCTTTATTTCAAACCCACAAGCGGTGCATCTGATGTGTTCAATTCTGCTTTACATGAGACGAATTCACCACAACCAGATACTTCATCTTCCCTTTCTAAACTTAAGGAGCCTACTCAACCTAAAAACGTATCTTTAAATTCAAACCACTCTCAATCGGTATCAGCAGATGCCGTTCCTTTCTATAACACAAAAAGTGATCCTTCGATTCAACCGATTGATCCAGAAAAAGATCCAGCAAATGAAATAAAAGCGAAATAAGCAAATTGTTAGTTGAAAAACTACGGAGAAAAATAATGCAAAGTAAAACGTTGTTTCTATTAGGTCTATGTACAATTTTCAGTACAACTGTGTCCGCTCTTCCTTTGGATTCCAAAGGGGCCAAACAGCGGTTAAGTCAGGCAGCAAAACAAAAAGTGTTCCAAGGTAAAATAGATTTAGATGCCTTGGTTAGTAATGATTCAAACGATTTAATTGTCGAATACAATATTCCCTCATCGAGCGTACCTTCCGGTTTAGAACGGCGAAGTTATATTGCTACAAATAAAAAGAATCTTCAGACAAGGTTTAATCGTGCCGGCGGTGTACAAGTACTTCGGGATTACAATAACCTGCCTTTGGCTTTTTATCGGATTAGTAACCGTGAGGCTTTAGTATCTTTATTAAATGATCCGAACGTTAAAGCAGTTTATCCAAACCGTATTAACCGTACTACAACTACTGAAAGTTTGCCTTTGATTAATCAACCACAAGCCAATACCAATGGTTTTACGGGGGAGGGATCTAGTGTTGCTGTGCTGGATACAGGGGTAAATTATCTACATTCAGATTTCGGATGTACCGCTGTGAATACTCCATCAAGTACTTGCCGTGTGGTTTATTCTTTTGATAGTGCACCAGATGATGGCACTTTGGATGATGATGGGCATGGTAGTAACGTTTCCGCTATTGTGTCGAAAGTCGCTACTAAAACTAAAATTATTGGTATTGATGTATTTAGAAAGGTCAGATCGCAAGGTAAGTGGGTAAGCACCGCATATGATAGTGATATTCTCGCGGGGATTAACTGGGCTGTAAACAATGCACAAACCTATAATATTAAAGCGGTGAATTTGAGCCTTGGTGTGCCGGGAGTCAAATATACCTCTGAGTGTAGCGATAGCAGTTATGGAACAGCATTTGCCAATGCGAGAGCTGCTGGCGTGGTTCCGGTTGTAGCCTCTGGTAATGATGCCTTCCCTGACGGAATTTCATCTCCTGCTTGTGTGGCAGGGGCAGTAAGGGTAGGTGCTGTTTATGATAGTAATATTGGTGGTGTGTCATGGGGTAACCCCGTGAAATGTTCTGACCCAACTACAGCAGCAGATAAGGTAGCCTGCTTTAGTAATGGGGGAAGCCTTGTGACCTTATTGGCGCCGGGTGCAATGATTACCGCAGGTGGCTATACCATGGGTGGTACCTCTCAAGCGACACCACATGTGGCAGGCGCGATTGCTCTATTGAGAGCGAATAGTGTGAGTCCAACAGAAAGTATCGATCAAACCATTAGCCGGTTAAAAGCTACGGGTAAACCTATTACTGACTCAAGAACGGGCTTGGTTTTCCCACGGATTGATTTACTGGCGGCAACCAATGGTTTAACCGTTAACTAAATAGCATATTTATAATTTTTTATTAGGTCCAAAAAATTTAAATGGCTATGGCTCGTTGCAAAAGATAACTTCTGCAACGAGTTTTTTTATGAAAAGCTTTAATCACACTTTGCTAAGTTGTCTTTACTAAAATTACTTTGAAGTTTTTTGAAATTATTTTGAATTTCGGGATCTTGGATATTAAAAGTGGTAGAGCTTTTGGTTGTCGAATTGGTCGCTTGACTTAATATGCCAGAAGAGTCTGGATATTGCTCTGTAAATGATTGAGCTGAAATCAGGCCTTTATTATTAAAAATCCAATGTTCAGTTACTTGTCCACCACCTAAATAACCCGTAAATTCAATCATACAAGCTTGCTTATCGTGTTTAATGAGCTTGGCTACATTGCCTGTAGTGGTTGGATAAGCTTCGATATTGGTATCTTGTTCTAAAACTTGTGCCTGAGGATAAGAAGAAAGAGGTGCGGTAGTTGCACATGCTGTTAATGCTAAGCAGCACAGGGTAGAAAAGAGAAGTTTTTGACTGTTCATAAGGCAGGTTCCTAGCTCTTTGTAGTGGATGTATGTCTTTTTTAAAGTGTGTTTCTTTGGAAGCACGATATGATCGCGCTACTCTGATTTAATTTTAATTGGCAGTCGTACTAGATTTACTTAGCTCACCTTGTTCGATTGGAATATTTTCACCGTTTCTACTGCTGGTGATATTTTGCTTAGCTTGTTCTATTTTCTGTTCAGTAAATACTTTGGCTGTATCCGCTTTTTGTTGAACAACTTCTGCTTTTTCAGCGGTAAATTCTTTCGTATCTTTCCATTTTTCACTAATTTTATTTGAGGTTTTTTCAGAGGCGCCTTGAATAGAATCTCCTAAGTTTTGTATGCCTTTTCCTGTTTTATATAACAGTACGCGGCCTAAGCTTGGATTATCACCATAAGGCATTGTCTTAGAAGTTGCTTCATTCACTTGTTGAGGTTGAGGTGTTTCAGCAAAGAGAGATGATGAAACCAAGATAGAGCTTGTAATACATAAAATTTTTATGGCTTTCATTTTGGATTAATCTCCCCAATGACTATCAAAATATGGATAGCTGATCTTACTGTTAAAAATAAATCTTGTGCAGACATGAGATAAAACCCATACGATTTGATTACGAGAAATCATCATTTGAAGGGAATAGCATCATTACCCAAATGCTTTATAAACAAAACTCCGACTTTATCAATTCTATAAACATGTCTCTCGCTTTATGGTTACTCACATTTTTATGCCAGAAAAAATGATTTTGCATAAAGGCAAGGTATTCAAATTTATAACTTTGAATATGCGCTAAATTTTTATATTGTTCATAAATACTCTTAGGCACTAACGCCACGCCAGAACCCGCACTGACACAACCAATAATGGTGGCGTAACTGGTAATACTGGTGATAGGGAGAGAGATATTCTTCAGTTTAAGCCATTCTTCAAGAGCTGCACGGTAAGGACAGCCTTCAGTCCACATGAAAATTTCTTTACCAATCAAATCTTCTTGGCAATGAATTTCTCCTAAAGAATGAGATGCAATTAAGACCATGTCTTCTTGATAAATACTGAGTTTATTTAACATAGGAAACTCAATATTGCCTGCAACAATTGCACCATCAAGTTTGTGCTGAGAAATATCGACTAGTAGCTGTTTCCATGTGCCAGTAATAATTTGAATGGAAACCTCTGGATAACGTTGATGATATTTTGCAAGTAAGTTGGGCAGGCGAGTTGTAGCAGAAGATTCAATAGCTCCAATTTTGAGCGGGCCAGAGGGCGGTGCATCTGGATGAATACTTCGTTTCGCTTCATCGCATAGCGCTAAAATTTTATGGCAATAATCGAGAAAGATTTCTCCTGATGGGGTGAGTTTTAAGCTTTTTCCTTCGCGATAAAACAGCGGTGCGCCTAGTTCTTCTTCAAGTTGCTTAATGCGTGTAGTGATATTGGAGGGTACGCAATGTAGTTGTAGTGATGCTTTAGCCATGGTTCCGCATTCAACCACGGTTTGGAACATTTTTAACTGGGTAATATCCATGTTTAATCATTCACTTTTAATGAATATTTGACTCAATATAAGTTAATTTTATTCAACTATCTATGCGCATATGATGAAAGAGTTCCATTTCATTAGTGCAGATTTAACATGGCAATTTCTCTTGCTGCCGAAACCCAGCCTCCAGCATTTAAGCTCTACTTATGTATTGCTGTAACCGTTTTTTGTTGGGGCTATTCGCCTATTGGTGTACATAGTGCTTTGCATTTATATACACCGCAGCATATAGCCTTGCTTCGCTTTTTAATTGCTTCATTTTTTTTATTACTTCTGGTCATAAAAAAAGGCATTCAGCCTTTAAAGTGGAAAGATGCTCCTGCGCTAGGTGTATTAGGATTTTTCTCTGTAACGCTGCATCATTTGCTGATAAATACAGGGCAGCAATATGTAACTGCGGTCGCTTCTAGTATTTTGAGTCAATCTATTCCGCTATTCACTTTTATTATTTCAGCTTTGGTTTTTAAAGAGCATATTCGGTTCAAACAGTGGTTGTGTATTTTGCTAGGGCTTAGTGGTGCCGTGTTAGTGGTCAGTGGAGATCATGGTTTTGGTATACCGAGCCCTTATAGTTTGTTGATTGTTTTAGCTGCAATCGCTTGGGGGCTTTATTTTAATTTATATAAAAAATTTGCCTTAAATTATGATGCCTTGAGCATGATGTGCTACATCATTTGGTTCGGGACCCTTCCTTTACTATTTTATAGTGCTCATTTACCTAGTGAAATTTTACATGCCACTTGGCAAGCCAATATGTCGGTTGTCTTATTGGGTATTTTTCCAAGTGCGATGGCTTATGTACTTTGGGGCTATGTACTTAAAAATATGCCGTTAACGATTGCATCGAATTTTTTATATTGCTCACCTATTGTCGCCATGAGTTTGGCCGTTGTTTTCTTAAATGAGAAACCATCAATGATGGTGCTGCTGGGAGGAGTAATTATTGTGGGAAGTTTAGTGTGGATGAATTGGGGGAATCGGCGTACTATTGAATAAGCTATGTCATGCGCTACTTGCTTTAAGAGAATGAGATGATTGTTGTTACCCTCAACTATAAAAAACCATTGACCGAAGTTGACGCTGTACTCAAAGAACATATTGCATTTTTAGATCATTACTATGAGCAAAAGAAATTTCTGGCATCAGGTCGCCGGGAAAATAGAGTAGGTGGGGTAATTTTAGTTCTAAGCTCTTCGATTCAAGAAGCTGAAGAAATCATGAAAAATGATCCGTTTTATATTCATGACGTGGCTGATTATGATTTTATGTGGTTTGAACCCTCAAAAAGTTTAGAAGAAATTAAAGAATTTGTTTAACGTAAAAAATAAAGGGATCTATAAAAGATCCCTTTATTTAGTCATAAGCTAATTAGCTTTGCAACACACTCACATCAGCAACAGCAGTAAACAAGTTACGTAACTGAGCTAATAAACGTAAACGGTTTGCTTTTAGGTCAGCATCGTCTGCCATAACCATTACAGCATCAAAGAATGCATCAATCGGCGCGCGAAGTGCTGCAAGCTTAGAAAGGGCAGCAGTATAGTCCTTTGCTGCAAGTAATGGTTCAACCACAGGTGTCACTGCTTGAAGCTCAGCAAATAATGCTTTTTCAGCATCTTCAACCAAGTTTGCTTCAACTACAGAACCTTCTGGTGCTGCTTCTTTTGCAAGAATGTTAGCAACACGTTTGTTTGCAGCCGCAAGCGCAGCAGCTTCAGGTAATGTACGGAAGTGGTTAACTGCATTTACACGCTTGTCAAAATCAAGTGGAGATTTTGGTGCAAGAGCTTGAACTGCTTGAAGGACGTCAACAGCAACGCCTTGGTCTTCATACTTAGCACGGTAACGACCTTCCAAGAATGCAACTGCGTCAGCACGAGTTTTGTCATGGTCTTTAACGATATCGCCATAACCTTGAAGCGCAAGATTCACTAACTCTTCAATCGTTACATCTAATTCGTTTTCAATGATTAAACGTAAGATACCGATTGCTGAACGACGAAGTGCAAACGGGTCTTTAGAACCTGTAGGCGCTTGTCCAATACCGAAAATACCAACAAGCGTATCTAAACGGTCAGCAAGGGCAATGGTTGTACCTGTTTTGGTTTTAGGTAAAACATCACCAGCAAATTTTGGTAAATATTGCTCACCTAAAGCTTCTGAAACTTCAGTGTTTTCGCCTTCAATACGCGCGTAGTAAGTACCCGCAATACCTTGAAGTTCTGGGAATTCACCAACAAGCTCAGAGGTTAAGTCGCATTTAGCAAGTAATGCAGCTTTTTCAGCATCAGCTGGGTTTGCACCAGTGATTGAAGATAATGCAACAGCAAGTTTTGCAATACGTGTTGATTTGTCCCAAAGCGTACCAAGCTGAGCTTGGAATACCATGTTTGCTAATTTTTCTTTACGAGATGCAAGCGGTTGCTTTTGATCTTGTAAGAAGAAGAATTCAGCGTCTGACAAACGAGGGCGAACAACTTTTTCGTTACCTTCAATAATTTGAGTCGGGTCTTTAGACTCAATGTTTGAAACAGTAATGAAGTAAGGTTGTAATTTACCTTCCGCATTGATCAAACAGAAATACTTCTGGTTGTCTTGCATGGTAGTAATAAGAGCTTCTTGAGGAACAGCTAAGTAGCGCTCTTCAAAAGTTGCACGTAAAGCTACAGGCCATTCAACCAGACTTGTTACTTCATCAAGTAAGTCAGCTGGAACAATCGCAGTTGCATTCACTTCATCAGCTAACTTTTTCACTTGTTCTTGAATGGTTGCCTGACGCTTTTCAAAGTTCGCTACAACATATGCTTTTTCTAACGCAGCTAAATAGTCATTTGCATGCGCTAAGGTCACAGCTTCAGGTGCATGGAAACGGTGACCATAAGTCACATTACCAGCTTTGTGATCTTGAATAGTCGCCTCAATAACTTGGTCATCTTTGAGTAAGACAACCCATTTCACTGGACGTACAAATTCGGTACGGCTTGCAGCAGAACGCATGCGCTTAGCAATTGGTAAATTGTCTAATGCAGTTTGTAAAATCTGTGGAAGTAAAGCATCAAGGCTTTGACCTTTCACATCTTTTAAATAGCAAACTTTTTCAACTTTACCTGCTTGGAATGTAGAAAGCTGATCAACAGTAATGCCTTGACCGCGCATAAAGCCTTCAAGTGCTTTAGTCGGTTTGCCTTCTGCATCGTAAGCTGCTTGAACAGCAGGGCCGTCAAAACGTTTTTGTGTATCCGCTTGCGCAGCATCTACATCTACAATTTTAAGCGCTAAACGACGTGGAGCGGCATAAGCTTCAACAGATGCGAAGTCTAAACCTGCTTCATTTAAGCCTTTTACAGTTTCTGCTTGTAGTGCATCACGTAACGTTTTTAAGCTTTTTGGTGGAAGCTCTTCACAGCCAAGTTCGAATAAAACAGTATGTTTGCTCATTAGTTTTTCTCCGCCTTTGCTGCTTCACTTTCAGCTTGTGCTTTTAGCTGTGCCAATACTTCATCACGTAAGTGTGGTTCTGCCATTGGGAAGCCAAGCTCTGCACGTGCTTGTACATAACTTTGTGCAATAGCGCGCGCCAAAGTACGTACACGTAAAATATAACGTTGACGCTCAGTTACAGAAATTGCGCCACGTGCATCAAGCAAGTTAAAGGTATGAGACGCTTTAACGACTTGCTCATAAGCTGGAAGTGGAAGTTTAGCTTCCATTAAACGGTTAGCTTCTGACTCGTAGAAATCAAATAGTTCAAATAGTTTGTCAACTGGAGCGTATTCAAAGTTATAAGTCGATTGCTCAACTTCATTTTGATGGAATACGTCGCCGTAAGTTACCGTGCCGAATTGGCCTTTGGTCCAAACAAGGTCATAAACCGAGTCAACGCCCTGTAGGTACATCGCAAGACGTTCTAAACCGTAAGTGATTTCGCCTGTTACTGGGTAACATTCAACACCACCAACTTGTTGGAAGTAAGTGAACTGAGTTACTTCCATACCGTTAAGCCAAACTTCCCAACCTAAGCCCCAAGCCCCAAGAGTTGGAGATTCCCAGTTGTCTTCTACGAAACGGATATCGTGAGTAAGCGTATCAATCCCGATTGCTTTTAAAGAATCGAGATAAAGCTGTTGGATATTGTCTGGGTTTGGTTTAAGTACTACTTGGAACTGATAGTAGTGTTGCAAACGGTTCGGGTTTTCACCGTAGCGGCCATCTTTTGGACGACGTGAAGGTTGAACGTATGCCGCGTTCCAAGTCTCTGGCCCTAAAGCACGTAAGAATGTTGCGGTGTGGAATGTTCCAGCGCCCATTTCCATGTCGTAAGGTTGTAGTACGACGCAGCCTTGTTCGGCCCAATAGTTTTGTAGGGCAAGAATTAAACCCTGAAATGTATCAATGTGCGAGATGGCGCGACTCATGTAGCATCCACGAATTTATGAGAAAAATTGCCCCTAAGTATAAGGATTTTGTGGGGGAGTGGCAAAGGCTTTAGCTATCCTTAGTTCTCATATTTTCTTTATTTGGTACTTTATGAAATATAGTTTTATACCACATACAGAAAAGATCATTTTGGATGAGCGCTGGTATATATTCTTCTTGGAATATCAGAGGTTTATGTCTTTTTACTATTTCAAGTGTTTTAGGTTCGTTAAAGTAGTTAACAAGTTTATCGATTTTTTCTAAAAGTATATAGCATTCTACAGAATACATTACATGTTCAGCATAATCATTACTTGATCTAAAGTTCTGAATGGATTGATTTAAAAGCTCTTTTTTTCTTGGATTATCATTCTTAAGTAATTTAGCTAGTTCTAATTGATAAATCCCGCAGTAATGAAAATTTCCACCAAAAGATGGATCTTGCTTAATACCTTTCTGCGATATTTGTAAGGCCTTTTCATACGCAAGGATTTTTTCATTACTAGATTTACTATCGAAACTTTTATTTAAAGGACAATATGCACTTGCCCACCAGAAAAAGAATTCACCCGTTAAACTTTCTTTTAAAATTGGGAATAGTTCTTCACAAATAGAAACTAATCTTTCATTAGAATAATTTGGATCACCAGAAGAAGAATGGAATTCTTCATTACTAATATAATCTGTAACTATCTCAGCAATTTTAAATTTATTAATAGTAACGTCACTTTTCAAAACAGTTATATAGTTTCTTACTTTAGATAATAGTTGATGTCCTTTCAGCTTTGATGTATTGAAATTAATTTCTTTAGTATAAAGCTCTAATTCAGTATAGGGCTGTTCAATAAAATCTAAACTACATTGTAAATTTTCAGCGATTTCCATAAATGTTTCATCTGCATCACATCTATAGATTACTTTTATTTCTTCATCTTTTTCTAAGAAATTATGACTACCTTTTTGTATTACTTGTTCGCCATATTCTAGCCAATATAACCAATTATTATAGGGACGCAATTCATTTAATGCATGCATTAGAGGGTCATTTTCACCACTATAACCAGCAACAACCCAAGTTTTATTACAACCTGTCGAACGTACAATCTGCGTTAAAGTTTCTTTATGCGCTTCAAGTTGATCTGTAGTATTCCGTTGAACAAATCCAACATGTTGGCCATTTAAATAGACAATGCTTGGGTCGTGCAAAAGTTCAGCATTTACTTTACCCATTGCTCCTAAGTCATAAATTGCGGGAAATGGATACATACCAACCATGTAACAAGCATGGATTAAAAGAGGATCAAAATTTACAGTTAATATACGACTGAAATATCCCTGTTTTAATAATTCAGCAATTGCGATATGCGCAAAATTTAGCTTAGCTTTTTCAATATTTTTTTCATTATTTCCTTCAATAAACCACTTAAACAGCTCTTTACGTTTAACATTAGAAAGCTTAGTCATAATGTCATTATATTGAAGTTTACTTAAATCTTTTTGAGCAAATTCTTGTTCTTCTTCAGTAAAGTAATTAGGAAAGTTCTCAATCGCAATTTTCATCAATTTTTGTGCAGGAGGAATTCCAGCAGATACAGAAATACCAGCGCCTACTAATAAAATTGCACCGCCCTCACTCTTTGCATCTTCAAGTGAAGCAGCAAGATGCTTAAGGAGTTCTTCTTTGTTTTGTTCCATTGCTCGGTATTTAATCTTTTGAATTTTTAGTAATTATATCTGATTTAATAAACAGAACTAGCTTGAGCAGAATTAAAACGTCACTTCATGACGCCGAGCGTATTTCACTGGATTAAATTTAAGAATGCGAAATGATATTTTTTAAACGATGCCAAAAATGAGTCGTTTGATATGTCTGATCGCATTCGAGAAAAACTACAAATTCTTGCTGATGCTGCTAAATATGATGTGTCTTGTTCATCAAGTGGCAGTGATCGTAAAAACAAAAATAAAGGTCTGGGGGATGCCAGTCATTCGGGTATTTGCCATAGCTATACCGAAGATGGCCGCTGTGTATCTCTCTTAAAAATTCTATTTAGCAATGTCTGTATTTTTGACTGCGCCTATTGTGTTTCACGCCGTTCTAATGACGTCCAGCGTGCGGCATTTACGGTGCAAGAGGTTGTAGACTTAACCATTAATTTTTACCGCCGTAATTATATTGAAGGTTTATTTTTAAGCTCAGGCATTTTTAAATCGGCCGATCACACGATGGAGCGTATGCTTCAAGTCGTGAAAAAGTTACGTCTTGAAGAAAACTTTAATGGTTATATTCACCTAAAAACAATTCCGGGTGCATCGCCTGAACTGATCCATGAAGCAGGTTTATATGCTGACCGGATGAGTATTAATTTAGAGATGCCGACTGAGATTGGGTTAAAAACTTTTGCGCCAGAAAAATCACATCAGGAAGTACAAAAAGATTTAGGTTTGGTTCGTGACCGGCTCATTCAATTGAAAGATGAGCGACAAATTATTAAGCACGTGCCGAAATATGTACCAGCAGGGCAGACCACGCAAATGGTTGTTGGCGCTCATCAAGAGTCAGACCAAGATGTTTTGTTTATGGCTGACAAACACTATAAAGAATTTAAACTCAAACGTGTCTATTTTTCGGGTTATATCCCAATTAATACTGAAAATAATTACTTGCCCGCAGTTGGCTCTGCACCGCCATTATTGAGGGAAAACCGACTCTATCAAAGTGACTGGCTGATGCGTTTTTACGGTTTTGAAGTCAATGAAATCGTCAATGAAAAACACCCTAATTTAGACCTTGATGTAGACCCAAAATTAAGCTGGGCCTTAAGGCATCCTGAACAGTTTCCGGTAGATTTAAACCGTGCCGATTACCAGATGATTTTACGTGTACCGGGCATTGGTGTGAAATCAGCCAAGAAAATTGTGCAGGCTCGTCGTTTTGGAAAAATCCATATTGATTTACTTAAAAAACTCGGTGTGGCCTATCAACGAGCAAAATTCTTTATTCGCTGTGAAGACAGTCCAAAATTCCAAAAAGAACTATCTTCAAGTTTTATTCGGCAGCAGATTTTAATGCAAGGCTCGTCGAAATATGTGCAGCAGCTTTCGCCACAATTAAGCCTTGGGTTATAGCCATGTTTAATGAGGAAGTCGCTTACTATTTTGATGGTTCAATGGTTGGGCTGCTGAGCTGTGTATTTCGTGCATTTCAATTTAAAGAATTACAGGTCAGGCTCTGTTTGAATGATGCAGCTCAACATGGATTATTTGCCGATAAAATTGAGGTTGTAAATAACGGGCAACATGCTGAACGTGTTTGGGCTGCGCTACAAAAAAAGCTTTCATCTTCTTCGTTAAAACAATTTTATTTTGCTTATTTATCCGAATCTTTAGATGCCTATCAGCATTTATTTAATTACTGTATTTATGTGTTTAGTAGCCATGTTTCTATAGAAAAAGATTATTCACATCCCAGCGTTTTAGCGATTACACAGTGGACGAAAAAAGTCGGACGAGAAAAGCATCGGATGGAGGCTTTTATTCGTTTTAAGAAAACCAAAGATGAGCTTTTTTTAAGTCTGGTTCGTCCTGATTTTAATGTTTTACCGCTTATTCAGCCGCATTTTAAACGGCGTTATCAAGATCAGCGTTGGCTCATTTATGATGAGCAACGCAAGTTTGGACTGTATTATGATTTACGGGAAATACATGAAGTTTCACTCGAAGCCTCTGACGTTGACCGTAATTTAAAAAATGGAATGAGCCAAAGTTTTCAGCTTGAGCTAGATGAGCAGGAAGTTTTATATGATCAGCTTTGGAAGGATTATTTTAAAAGCGTTAATATTACGGAACGCCAAAATATTAAGCTTCATGTGCAATATTTGCCAAAAAGATACTGGCGCTATTTAAATGAAAAGTTAATTGAATATTAAAACATTAAAATAGTAAGAGCACATTCAACAGGTTTTCTGATAATTGAAAGATATAATTTAAATGCACTTTATGTGGCTTTGGGCGTATACTTTTGCCCGTTATAAATAACGGCATATCCCCTAAGGTGTACTGTGAGTGTTATACAGCCAGAATGGTTACAGATTTTAAAACCGAATTTTAAGGTTTTACCCCTAAAAGAAAGGTTGCTTTGTGGCGTTGGAGCGCTATGTGGTTTAGCAATTTCCTCGTTAATTAGCTGGTATGTTTTAGGCGGAATTAATGCTTGGTACATTGCACCAATGGGGGCCTCATCTGTTCTCTTATTTGCTGTACCTACCAGTCCATTGGCTCAGCCTTGGAATGTTATTGTCGGTAATACATTAGCCGGAATTATTGGGGTCGCCTGTGCACAGTGGATTCCGGATTTAACCACGGCTTTTAGCGTGGCTGTGGGTTTTGCCATATTTTTGATGATGACTACCGACTCCTTGCATCCACCTAGTGGAGCAGTTGCGATTACGGCTGTGTTGGGCGGCGCTGCCATTCATAAATTAGGCTTTTATTTCGTTTTTTATCCGGTTCTGCTCAACTCATTACTTCTACTCGGTTTTGCTGTATTTTTTAATCGATTGATTGGGCGACATTATCCGGTTACTGCACATTTAAATGAGCGTAGTAAAGATCCAACGCCCACTCAAAAAGTATCAATTCAGCCAAAAGATATTGAGTATGCATTAGAACATCATACTGAACTGTTAGATATCAGCCAGTACGACTTAGAAAAAATCATTTTAGAAGCGCAAGAACATGCCAATGAACGTATGGTGAACCAATATACCTGTCAGGATATTATGAGCCGTGATGTGATTAAATTGCATGAAAATGATGATATTCATCAGGCATTAGATAAATTTAAACAAGAAAATCTCATGAGTTTGCCTGTAGTTAATGCAGACAACCATTTAGTGGGTACTTTGGCGCTATATGAAGTTGTGGAATGGTTTAAAGGGGCAACAGATCCAAGAAACTCATGGCAGCATTACGTAAGACAAATTATGAGTCGTCGAGTAGTTACTGTACTGCCAACTCAGCCGATTCAAGACCTTGTACCTTACTTTGTTGAGAAGTCTTTTAACTATATTCCAGTGGTTGAGGAACGAAAACTGATTGGAATCATTAGCCGTGCAGATATGATTGCGGCTTTACAACAGCAGTTAAATCGTAAATTGTAATTTTAAATATAAAAAAAGCTACGGTTGATTAGGGGATGCAACCGTAGCGACCAAAATAAACTAAGTTATTTAATGTATTTGTTCTTCTCGTACAGTGCGAACAGGTTGTTGATAACCTTGCACTTGTTCTGGCTGTTTTTTAGGAATAACCAACCATAAAACTAAGTACACTAAAATCCCTGGAAAAGCCGCGCTCATTATCGAAACTAACACGAAAATAATGCGTAATAAATTTGCATTCCAACCAAATCGTTCAGCAATACCGCCCATTACACCGGCGATCATGCTTTGTCGGTTCGAGCGATATAAACCAGAATTGGCCATCTAAGTCTCCTCAAATATATAAGTTACAAGGAATCATTTATTCACTTGGTTAATAAGAATATGGAGCCAATCCGAATGAATTAAAGGTTCACAAAACTAAAAATGGTTAAAATATGTAAATGGTTTAAATCAATGAAAGCAACATCTACTAAAATGCACTGTTTCGGGGCTGAAAGTGTTTGTAGCAGCGATGATATCGTTCCTGAACAATAAGGTTGAACTGTAGCATTGCTGTTGTATGTGAATGATGTATATGTCTTTGAAGTGGTCTGGTCTTTTAATAAAACATTTGGGTGTGGCAGCCATCTTGTGTATGGGGTTAAGTGCCTGCGATGTAAATCATGCCGACTCTAAAGATCACTCCGCGGTAGCAACGACTTCTAGACATGAAGATAGTTTGATTAAAAGCACCACGAAGGTTAAAACTTTAGATGATGCAGCGGGGCGAACTTTCTTGCCTGAGGGCGTTCCAGATCAAACCTCAAAACTATCCGAAGCAGACCAACAATATGCAGGCCGTTATCACACTCGTATTTCATGTGAAGATAATTTTGCCGATTGTGAAACAGGCGAGGCAGAATATATTTTAAATTTATTACCTGATGGAACTGCGTATTGGAATGTTGTTCATTTTGGTCGTGTTGGTAGTAAAGATGGCTCAAAAAGCGCAGTCATCAATCAATTATGTCCTTCCTTGAAATGGAAGGTCGAACCTGCCGCTCATGAGTTAACGATTCAATGTCCTTTATCAGATGTTAACTTCTATTTTGATATTGATGCAAAACAAAGATTGGTCGTAAATTTAGAAAAATTATTTTATAGCGATTTTGGTAAAAACCGTGAGTTTTTGGAACAAAATTATTTTGTTCCTACAAAAGCTTATGTACTTGATAAAGAGTAAAGCCAATTTTAGCAAAGTAAAAAAGAGCGCAATATCAATTGCGCTCTTTTGATTTTACAGTCTATACATCATTAGTAGTCGAAACTAAAGTGTTCCGCTGGTAATGAAGTCAGCGTACGAGAAGTCGTTACCATTGACTCTGCATGACCTTGAGCACGTGGTAATAAACGGTCAAAGTAGAAATCTGCAACTTTAATTTTTGCTTTATAGAACTCAGGAGTTTCTTGGCCATTACCTGCTTCTAATTTTTCAGAAGCGACAACTGCTTGTTGTGCCCAGAAATAAGCCATCATCACATAGCCTGAGAACATCAAGAAATCTACAGAAGCAGAAGATACGATGTCACGATCTTTACGTGCAGCAAGCATGATACGAACAGTTAAAGTGTTCCACTGAGCACAAAGCTTTGTTAAGTCCCAAGCAAAACGACGTAAGTATTTATTACGAGCATGTGCAGCACAGAACTTTAAGATTTCAGCAGTGTATTCACGAACTACTTTACCTTTTGAGCTTAACAACACTTTACGGCCAATCAAATCAAGTGCTTGAACACCAGTTGTTCCTTCATACAAAGTAGAAATACGGGCATCACGTACGATTTGCTCCATACCCCATTCTTTGATGTAACCATGGCCGCCGTACACTTGCATACCGTGGTTAGCAGCTTCTAGGCCAAGCTCGGTCAAGAAACCTTTTAAAATTGGTGTATAGAAACCAAGTTTATCGTCATAATCTTCAAATGCAGCTTGGTCACCGCGTGTCAAAGCATCTGTCATTTTGTCAGCAAGCTGTGCTGCGTAGTAGATCATTGAACGACCACCTTCAGCGATTGCTTTTTGAGTTAACAACATGCGGCGTACGTCAGCATGGTGAATGATTGCATCAGCAACTTTATCTGGATCTTTTTTACCAGAAAGGGCACGCATAGACATACGTTCTTTGGCATATGGTAGAGCGCCTTGGAAAGATAACTCTGCATGGGCAATACCTTGAACCGCAGTACCAATACGCGCTGTGTTCATAAAGGTAAACATGGCATGTAAGCCTTTGTTTACTTCACCAATGAGGTAACCTGTTGCATTATCAAAGTTCAATACAGCAGTTGCAGAAGCGCGGATACCCATTTTGTGTTCGATTGAACCACAGCTTACAGTATTACGTTCACCTACGCCGCCATCCGCAGTTGGGATAAATTTAGGGACGATAAATAATGAAATACCACGAGTACCTGCTGGTGCATCTGGAAGACGTGCAAGCACAATATGAATAATGTTTTCTGTTAAATCATGCTCACCGGCAGAAATAAAGATTTTTGTACCAGAAATCTTATAAGTGCCGTCAGCTTGTGGTTCAGCTTTGGTTTTTACCTGACCTAAGTCTGTACCACATTGAGGTTCGGTTAAGCACATTGTGCCGCTCCATGTACCTTCAACAAGTTTCGGCATATACGTTTGTTTTTGCTCATCTGTACCGAATTGCAAAATAGTATTCATACAGCCTGAGCTTAAACCTGGATACATGGTAAATGACCAGTTCGCAGTACCCATCATCTCTGATTTAATCAGGTTTAAAGACATTGGTAGGCCTTGACCACCAAATTCTTCAGGATAAGAAAGACCTTGCCAGCCACCCATTACAAACTGGTCATAAGCTTCTTTAAAACCTTTTGGCGTTTTAACTTCGCCGTTGTCAAAATGGCAACCTTCTTCATCGCCAGATTGGTTAAGTGGAGACAGTACATTTTCACAATAATCTGCTGCACCTTCAAGAATCATATCTACTGTATCAGGATCTGCACTTTCACCATTTGATAAAGTTTTGTAGTGAGCAGGATAGTCTAGTACTTCATTCATTAAGAAGCGGATATCGTGTAGCGGAGCTTTATATGCTGGCATGGCTTTAATCCTAATTTTGAATCATTGTGGGATTATCTGAATCGATGATTTGATTATTCACTCGCATGATAAAAATACAATGTTAATCGAACCCGAAAGGAATGTCAGAAAAGCGAATTTTGTCGAAAATAAATACACCTAAAATTATAATTTCTGCTAAAGTCGGGACTTATACTTTTATGTGAAAAAACAACTAATTTTTTTTATTTTTAGCAAGTTTTGTTAAAAAGATAAAGCGATAAGGTTTTAAAAAAGGTTATGCATTTAAAATATCTCAGTTTATGTTTATTTAGTTTGGGCTTGACGGCATGTGCACAACACGGCGTGCGTCCACAGGTGGCATCTGCGAGTTTAGAGCAAAAAGCCATTCAAAGTGTTAATGCGATGTATGAATACCCAAGTTATGATTATCACGGAAACTTTAAAATTACCGTTGATCCTTCACAAATAAAGCAAAATGTAAAAGCTGAGAATACTGCTAAGCTAGACGCTGAATTACAAAAGAAAGTTGATCAATATTTACGTGAACAAAAAGTTGCCTTAAGTAAAGCACAGAAACAAACCTTATATGCGGCGATTGCAAACGAACAAGGTGATTTGGGACTGACTTCCTCAGCACGTTCTGAAAAAATTAATACCGTATTATTTAATTTGTTAAATGATCTTCAGTTTAGTTATGACGGCTCGATACATTATCGTCAAAAAATGGGTTCATTTAATTTAACTGCTAGATATGAAAAACCGACACTTTTAGTTCAGGCAAAATTGCCAATGGTGCTTGATCTTGAGAATTATAAGTTTTACATAAATTATTTTGGTTTGATGCCATATTTGGTCAATAAAGATAACCAAAATAATTTAGCTTATGTTGATTTCTCAAAATATAAAGCCTTCTTTAAAAATGTCGATAAGAAGAAATTTATTGAATACCTTAAAGCTTCAAGTGCTGTTTCATATCGATTAGCTGAACCGCAAAACTTACAACGTGTATCGTTGACTGAGGCTGATCGTAAAGCAGGGGCGGTTGAAAGAATTCGTTTAAAGACGACGGTTGAGCAACTACTTTTAGAAGTAGATTTGTTTGGGCAAGTTAATGAAAAATATCTTCAAAAAAGTGTTTTAGGTCTTGATGAGGAAAAACTTGCTGAAACGCTTGCCGCAGAGATTGCTGCTTCTGATGCGAAAAAAGGCACTGCAGGTAAAGAAGAACAAAAGGTTTCTTCTGATGACGCCGCTGCTGTTAGCCAACAGTTGTACTCCCTTGTTAATGCTCATTTAGGTAATACCTCTACTTCTGAAGATGAGGAAGTAGAGTCTGCTTCTAGTGAAGAGGCGAGTGATGTAGCTGTAGCAGAGACTGAACAAACTTCAGAAAATGAAGAAGTAGTTGCACTGACGGAAGATCAATGTATTGAATTAAAATCACTTAAAAACCCGGTCGCTTTAGGGGATATTAATTATTGCCAAATCTACGGTATTGATGTCCTGGATCAGAGCGATACAAGTATTCAAAAAGCGCAAATCAAGTCTCGTCAGGACGCTTTAAAGCAAACTTTTGAAGCTTATAACCAAAACCAGTTTATTAATGATGAAGCCTTCAAGGCTCTTTGGTTAAAACATAAGGATGAAATTGAACAAGCTTTACCGAAGCAAAGAAACCCAATCACAATTGATGTGGCTTTAGATGACAAAGGCCGTGCAGTCAATATGGATTACGATGTTGATTATACGCCAGCTGAGTTTAAGCACCGCTTCAATATTAAAGCAGATATGCAAATTCTGAATTATGGGAAAGCGACTTCAATTGATCAGCAGCAGCTTAAACAAGCTAAATCTGTGGCTGAAGCAAGTAAAGGTTCTATGCTGGAAAACTTTATTAAAGGTTTTAGTGAAAAGCTTGGGCAAAGTGATGTTTCAGAGCACCCTGTGGGCACACATAGTGATGTACAAGATTTAGATGCAAATCTGGCTGTACTTGCAGATAAAACCTATGATGCAACGCATGCTTATGACAAAACTTATAAAGCAGTATTTATTGCCAAATTGACTGCCGAAAAACCGTCATATATTAAGTATTACTCAGTTCAACAACTCCAAGAAATTGCTGAGGTTTATGCTTACTGGTTCTCTGATGAAGATACATATAATCCTCAAGGAAAAGCCTTAGAGCGTATTACCGCTTTACAGAAAAAACATCATCTTGAACAAGATGATCAGTTTGACCACGAGTTAGGACGTGCTGTAGATCATATTGTATTAACGACTATACAAGGTAAAACAGGGCGTGAAGCTTGGCAAAAGCTACAGAAGCAATATAAACAGCCAGCCCAACTTTTCTCAAAACAGTATCAGTTAGAGTTTGAAAAACAAAATGGTGTTTCTGCTGAAGAAAAGCATCTGTTATCAGAAACGGCTGATATTTTAGGGAATGTTTATGTGGCTGCTCGTAAAAAACAGCTTTCGGAAAAAACAATTCAGAACTTAAAACCTGAACATAATGAATTTATCGATTATGAAATTTTCCGTGAGGTTTATAAGCAAATGGTTGCCGCTAGAAAATAATAAGTAAGATAAAAAAGAACCTACATATGTAGGTTCTTTTTTTGGTTTATAGAAAATCTTTTAATTGTGGTCGTACATTATTCCAGATAGAGAAGGCTTCTATAGCTTGGCCTACTAACATGCCAAAACCTTCCGCATAAGGCACATTACGCTGTTTCGCTTGATCAAGGAAACTAGAAGGTTTGCCATAAGCCATTTCATAGGCATATTTAAATTTTAATTTTTCAGGTAGTTGTAAAGCATCGCCTGAAAGACTTGCCGAAGTTGCATTAATCACAATATCAAAATCGCCTTCTAAATCATTTAGGGAAATTGCTTGTAATTGGGCTTGTGGAACTGCTGTTTTTAAGTCATCTACAAGTTGTTCTGCACGAGCTAAAGTTCGGTTTGCAATGACGATTTTTTGGGTACCAGCCTGTACAAGGGGATAAATAACACCACGCGTTGCGCCGCCAGCTCCTAAAATTAAAATAGTTGTATTTTCAAGATTCCATTCCAAAGCTTGAATTGCGGCAACTAAGCCTTGGCCGTCTGTATTGTCACCATGCAATTTGCCATTTTCCATCCATAACGTATTTACAGCTTTAGCAATTTGAGCACGCTCGGTTAACACATCACATAAAGCAAAAGCTTGCTCTTTAAAAGGAACAGTAACGTTCATACCACTGCCGCCTTCTGCAAAAAAACTTCGCATGCTCGATTCAAAACCGTCAAGAGGAGCAAGCCGTTTTTGATAGTTTAGATCAACACCTGTTTTTTCAGCGAAAGCATGATGCAATTCAGGAGAGCGTGATTGTTCGATCGGATTGCCAATTACTGCAAACTGTTTGGTCATTGTTATATCCAAAATTTTAAAATGGCATGAAGCAGATAGAGTCTGCACTGAATATTCAGCAGGCCTCACTATAAGTCAAAATAGCACAAGAAAAAATATTTGAATGAAGGCAAATGGAAATCAAAAAAGGAGATTCTTTAGGGTGGAAGCCAAAGAATCCCCAAAACAAAAAATTAGGCGACTTTTTCTTCTAAACCTAACCAATCACGAGGTTTTAAATAGTAGTCAGTTAAACGCTTCTCTGGAGAGTCTTCATCCCATTCAGGGCGATAAGACCATGCAGCTAGATTAGGTAAGCTAACTAAAATCGACTCAATACGGCCACCTGTTTGTAATCCAAACAACGTACCGCGGTCATACACCAAGTTATATTCGACATATCTGCCACGGCGATAAAGCTGAAATTCGCGTTGAGCTTCGGTATAAGGCTGTTCACGGTGTTTTTCGAAAATTGGCAAGATCGCATTTAAATAACCATTACCTACTGCTTGAATATATTTAAAGCAGGTTTCGAAATCCCAGCAATTTAAATCATCAAAGAATAAACCACCCACACCACGTTGTTCATCGCGATGCTTTAAATAGAAATAGTCATCGCACCATTTTTTATGTTCAGCATAAACATTGTCACCAAAAGGCTTACACAGGTCATAAGCGGCTTGGTGCCAATTTAAAACATCTTGGTCATCTGGATAAAATGGCGTTAAGTCAAAACCTCCACCAAACCACCAAATCGGATCTTGACCTTCACGCTCTGCAACGAATAAGCGGACATTCGCATGCGAGGTTGGAATATTCGGGTTTTTAGGGTGAATGACTAAAGACACACCTAGCGCTTGAGCTTTTGCCCCTGCAATTTGAGGGTGACGTTCTGTTGCAGAAGCAGGCAGTTTACTAATGTTGATATGTGAAAACATCACGCCGCCTTTTTCAATCACTGTACCATTTTGCAGTACACGTGAACGGCCGCCACCGCCTTCAGGGCGCTCCCAATCATCAATGATAAATTCTGCTGTCCCACCACCAGCTTTTTCTTGTTGTTCTAAACCGGCACAAATACGGGCTTGTAAATCGAGGAGAAATTCGCGGACACGTTGAATATCTGTTGAAGTCGGATGTTGCATAATGACCCTCAAAGATGATCGAAATAGATTAGATACATCAAAACATAAATCCATAAAAAAAGTAAGGGATTTTTTCTAATTCCTGAAAAAATCCCTTAAATATAATTTTTAAATTTTGGACTCGAAATCAAAAATCATCTTTTTGGTAAAGGTGATCCATTCTTTCCCGTTTGGTTTTTAAATATTGTTCATTAAAAGGGTTGCGGCCGACAGTTAAAGGTACACGGTCTATGACATTAATACCTTGATCTTTGAGTGCCTGAATTTTCAAAGGATTATTGGTAATTAATTTAACTTCTTTCACTTTTAAGTGGTCGAGCATAATACTGCACATATCGTAACGACGTGCATCGGCGGGTAAATTCAGTAGTAAATTGGCATCTACTGTATCGTGCCCCTGATCTTGCAGAGCATAAGCACGAATTTTATTGGTTAAACCAATACCGCGTCCTTCTTGGCGTAAGTATAAAATTACACCTTGTCCTGCTTCATTGATGAGTTTCTGAGTGGCTTGTAGTTGTGGGCCACAGTCACATTTCAATGATGCAAACGCATCACCCGTTAAGCATTCAGAATGTACGCGAACCAAAACAGGACCCGTTGGCGGATTTTCTAACCCTTTGGAAAGTGCCACATGTTCTTCACCTGTTACGGGATCTTGAAACACAGAAATATTGAATTCACCAAAAGCGGTCGGGAGTTTTGATGTTGCAATGAACTCTATAGGCACAGATTAACTCATCTTTTAACCGAAAACGGTTTAAAGTATAGCGTAATGCTGGGAGATTGGTCGAATTGTCATAATCATTTTGCACACTAAGGTTTTCTTTTTTGTATAAAGAAGACGATAATAGTTGATAAATAGTCAGATTATTCAGGATAATCTGCCAACCATACCCATACTGTATGAGAGACTGCTTTGCATGATCTCGTTCGCAAATGTGGCTGATTGAAGGTGACTTCATTCGATTGTATGATCGACCCATTTTGACCCAGCTTAGGATTTGCCAGGCTTATAAAGGCTTTGCCACATATGTTGTATACCGAAATTCCAACTCAACGCCCTGTTACGCCATTGTTAGATGCGATTGATCATCCTCAACAATTACGTCAGCTCGAGCATAGCCAATTACTACAAGTGGCTGATGAGTTGCGTCAATATATTTTATATGCAGCAGGCCAGAGTGGTGGCCATTTCGGTGCTAACCTCGGCGTGGTTGAGCTGACGGTAGCGCTGCATTATTGCTTTAATACACCAAATGACCGTTTAGTTTGGGATGTGGGACACCAAGCATACCCACATAAAATCCTGACTGGACGCCGTGAACAAATTACGACCATTCGCGCTAAAAATGGATTGGCTGCTTTCCCAGCCAGAGAAGAGTCTGTTTTTGATACCTTTGGGGTAGGGCATTCTTCAACTGCTATTTCAGCTGGTTTGGGTATGTCTTTGGCACGTCGCTATCAGAAAGACCCATGTGAAGTCGTTTGTATTGTGGGTGATGGTGCAATGACTGCGGGCATGGCATTTGAAGCAATGAATGATGCTGTTGCTCATGATGCAGATTTAATTGTTGTACTCAATGACAACGATATGTCGATTTCTTGCAGTACAGGTGGCTTTGCCAAACATTTAGCTGCAATTTGGGAAAAAGGTCATTTAGTTAATGTCAATGAACATGGTGAAGCTTATATCCAGCCACATCCAAAATGGACATATAACTCTCGATTACACCAATCGGCAACCGACGCGGCAGATAATTTATTTAAAGCAATTGGTTTTGATTATTTCGGGCCTTTTGATGGACACGATGTCACTCAGTTGGTTCAGGTGTTCAATGCGCTCAAAAAACGCAAAGGTCCACGTTTAGTTCACGTTTATACCAAGAAAGGTAAAGGCTTTGCTCCTGCTGAAGCAGACCCTATTACTTACCATGCGATTGGCAAAATTAATGCTGCTTCGGGCGGGAAAACACCACCAAAATACTCTGATGTGTTTGGTGAGTGGTTATGTGATGAAGCTGCACAAGATGAGCGTTTGCTTGCGATCACGCCTGCAATGTGTGAAGGCTCGGGCATGGTTAAATTTGCGAAGCAATTTCCTCAGCGTTTCTTCGATGTCGCGATTGCAGAGCAGCATGCTGTAACACTTGCAGCAGGAATGGCATGCGAAGGGCTAAAACCTGTTGTCGCCATTTATTCAACATTCCTGCAGCGTGGTTACGATCAGCTTATTCATGATGTCGCATTGCAAAATCTTGACGTGACTTTTGGTATTGACCGTGCAGGCTTGGTTGGTGAAGATGGTCCAACGCATGCAGGTGCATATGACTATGCCTATATGCGTACTGTGCCTAATATGGTGATCATGGCACCGAAAGATGAAAATGAATGCCGTCAAATGCTTCATACGGCCTATGCCTATAATGGCCCGGCTGCGGTACGCTATCCACGTGGTGCAGGTGTGGGCGTCGAAATCCAAAAAGAGATGACTGTTCTTGAATTGGGTAAAGCTGAAATTGTTGCAGAAATTAAAGCAAACAGTGATGAGCAGATTACGGTTTTAGCATTTGGTAGTCGTGTCATGGTTGCTCTGGAAGCAGCTGAGCAATTTGCGCAAAAACATGACGTCAGTGTGTGTGTTGTAAATATGCGCTTCGTAAAACCGCTTGATGAACAAATGATTCGAGACTTGGCTGAGCATACTCATTTATTCGTGACAGTTGAAGAACACGCGATTATGGGTGGTGCGGGTAGTGCAGTGAATGAGTTTATGGCTCAAGAACAAATTGTTAAACCTATCATTAATTTAGGTCTACCAGACTCGTTCTTGCATCAGGCGACACATAATCAAATGCTACAAGATTGTGGTTTAGATGCTAAGGGTATTTTGAACTCGATTGAGCGAGCATGGCTTAAGGTAAATCAGGTGGTTTAATACCTCAATAAAATTTTTCGAAACATTTTTTCCCAAAAAGCGTATTCATTTGCTAAAATGGATACGCTTTTATGCATTATTCTTTGTCAAAATCTTCAAATTTGTATTGTAGTGGGTGTTCAATGGAACCTATGGTGGTGATGGCTGCGCGTGCGGCTCAAACAGTTGGTCAAGAGCTTTTAAAAGCGCATCAAAATCGTCATAAGCTCGATTTGCAAGTTGAAGAGAAAGGCATTGATGGTCCTGTAACACGTGTAGATCGTTATTTAGAACAATTGACGATTGATACATTACGTAAAAGTTATAAAAACCATAGCTTCTTAGGTGAAGAGTTCGGTTTGCAAGAGGGCAAAGGCCACGATGCAGACTGGTGCTGGGTGATCGACCCTCTTGATGGCACGCAAAACTTTATTAATGGTTTCCCTCATTTCTGTATTTCTATTGCTGTTCAGCACAAAGGTGTTACTCAGCACGGCGTAATTTACGATCCGGTACGTGACGAATTGTTCTCTGCAAGTCGTGGTCGTGGTGCAGTGATGAACCAGCGTCGTATTCGCGTAAATGTAAAAGATAGTCTAGAAAACACATTCTTGGCAGTAGGTCACCCTTACCGTGCTAAACGTGCTGGTGAAATTGTGTCTTATGCAGAACAGCACTTTGCTTCATTATTAGCTGTGACTCAAGCGGGTGCTCAAATCCGCCGTGGTGGTTCAGCTGCTCTCGACTTAGCTTATGTTGCTGCTGGTCGTTTCGATGGTTTCTTTGAACTTGGTTTAAAGCCATGGGATATCGCTGCTGGTGAGCTTATTATCAAGGAAGCTGGTGGTGTTGTGGTTGACGCACGTGGTGGTAATGATTCACTTGAAAATGGTCAAGTGATTGCATGCTCACTGAAAATGTTAAAGCCATTAATGCAAACTGTAGTTCCTGCTTGGGACAAAGCTGCAAAATAATTTAAAAAAATTATTTCTGAGTAAGACCCTCTTTTTATAGAGGGTTTTACTTTTTAATGGTCGGTAAAATACAAATAACAGTAGAAATACCGAGAAAGTTGATTAAAACACATGACTTTTAAATTCTTTCTGCTATAATCCGCCCACGCACTTAAATTTCCGTTCATTACCTGAACATTCTGTTCTATTCATTGTAAGCGCACGCTGTCCATAGAGAGGACCATTTCTTGCGCCCCAATCGCTCAGCGATTCTTCAGGTTGCGGCCGTAATCAAGCGTGCGTTTAGTCCACATCGTCGTTACTCGGATTGCTGCTGAATAATAAGATTCAGCTAATATTTGCTTTGCCGCTTTTGCCGATGTCTATTTGTATTTATTAAAAATGGAGCACCCTTTGGGGTGGAACTCTCTATGAGCAAAACTTTTGCCGAATTTTCTTTGCACGAAACCTTACAACAAGCTCTTGAAGGTTTAGGTTTTACTAACCCAACTCCTGTGCAAGAACAATCTATTCCTGCTGCTTTAGAAGGTAAAGACCTTCTTGTTTCTAGCCAGACTGGTTCTGGTAAAACTGCTGCATTCTTATTACCGACATTACATAATTTGGCAGGTCAAGATACTTTCGTTCCGTTCAAAGAACGTATGAAAGCAGTGACTCAGCCTAGCATTTTAGTTTTATGCCCAACACGTGAATTGGCTCAACAAGTTAGCCAAGACGCAATTGCTTTTGTACGTCACATGAAAGGTGTTCGTATTGCTGCAATTATGGGTGGTATGCCTTTTGGTAAACAAATTCAACAGCTTAAAGGTGCTCAAGTTGTAGTTGCGACTCCAGGTCGTTTATTAGACTTAGTTAACCGTCGTCAATTAAAGCTAGACAAAGTTGATGCTTTAATCGTGGACGAAGCTGACCGTATGTTAGACCTTGGTTTCTCTGAAGACTTAGAAGCGATCAGTGACTTGGCTGCGAATCGTGGTCAAACGTTAATGTTCTCTGCAACTTTTGCTGACCGTATTATTCGTCTTGCTGAGCGCATGATGAATGAACCTGAGCGTATTGCAATTGAAACTGGTCACAGCACCAATACTGACATCACCCAAACTTTACACTGGACAGATGGTTTCGAACACAAGAAGAAACTTCTGACTCACTGGTTGGCTGATGAAACGCTTGACCAAGCTGTTGTATTCGCGAGCACACAAGAAGATACAGATATGTTGGCTGAAGAACTTGCAGAAGCAGGTCATTCAGTTGTTGCACTTCACGGTGCAATGCCGCAAACAGTTCGTAACCGTCGTTTACGTAGTATCCGTGAAGGCCGTGCGAAAATCTTAGTTGCTACTGACGTTGCTGCACGTGGTCTTGACGTTCCAACAATTTCACACGTTATTAACTTCGGCTTACCAATGAAGCATGAAGATTATGTACACCGTATTGGTCGTACAGGTCGTGCTGGTCGTACAGGTCAAGCGATTACTTTAGCGACTTATCGTGAACGCGGTAAAATCCGTGCGCTTGAAGATTACTTAGAAGCTCGTTTAAATGTTTCTGAAATTGAAGGTTTAGAGCCATCTCCACCTCCAGCTCGTCCACGTCGTGAAGGCGGTCGTGGTGGTAACGGTGGCCGTGATGGTCGTCGTGGTGGCGGTTTCGGCGGTGGTCGTCGTTTCGAAGGTGAAGGTAACTTCAAACGTCGTGAAGGTGGTCGTGATGATCGTCCACGTCGTAGCTTTGATGATAAGCCTCGTGGTGAGCGTCCTGCTTTCGGTGGCGAAGATCGTCCACGTCGCGAGTTCAACTCAGATCGTCCACGTCGTGAAGGTGGTTTTGAAGACCGTCCAAAACGTAGCTTCGGTGGTGAAGACCGTCCACGTCGCGAGTTCAACTCAGACCGTCCACGTCGTGAAGGTGGTTTTGAAGACCGTCCAAAACGTAGCTTCGGTGGTGAAGATCGTCCGCGTCGCGAGTTCAACTCAGATCGTCCACGCCGTGAAGGTGGTTTTAACGATAAGCCTCGTTTTGATTCAAATGATGACAATCGTGGTAACCGCGTAGACTATAAACCACGTCGTGAAAACGGTTTTGGTGACCGTCCACAACGTAGCTTTGGTGGTGAAGATCGTCCACGTCGTGAAGGTGGTTTTGGTGATCGTCCAAAACGTAGCTTTGGTGGTGAAGACCGTCCACGTCGCGCAGTTCGCGAAGAACACTTTAATCAAGAATCTCGTGGTGAGCGCCGTCGTAAATTCGACCGTTAATCTTTAAGAGATTTAAAAAAAGGCCAGTTTACATACTGGCCTTTTTTATTTTTTAGTTTTGTTATAAAATAACAAAGTGTGAAACAGTTCAATGTTTATTGTAATAATGCGTAAAAGTAAGCGAAAAGAGTCGCCTTTGGCATGGTTGAGTAAATTCTTATTTCAACGTGGTTTGCCATATCTTTTTATTGCACTTGCTTTGTGCAATGGAATTTACTTTGCCTATGCTTTATTAACTGGCCATTTCGTAGACCAGTTTCAAGTTCTCGATCAATAAATTTCTTTTCAAAATCTAGCTCATATTCCTATATTAGCTTGTTTTGCTTTTGTCAAAATTACAACAAGATTCCCAAAATTCAGTGTTATAGTATGCGGGCATAAAAGTGCAGGAATGATTGCCATTATGAATAATAAAACTCCTCTCTCGACTCAATCACTGATTGAAGTGAAAAACTTGAGTTTTAACCGAGGGGAACGCGTCATTTATGACAATATTAGTTTAAATATACGTCGAGGCCAGATCACGGCCATTATGGGACCATCTGGTACAGGTAAAACGACTTTATTACGCTTGATTGGTGGGCAGCTTGTTCCCGATCAGGGCGAAGTTTTGCTTGATGGCAAAGATATTGCTCAAATGTCACGCCAGGAATTATTTGCAGCACGTGCGCGTATGGGAATGCTGTTCCAGAGTGGAGCTTTATTTACCGATATGTCGGTTTATGAAAATGTCGCTTTTCCAATTCGTGCGCATACTAAGCTTTCTGAAAATCTCATTGCAGAACTGGTCGCTTTAAAACTTGAATCGGTGGGCTTGCGTGGAACAGAACAGCTTATGCCTACTGAGTTGTCAGGTGGTATGAACCGACGGGTCGCTTTAGCTCGTGCAATTGCGCTTGATCCCGATTTAATTATGTATGACGAACCTTTTGCGGGGCAAGACCCGATTGTGAAGGGTGTTTTAACACGTCTCATTCGTTCATTGCGAGAAGCTTTAGATCTAACTACGATTATTGTTTCGCATGATGTTCCTGAAACCCTCTCTATTGCTGACTACATTTATGTTGTAGCGGAAGGGAAGATTCAAGGGGAAGGAACGCCAGAAGAATTACAAGCTTATGCTTCTCCATTTGTAAAACAGTTCTTAACCGGCTCGGCAGAAGGTCCGGTTGAATACCAGTTTAGCCACCAAGCTTATTTAGATAACGAGGTTCGTCCATGAATACGATAGCCTGGTTAGGTAGACTCGTTATTGAGCGGATTCGAGGGATTGGTGTTGCGGCACTGATGCTCTTACAGATTATTTTTTCATTACCTTCAGCGGGCGGTTTCGGACGTTTCGTCTATCAAATGCATCGTGTAGGGGTAATGTCTTTACTCATTATCACGGTATCAGGCTTATTTATTGGTCTGGTACTCGGATTGCAAGGCTACTCAATATTAGTCAATGTTGGTAGTGAATCAATGCTAGGCACAATGGTGTCTTTAACTTTACTGCGTGAGCTTGCACCGGTCGTTGCAGCTTTGCTCTTCGCTGGACGAGCAGGTTCTGCATTGACTGCTGAAATTGGTTCGATGAAACAAAGTGAACAGCTTGCCAGTATGGAAATGATTGGTGTTGATCCTTTAAAGCAAATCGTATCACCACGTCTTTGGGCTGGTATAGTCAGTTTGCCAATGTTAACCGTTATTTTTGCTGCGATTGGTATTGTGGGCGGTAAATTGGTTGGAGTTGACTTTCTTGGCGTTGATGAAGGCTCCTTTTGGAGTGGTATGCAAAATAATGTTCAATTTGGCCACGATGTCGTAAATGGCATTATTAAGAGCATTGTATTTGCTTTGCTGTGTACATGGATTGCTGTTTTCCAAGGGTATGCATGTGATCCGACACCTGAAGGCATTGCAACGGCAATGACCCGCACGGTTGTATATTCTTCATTATGTGTTTTAGGTTTTGATTTCGTGTTGACTGCGGTCATGTTCGGAGGGATTTAATGAAATCACGTACTAGTGAGCTGGCCGTAGGTATCTTTGTCATTATCTTCGGTATTGCTTTATTCTTTTTAGCAATGAAAGTGAGTGGTTTAGTGGGCACGAACTTGAGCGATGGCTACACCATGAAAGCTCAGTTTGATAACGTTAATGGTTTAAAGCCTCGTGCTAAAGTGACGATGAGCGGTGTAACAATTGGCCGCGTTGATTCAATCACGCTTGATCCGGTTACACGTTTGGCTACGGTTACTTTTGATCTTGATGGAAAACTGACAAGCTTTAATGCTGAACAGTTAAAAGAAGTTCAAAAAAATGCTTTAGACGAATTACGTTACAGTTCTGATTATACGCAAGCGACTCCAGCGCAACAAAAAACAATGGAACAGCAACTGATCAGTAACATGAACTCCATCACAAGTATTGATGAAGATGCTTATATAATGGTTGCAACCAATGGTTTATTGGGTGAGAAATATTTAAAAATCGTACCGGGTGGTGGTCTAAACTACCTTAAACGTGGCGATACTATTTCTAATACCCAAGGAACGATGGATCTAGAAGATCTTATTAGTAAATTTATTACTGGTGGTGGCGCAGGTAAGGTTGCCGCTGGTTCATCCTCAGCAGAAGAAAAAGCTCCTGCAAGTACTGACAGCAGTGCACAGCCGTCATTTGTTGAGTAAGAGATTATTTGAAGGAGTGGTTCCAGGTGAATACGTTGTTTAAACAAACCCTTACAGCAAGTATTTTGTCTACTATGATTGCTGGTACAGCTTTTGCTGCACCTTCAGAAGCACCACCTGACTTTATTAAGCGTGTTGCTGATGGCTTGATTTCTCGTTTAAAAGCCGATCATGCTAAATTGCAAAATAACCCAGCATTAGTAAAAACAATTGTACGCCAAAACTTAGACCCGTATGTTGATTCACAAGCGTTTACTCGTATTGTGATGGGTACTTATGCAACAAACCAATATAGTACTGCTGCACAGCGTGCTCAGTTTGAAACGAACTTCCGTAATACATTAATTGAGAATTACGGTAGTGCATTTGCTAAGTATACAAACCAAACTTACACGATGCGTCCATACAAGGCGACAGCTGGTAAAAACCCTGTTGTGACTTTAGATTTTAATCACAATGGTGAAAAAATTCCTGTGTCGTTCCAGTTGGCAGACAAAGGTTCGCAATGGAAAATCCGTAACATCAATGTTTCTGGTATTGATTTAGGATTGCAGTTCCGTAACCAATTTGCTGCAACTGTGAAACGTAATGGCGGTGATTTGAATAAAGCAATTGCTACGTTCCAACCTGATGCAGATGCTGCTGTTAATCAGAATAAACAAAAATAAGTAGGTGAAGAGTGGTTCAGTATCTTAACCAAGAGTTAGTTGTTTCAGGCAAAATTGATTTTGAAAATGCTGAACAACAATACCAAGCTGGATTGGCAATTATTAAAAAGCAAACAAGCTTTCCTTTAATTGTTGATTTAAAGCAGCTTGAGCATGGTAATACGTTAGCCTTGGCTGTTTTAGTGCAATGGCTACGTCAAACTCCACAAAAGTCTGGATTACATTTTAAAAATGTACCGGAGAAGATGCTGAAAATCATTCAAGCCTGCCATTTGCAAGAAGACCTACATTTGGTTTGATGAGCAAAGATAAAAAAGCACCTAAATTTAGGTGCTTTTTTATATACAAAATTTGCTGGGTAATCTCTTTAAATCCATTTTTTCCAGCGGAAATAAATGATAGGCCCAATAAAGAAACCAATAATAATTAGTAAAACGATAATAAAGCTGGTTGTACCGTGTGCGAAAGGAAGTACATCAGTGTTCATACCATAGATACTGGCGATTAACATAGGTGGTGCCAACATACTTGGTAATATCGAGAATCGACGGATCGTATCGTTTTGTTCAGTGTTAATAAATCCTGACGTTGTATCAAGCAAGAATCGTACTTTTTGAAATAAGAAAGCGTCATGTTCGACAAGCGAGCGAACATCCTCACTAAGTTCTCGAATATCTGCATCGTAGATATGACTGCCTAAAGCACGTGGACGAGACAAAAACGTTAAAACACGGCGCAAATCAATTAAACAGAGCTGTGCTTTTCCAAGCATGTCTTCTTGTTGTGCCAAGCGGGTAATCATGTCATCAAGATCTAAAATCTGTTCACGTTGATGGTTATTGAGAACCTCGGTTGAGTATTTTTCTAGATCCTTGTGGATATCTTCCAAGATATCCGCAAGCTCATCTAGCTTTGCTTCAAGTAAGCCCAATAAAATCCATGTTGGATCTTTATAATCCATTTCGTAGTCATTACGACGAGCTCGAGCACGAAAAGCACGAAAGGCAACTAACTTTTCACCACGTAAAGTAAATAAGCGGTCTTTATGTAAGATGAATGCAACAGTCTGCACCATGGCAAGCATATGGGAAGAATCTTCGGCATCCCCATCAACCTGATAATTTTTATTTTTCGTTAAAAAATAGGTGCTGATATGCAAAATACCGTCATCATCACGGTAGAATCGAGCAGAAGATGAAATGTCTTCTAACGACTTTAGTGTAGGTAAGTTCTGATTGTAAGCATCTAAGACCCATTGTTGTTCTTCTTGAGAGGGTGCAATAAGATCAAGCCATACTAATTCGGGATGTAGATCAAATCCACCATTGATGGTGGCATCTTCCAGACTTCCGCGTTCTGTGGCATAAAAGGCTTCAAGCATGTGTCTTTTTTCCTTACGCAGTCTGATGGAAATTGATGGGTGTATTTTAGACAAGGATTTGCCGAAAAACACTTGCCAATACGCTATTTTGCAAAAAAAAACTCTGTCGATAGTCTAGTTTGTCAGCATGACAGTTCAATAAAACGGTTTTTATACTATGAATTCAATTTGTATTTTCTGTGGTTCATCTCTTGGTTCAAACCCAATCTTTCAACAAATTGCTCAATTAACCGGTGAAGCTATTGCTAAACAAGGTAAAACACTCGTTTATGGCGGTGGCCGTTCTGGTTTAATGGGTGTTGTTGCTGATAGTGCTTTGCAAGCCGGCGGGCAGGTCATTGGGGTAATTCCTCGTGCTTTAGTTGATCGCGAGTTAGCTCATCCTGGACTGACAAAATTATATGTCGTCGAAAATATGCATGAGCGTAAAACCAAAATGGCAGATCTGTCGGACGGTTTTATTGCTTTACCAGGTGGGGCAGGTACATTGGAAGAAATCTTTGAACAATGGACATGGGCACAATTAGGTATTCATCAAAAGCCGTGTGCTTTTCTAAATGTAGCTGGCTTTTATGAAGATTTGCTTAAAATGATTCAAGGAACTGTAGATAACGGATTTAGCCAAGCACGGTTTGTTGATAAATTGATTGCCTCAGACAAAATTGAAGATATTCTTCAACAATTTGAGCAATATCAGGCTCCTGCTCCGAAATGGACAAATGCCGACGTTCAACCATAAATGAGGTTAAATAGGTGAAAACAATTACGGTTGCCGCTGCGGTGATCTTAAATGAACAAAATGAATTATTGCTTGTTAGAAAGCGTAATACACAAGCTTTTATGCAGGTAGGCGGTAAACTGGAGCCGAATGAGGCTCCGGAAACTGCTATACAGCGTGAAATCTTGGAAGAAATAGGCAGCCCGTGTGTAATAGAACAATTTATAGGGCGTTTTGAGACAGCAGCTGCCAATGAACCGGATCATACGCTTATTAGCCATTTATATTTGGTTCGATTAAAACAATCTCCACAAATTGCAGCTGAAATTGCTGAAATGAAGTGGGTGAAATTTAATGATTCCGAGACAAAACTCGCACCATTAACCAAAGAAATTGTAATTCCGTGGTGTGAGCAGAACTTATCTATAACTCTATAATTTTAATATGATGTAGATGAAGCAGCAGCTAGGCAACTGGCATGAATAGATGTACACCCTAGCTGTTTTAGCGCCTGACATAAAGCGTGAATTGAACTTCCTGTTGTGATTACATCATCAATAATCAGTACACGACGATAACGCCGTTTTTCTTGAGTGAGCGCAACAAATTGCTGTTCAATATTTTCAAATCTTTCGAGTCGAGATAATCCCTTTTGAGAATGCTCATTTAAGCGTTGTACAGGCTGCCAAACTGGTATTTTTAATTGCTTACTCAAAAGATTGGCGAGTAATAAGGATTGATTAAAACCACGTTCAGTTAAACGTTGTTTGGAAATAGGCATGGGTACAATCGCTTGTACCTTAGGAAATTTTAATTGCTGTAAAACTTCAGCGAGTAAGGTTTGGTAATGTAATTTTTGTTCATATTTAAACTGCTGAATAATCCGGTTAATTGGATAGGCGTAGTGACAGGCCACAAGAACAGACTGATCATTGCGCTGAATGGTTTGCTTAAGCCACGGTAGCTGTTCCCAGCATTCTTTACAAAGAGAATATTTTTCTCGTGTTCCTATTTCGCAAAGTAGGCAAGGGGACAGCAACTGAAAAAGATACTGTGGGTTTAAAAACTTAAACATATGCGTATCGAGGAGCTTCGGGAAGCCAGCGCTTCAATAAGGCATCAGCTTGCTCAGGGTAATCTTTTAGAACTTGTTGTGCAACGTAGTGTGCTTGACTCAATAAATGATCATCTCGCTCTAAACGTGCGACACGGAAACCCATATCACCTGTTTGTTTTGTTCCTAATAACTCACCCGGGCCTCTTAGCTCAAGATCTTTTTCAGCAATAACAAAGCCATCATTACTTTCTCTTAAAATTGAAAGTCTTTCTTGCCCATTTTGTGAAAGTGGTGGTTTATAGAGAAGAACACAAAAACTGGCTTTTGCACCTCGTCCTACACGCCCTCGTAATTGGTGTAGCTGTGAAAGCCCTAATCGTTCAGCATTCTCAATGACCATAATCGAAGCGTTAGGTACATCTACCCCAACCTCAATAACAGTTGTGGCAATTAGCAGCTGTAGTTCATTGTTTTTAAATGCTTGCATGACAGCCTGTTTTTCATCGGCTTTCATTTTGCCATGAACCAAACCAATATTAAGTTCAGGAAAGCGCTCTTTCATTTCTTGATAAGTGGCTTCGGCGGCTTGAGCATCTAAAGTTTCGGACTGTTCAACCAGAGTACATACCCAGTAGGCTTGTTTACCTTCTCGGCAGTTTGAAGCAATTCGATGCAGTACTTCTTCACGACGATCTAGCGGAATCGTGACGGTCTGAATTGGAGTTCGGCCTGGCGGTAATTCATCAATAATTGATGTATCTAAATCGCCATAAGCACTCATTGCCAGTGTTCTAGGAATTGGCGTTGCAGTCATGACCAGTTGATGTGGGGTGAGCTGTTCGGCGCCTTTATTGCGTAAGGCTAATCGTTGATCGACCCCGAATCGGTGCTGTTCATCAATAATCACGAGTCCTAGTTTTGCAAATTCAACGTTATCTTGAAATAAGGCATGAGTACCCACAATTAGTTCAGCATGGCCTTCTTTAATTTGTTGCTCAGCGTGTGCCCGCGCTTTCCCTTTTTGTTTACCCGACAACCAAGCTACCGTAATACCTAAAGGTTCAAACCAGCGTTTAAAATTTAAATAATGCTGCTCTGCTAAAATTTCGGTGGGTGCCATTAACGCAACTTGCCAATCTGCTTCTAATGCATGACATGCTGCAACCGCTGCAACTAAAGTTTTTCCAGCCCCTACATCACCTTGTACCAAACGCAGCATAGGTTGATGTTGTTTTAAGTCGTTTAAAATTTCTTTTGATACACGTTTTTGTGCGTTGGTCATTTGAAAAGGTAAAGCTTCTAGTAGCTTTTTTGCAAGCACTTTACTACTCGGAAAAGCAGGTGAAGCAATTTGGCGAATATAAGCACGTCGAGTGAGAAGACTAATTTGATGTGCGACCAGCTCTTCAAAAATAAGACGTTGCTGCGCAGGATGAGAGCCTTGAGCCAGTTGGATCATATTGGCATCAACTGGCGGCTCGTGAATGTAATGTAAAGCTTCTTTGAGTGCATACCCATTTGTATATTGTTTAGGGAGTAACTCGGGTAAGGCATCACTATGATGCTTCAACGCTTGTTTAACATATTCGCGTAATTTAGCTTGTGTTAGTCCATCGGTACTTGGATAAATTGCTGTGAGTTGCGTTTTTGGAAGGGGAGTATGTTCATTAATAAGTTGAATTTCTGGATGATAAAGCTCAAGCCCTCGTGCACCTACGCGAACTTCACCAAAAATACGTAAACGGTTACCAGGTTTTATTTTGTCGGTTAAATTTTTATAAATATGATAAAAGCGTAAAGTCACCTTACCAAATTCATCTTGTATTAATGCGGCCATAGATTTACGTTTACCTGGAGGGAAATCAACAGATTTGACTTCACCCTCGAGTAAATAACTACGACCAACCACCAATTGATTCATAGGAATAATGGTACTGCGATCTTCATAATCACGGGGCAGATGAAACAGCAAATCATCTGTGGTAAAAATATTTAGTTTTTCGAGTAGGGCTGCTGAAGCCGATCCAACGCCTTGTAACTGATGGACTGAAGTCATGTCCCCTCAACGAGTTCTCTATGCATATATTATTTATCGGTTATGGTAAAACATCTCAGCGTGTTGCTAAACAACTATTTGAGAAAGGACATCAAATTACCACAATTAGCCGTAGTGAAAAGACAGATCCTTATGGGACACATCTCGTACAGGATATTTTTACGCTCGATTTAAGCGAAATTGCACCTGTAGATGTAGTGTATATTTTACTTTCTCCAGACGATAGTACTGTTGAAGGTTATCAGCATACTTATGTGGATAGTATTGAACCTATTCGTCAGGCTTTAAAATCGCATCCGGTTAAAAGATTAATTGTGGTGTCATCTACGCGGGTATATGGTGAAAATTCTGGTGAAACAATTGATGACCATAGTGAGATTCACCCAAACGATGCCCAAGGGCATATCTTGCACAATATGGAATTGCTATGGCAAAAGTATTTTCCGTCACAGTGCGTGATTGTGCGTCCTACAGGGATTTATGGGGCTTCTATTGATCGTCTAAAACGAATGGCTGAGCACACGCAAACCTATCCAAATATTCACTATAGTAACCGTATTCATATTGATGATTTAGCAAGGTTTTTGGCGTTTTTAGCTGATTTTGAAAAACCCCATAAAAGCTACCTTGTTGCTAATAATGCACCTGTACCTTTGCATGAAGTCTTACTGTGGTTTCAAAGTCAGTTAGATTTACCGCTACTTACCTTAGATTCAGCTCATGTGTCAGGCAAAAAAATTTATGCGAAACATTTGTTTGAGACGGGTTTTCAACTTGAGCATCCAATTTGCTTTAATGACTATTTATTATGTTTAAATGCTCATGGTACAAATTAAAATTTAGACTAAACTTTAAATAACAACAGAAATACCTGATGAGGCAGTTAAATTGCCGATAAAGATAAAAAGGTTAAAAGTGAAAAAATTTTGTTTAGCTCTCTTTTTGAGTGTAACGTCAGTTACGAGTTGGGCTGGGGATCAGGTGTGGTGTGCATATGATCCAGCGGGTACCCAAGGGGATATTACGCGCCGACTAAATGACATTCGTCTATATGCTCAGCAATATCAGGTCAAATTCAAAGTCGTTAGTTATCAAAAAGAGCAGCAAGCTATTCAAGCCTTTGATGAAGGTAAATGCTCAGGCTTAGCTGCCAGTAACTTTAATACTTATCAGTATAATCATTTTATGGGCAGTACCTCAGGTATTGGTCTTATACCCAATAACCGGACTGCACGAAATCTATTGCAGCTTTTAAATCATCCTACAATTGAGAAAAGATTAATTAATAAAGACTATGAAGCAGTCGGTATGATTCCGGTTGGAACTGCAAATATGGTCATGAAAACCAAAAAAATATCAAAAGTGGCACAGCTTAGAGGTCAACGAATTGGAGTTCTGGCCAATAACCCGCCACAACAAGCTTTGGTGAGAAGTGTAGGTGCGCAGCCGGTATATGTTGATTTATCGAATGCGATTGCGCAGTTTCAACAAAATAAAATCGATATTATGCCAGCGCCTGTTTATGGTCTTTTGCCTTATAACCTACAGAAAGATTTTGGGCCAGATACTCAGGTGATTAATTTTCCTTTGGCGTATTTCGGGGTAAATATAATTATTAAACCGCAAGCTTATCCAGCCAACTTTGGACGAAAAATTCGGGCTTGGTTTGTCCAAAATAGTCAATTATTAACAAATCGAGCTATACAATGGGAAAACCATTTACCAGCCTATTATTGGGTTGACGTTTCTTTTTACGAAAAGCAGAGCTATGACATTATGGTGGCAAAAATACGCAATCAATATGTTCGCTCCGGTTATTACGATGCCTACTTTGTGGAGCTAATGAAACGCTTACGTTGTATTGATGATCCGCGTTACTTTGAATGTCCAATGAGTAGATAAAATAAAAGGCAACTTAAGTTGCCTTTTATTTTATATGAAGATTCTAAGCTTTTTTACGTTTTAAACGGCGTTTAGCTTGCTGAGAAGCCATTGCTTCAAGAGCTTCTTTTAACTCTTCATCAGTAAAGGTCGTGATGTGTTGCAACATTTGTAATGTCACTTCATCAAGCACCAACTGTGCGCCTGCTGCCATTTGACGGAAATTATCGTCAAACTCGATTTGGCCTTGGTCATTCGTTCGAATGTAGTTTTGTTGAGTTAAAACTTTGATAAAGCTTTGGAACAATGCTTTGTCAAAGAATTCAGGAGAGTTAAATTCATAAAGAACTGATAAACGTTGTCCTAATAAATGACTTAATTCTTCAACTTGTTTTGCTGAAATATTGCCTGAACCACGCTGAGTGATTAAAGCTAAAGTCATATAATAACGTTCAAGGCTTTGTTTAACAGGTGTTGCTAATACAACAAGCTGGTTATGCTCTTCAGTATTCGGTGCAGAGCTAATTAAATTGCCTTCGTCATCTTGTTGAATAAGATTTGATTGAACCAATGCATCTGCATATTGCTCAATCTGTTCTTTAAGTTCGCTACTTTTCCATTTAAGGAATAGTTCAGCTTTTAAGAATGGATAAAGCGTATAGATGACATTGCTTAAATCAGCACGGCTAATTTTCCCGTTATGTTCAACAAGAGATGCAATCAATGAAGGTAAAACGAATGCATGCAAAATGTTATTACGGAAATAGGTGAGGAGAACTGCTTGGTTATCTTCAATCGCAATAATGTCACCAAGGGCATGCTGTACGCGCTTAATCAATTTAAGCTTTAAGCCATAAGCAATAATTTCCTTACCAGATAGCGGCGTTACTTCTGTGCGCTGATCGTAAGGGAAATTTGATGCTAAATTGCGGTAAGCTTCAAGCTGCTTAATACAGATTTCTTCATCAAGCGTATGCTTTGGTGTTGCAAGCAAAATAATTGAAAGTAAAGAAACCGGGTTAATCACTACCGCACGGTTAATATTTTCTAAAATCGCATTTGCAGAACTGTTTACTGCTTCTGAAACAGCAGGTGGCACTGGGTCATCGTTCTTTTCAATATAAACGTTCTCAGCATTATGCTGCTTAAGCAAGTCATCTAGAAAAACAGGTTCACCGAAGTTAACGTGTACTTTACCGAAAATACGTTCAATTTTTCGGAGTGTTTTTAAAATACCAAAAATAGACTCGGCTTCTTTTGGCTTACCTTGCATTTCGCCTACATAGGTGGAACCTTCCATAAGGCGCTCATAACCAATGTAAGTTGGCACAAATACAATCGGCTTGGCACGGCCACGTAAATGACTATGGACTGTCATTGCGAGCATGCCGGTTTTCGGTGGTAATAAGCGGCCTGTGCGCGAACGTCCACCTTCAATAAAGTATTCAAGTGGTGTATTGCGAGAAAGAATACTATATAAATATTCTTTAAATACAGAAGTATAAAGACCATTACCACGGAAAGAGCGGCGAATAAAGAAGGCACCACCACCACGTAAAAGCTGACCAACGAAAGGTAAGTTTAGGTTGTCGCCCGCAGCAATATACGGAACCATCAAGCCACGTTTATAAATCACATAAGATAGTAGTAAGTAGTCAATGTGGCTACGGTGACATGGTGTGTAAACAATTTCATAGTCTTTTGCAAGCTCTCGGACAGTACTGAAGTTATGAACTTCTACGCCGTCATAAAGCTGAGTCCATAGACGTGTTAACGCCAAATCTGCAAAACGTACTGCTGAGTGAGAATAATCAGATACGATTTCATTCACATAACCAATCGCACGACGCTCTGCTTCAAGCATGCTGATTTTACCGCGAATACTTTCGCGTCGAATGGCTTCTTGAACATCACGAGACTTTAATACCGACTGCATGACATTGCGGCGGTCTGATAAGTCAGGGCCTAAAACAACTTCACGTTGGCGATCAAGGTAGTCATTTAAAGTGCTAACAATATAAGTTGCTGGCGAAAGGTTCGGATAATGCTTCTGAGCATATTCAATGAGGTCACGTAAAGACTGTGGTTCATGGAATTCCAAATAAGATTGGCGACCATGCAAACCAATATTCACAAGCTGTTTAACTGTACTTGGTGTTGCCCATGTATCTGAGAATAACAACTTAAACCAAGAGTCTTCTTTATCTGGAGAACGACCCCATAAAACGGTTACCGGAACCAGTTCTATGTCGAGTTCAGGATTTGCTTGTAAAACTTCGATCAGTTTAATTAAACGTGGCGGAAAAGCATGAGGAGGGGGATTCAGTAGGTTATTTTCATCATTGTGTTGTAAAAATAAAACTGAAGCTTTTTCCTGATGAGTACCGATGACTAATGGATCTAGCGCTGGTTTTAAATTTAAGCGACGAGTTTCTCCATCCACCACTAAAGCATTACTGCGAGAATGATTTTGCAAGACATAGCACACTACTTTTTGGCGCTCGGTCTTCGCTTCTGTTTCTGTTGTTGCTGATACTGGTTCAGTAGGAACTTCCCCAAGAACATGTGGTGTTACCACGAGGTCAAGTAGTTTACTCGAAAGCCGACGATACATTTGACCAAACCCACTCTTGGACATAAGAACTCCTACTTCTTAAAGACAAATCCCGGCACCAAAGGCAGAGGGTAAATATTTTGCGGTATTTATTAAAAAAAACAATATGCTATTTTCTGATAAATTATAATTCTTTTGGCATTTTTTATCGTTAAAAATCGTATTTTTAGCTGTTTTAAAGGCAATGTTTGTCAGAAGTTGACTGATTGTTCCATGTACAAATAGTTTTTTATGGCACAATAGATTCTACACATCTGTCCTTTAATACCAATTTTGCCTGCAATATGAAGGTATCTCTCATGAATGCGTTAACCCAAGAACTGGTTGAGCTGCTCACTTTAGAAAAGCTTGAAGAAAATATTTACCGTGGAATTAGCCGTAATTTGGTCGGTAAACGTGTTTTTGGAGGTCAGGTTCTCGGTCAAGCATTACGTGCTGCTTCTTACACAACTGATCGTCCTGCGCATTCTCTGCATGCCTACTTTTTATATGGTGGTGATATTAATGCTCCAATCATCTATGAAGTAGACCGTTTGCGTGATGGCAAAAGCTTTGTCAGCCGTCAAGTTCGGGCAATTCAGCATGGACGAGTTATTTTCTCGGCAATGGTGTCTTTTGCTAACCCTGAAGAAGGCTTGAACTATCAGCATCCAGAACCAGATTACCCAGCTCCTGAAGCGCTAAAATCGGAAAGTGAGTTGAAAGAAGGTATCCTGAATTTTGTACCGGAAAATGTTCGTGCAAGTTTTATGCGTGAGCGTCATGTTGAAATCCGTCCGATTGATCCAGTCAATCCATTTCAACCACAACCGGAAGCGCCTTTTAATGCGCACTATATCCGTACCCATGACCGTATTCCAAAACAGCTGGATGACATTTCATTGCATCAAGCAATTGTAGCGTTTTACTCAGACTTTACTTTGATGACAACAGCTTTAAGACCACATGGCTTAAGTTATATTTCTCCAAGTTTGCAATGTGCCAGTATTGATCATGCGATTTATTTCCATCGCCCACTTCGTGCTGATGAATGGATGCTCTATGACATGGAAGCTACAGTCAGTGCGGCTTCTCGCGGTTTAAACTTTGGCCGTATGTGGCAAAATGGCCAACTCGTATGTAGTACGGTGCAAGAGGGTTTGATGCGTTTACTGGAAATTGAAACTCAATAAATAACAATGAGCCATCTGAAAAGATGGCTTTTTTATTTTTAATTGAAACGATGTGACAAAAAATTGCTCGAATGAAAAGCAAGCTCATGTCATATTTACAAAAGGATTGCCTACTGAAAAAAATAATGTTGATATGAACTTAAATACACAAATTCTGATTGCTGCCATTTTAGGTTTAGCCTTTGGCTTCCTACTTACCATGTATCCGGACACTGCTTTTGTAAAGCACAGTTTATATGGATTAGGCATATTAAGTAGTGTTTTTATTGGGCTACTTAAAATGTTGTTGGTGCCATTAATTTTTAGCTCCATTGTGGTTGGAGTTTCAAATTTGCAGGCAGGTGGACAATTAGGCCCAGTTTGGAAAATCACATTCTTGTGTTGTATCACCACCACCACCTTGGCCTTAATTTTAGGTATTAGCTGTGCTCATTTGTTTGAGGTCGGGCGAGGTGTAGATATTTCAATTTTTCAGGCATCTATGCAAAGCTATCAAACACCAGATAGTTTAAACCCGGCAACTTTCTTCACTAATTTTATTCAAAATACTTTAATTAACCCATTTAAAGCTTTTAGTGACGGGAATGTTTTAGCTGTCGTCGTGTTTGCTCTATTTGTGGGTGTTGCTTTAGTTCATGGTGGCGAACGTTTTAAAAGTATTCGGGTATTGAGTCATCAGTTTTTTGAAATGATGATGATGTTAGTAGGTTGGGTAATGAAATTGGCGCCGTTAGGTATTTTTGCCTTACTCGCTAAATTAATGGCCACCGAAGACATTTCAGTATTAAGCCGATTGGCGGAGTTTGCTGCTGTGGTAACAGGTACTACTATTTTTCATGGCGCTGTTGTTCTACCGCTACTGCTTTGGATTTTTGGTCGTATGAGTCCTTGGACTTTCTTCAAAGGCACACGTACAGCTTTAATTACCGCATTTGCAACGAGCTCTAGCTCTGCCACTATGCCGCTGAGTATGAAATGCGCACAGGAAAACTTAGGTGTTCGTCCTCAAACTGCAGGTTTTGTGATTCCATTGGGTACACAGCTCAACATGGATGGTACAGCTTTATATGAAGCTGCTGCCGCGCTCTTTGTGGCAAATCTAGTTGGACTAGACTTAAACCTGACACAACAAATTGTAGTGTGCCTAACCGCAATGATCGCATCACTTGGAGCGCCAGGAATTCCAAGTGCGGGTATGGTTACCATGATTATGGTATTACAGTCTGTGGGTTTACCTGCCGAAGCAATTGCGATTTTACTTCCAATCGATCGTTTACTCGATACGGTAAGAACGGTTGTAAATGTGCAAGGTGATATGATGATTAGTGTGGTAGTAGATCGATATACCAAAGATAAAGATATCAGTATCTAATCTCTAAATAAAAAAGCAGGATTTATATCCTGCTTTTTTATTTTAAGCTGCTTGTAATTCAGCTCTTTTGGCTGCTGGCGACTGCGATAAATAACTTACCGCATCTTCAGTGCTGCCTTCTTTAACTGGATCATACCACGGCATGAGGTAGTCAATTTGCTGAGCAATAAGCCAGATTGGGTTTGGTAAAACCTGATTATCTTTTCGGCTAATTTTATACCATTCTAGAGCAACCCAAGCTGGGAAAAATCTAGATTTGGCAGCATCAGCAAAACGTGGATCTTGCTTCATAATATGTGCAGCGCCGTCTACCCATAGCCCTAACACAAGCACAATCACTGCAAGACTTAAATAATAGCGCGGGATATAACCACCTCCTAAATGGCGATATAAATCGAAAGCAACCGTGCGGTGTTCAATTTCTTCTGAACCATGCCATTTTACCAAGTCTACCATTTCTGGATCTGCGCCTAACTCTTCCCAGCGTTTGTTATAAAGCGCATATTTACCTAGGACACATGTCATGTGCTCTACTGTCGCGATAACACCTAAACGGAATAAATCCCATTGCTCTTGCAAGAATTGCGGAACTTCTTTGTCAAAAGGCTTATCTGCCAAAGCAGTAGTAAATAGATAATTCATAATGTCCAGATTTCTCTGGATATCAATATTGCGTGCACTTAAATATTCTTTATTGGCAGAAGTGTGTGCGTTTGCATGCATTGCTTCTTGGCGAATAAATGCTTGTACATCCTGTTTAAGTTTTTCATCAGTAATACGAGGTAAAACCTTGTTATAGAGCCGGCAAAACCAGAACTCTCCAGCAGGCAAGATATTGTTAATTTCATTAATAAAATAACTTGCAAATGGTTGGTTTGGAATCCAGTCTACAGGGGTATCTTTCCAGTCAAATTTTACCTTGCGTGGAAGAATTTTATAATCAATAGAAGAACCTAAAGCCTTATTCTTCAAAAAAGATAGCAATTTCATCATTTAGTCCTGATTTTTAACTCGATGAAGTTATGATGAGTATAAAAAAAGCCCCTACATTTGTGTTTAGCAATAGGGGCCAATTGAATATAAATTTAATGAAGAAATTGTATCTGTTTTGACGATTTACTCTTCTGCATCCTCATCGCTCGCTTCTGGGATTGTATCAACGTCAAATTCTGGCTGTTGTTCAAGCGTAAAGTGCAATCGTCCAGCCATCACACTTGCTAGCTCTTCTAAACCTAGTTTGTTTAATGAAGAAAAAAGCTGAATCGAGAAATCAAGCTTCATTTTTTTCAGTTGTTGTTTAACTTCAAGCAATACTTTGTTCGCTGGGCCGCGGTTCAGTTTGTCTGCTTTGGTTAAAAGAATATGAACAAATAAATGGCGTGAATAAGCCCACTCTAGCATCATCATGTCAAAGTGCTGTAAAGGGTGGCGAATATCCATGAGTAAAACCAAACCTTGTAAGCTTTTACGATGGATTAGATAGTTTTCTAATTCTTTTTGCCATACACGTTTCATATCTTCTGGTACGGCTGCATAACCATAACCAGGAAGGTCAACTAAGCGTTGATCTGGATTACCTAGGCTGAAAAAGTTAATCATTTGCGTGCGCCCAGGTTTTTTGGAGGCACGTGCAAGCTGTTTCTGGTTTGTTAATGCATTAATTGCGCTAGATTTTCCTGCATTTGAACGTCCGGCAAACGCAATCTCGTAGCCGCTATCTTCAACACATAGTGCCAATTTAGGAGCACTCATTAAAAATTCAGCTTGGCGTAACCAGTTTAGAGATTGCACAGCATAGGCTGTAATCGCTGGATCCGGTTTCTTTTCATAACTGATCTTTTGCTTGGGTGCGAGTCTGGCTTTGGTGTCTTTCGATTTTTCACTACGACGCATAAAAAATAACTTTTTAAATGAGAGGGCTCGCGCCTAGTATAAAGGAGCTTGGTTATTCTTGCTAATTTTCAGTAAGCTTGCTTAAAAAGATAAATAGAATAACGGGTACTAGATTTGCAAAAAGGCGATAGGGGAGTGATCTGAAGCGGATTTTGGCTGTTGTAAAACTTCACCTAACGTATATTGATCTAAACTTTGATAAAAGCTTTCCAAAGCTTGATCAAGAATACCTTTCAAACCGCAATGGGAGCGTAAAACACAAGGTGGTGTATTGCATTCAACAATTTGGTGGTCACCTTGTAAAATTCGGACAATTGTTCCAAGTTTTAAATCTAAAGCTTTTGGATTTAATCGAATTCCACCACCTTTGCCGCGAATGGTAATAATCCACTCTTGTTTACCCATAAAATGGACAACCTTCACAAGATGATTTTGCGAAACATATAAATCTTGAGCGATTTCTGCAATCGTGTACGGCGCATCACTTGGACGAGCGACATACATTAATATTCGCAAAGCATAATCGGTAAATTTATTAAGTTGCATGATCACCAAAAACTAAAGGTTAGGAGGTTGATCATCTTAGCCTGAAAGTCTAAAGAATAAAACTTTCAGGCTAGAGCTTTTTAAGTTACAGCGTTAAAGGAGCTGAAACTTGTACTTGATCACCAACTCTATAGTGCTCAAGCAAAATGTTTGAAACAGAGAACTCTGTATGGTCTTCTTCTGGTTGAACATCAAAATGATAAGTATTGTCCTCTTGAGCCTCTGTGAACTTAAATGCTTTTGGTTGTTCAAGCTGTTGGTTAGGTACTTGAACTTTTACAGAAATAAAAGCATTTGCTGGGCTGGTGAGTACATCTTCATGATCAGTTGCCTTTAAAGTAAAGCGTTTGCCAGACTCAAGTGGGTCAATTTGCGTAATTTCAAATGAACGCCAGCCAGCCCATCCACCTTTCAAGCTTTCAAGTTGTTCATATTTTTGTTTTTCAACACCAATTAAGATATCTGCCAACTGTAAGTAAGCTTGTTTCCACGCTTCAATGAGTTCTGATTCAAATGGAACATTTAAAACTTCACTAATTGAATGAAGCAAGTTGTCGCCCACAATTGCATATTGATCTGGCTGAATATCTAAACTGACATGCTTAGTGGTAATGCGTTCAACCGCTTTGGCAAGCACCGTAGGATTCTCAATATTTTCAGCATACGCGAGTACAGCTGCTGCAAGAGCACGAGGTTGGCGCAGGCTGGTCTGATCATCAAGATTAAAAACATTTTTTAGTTCTGGGTTGTTATTCAACATACGCTTATAAAAGTATGTAGTTAGAGTAACACCATGTTCACGCAATACAGGTACAGTAGATTTAACGAGTTCAATTTGTTGTGGAGTCATGGCTAGACCTTAATTATCTGGCTATATAAGATGTATTTAAAATACATCTTTAAAATGGTTGTAGCAATAGCTTTTTAATAAAAACCTTAAAAAATTTAAGGGATATAAAATCCCTTAAATTAATATACTGATTTAAAAATAAATTTTATTTTCCAAATAATGAGCCGAGTAGTCCCCGTACTAACTTTTGGCCAGTACTACCACCTAAGCTGCGAGCAGCACTTTTTGCAAAAGTTCCGACAATATCTTGAGTAAGTTTAGCTCTTTCACGCGCCGCACGTTCCTCTTCTTTTTGCTGTTCACGTGCTAGACGCTCTTGTTCTTTGGCTTGTTGCTTCGCTAAAGTTTCCTGTTCTTTCGCTTGCTGTTTTGCGAGTTCTGCATCTTGTTTTTGCTGTTCCCGTTCAGCCACTTTATTTTGGAGCATTTCATAGGCACTATCACGATCTACAGCTTGTTCATAAACCCCGGCAATAATACTTTGCGAGATTAAGGTCTGACGCTCTTCTGGAGTGATAGGTGTAAAAGAAGAGTAAGGAGGCATAACCCATCCACGCTCTACAATTTGAGGTGTACCTTGCTCATCTAGGCAACTAATCAGTGCTTCACCTACACCGAGCTCGGTAATTGCTTCATCTACTTTAAAATCGGGATTAGAGCGGAATGTATCTGCTGCTGTTTTTACTGCTTTTTGATCTTTAGGAGTAAAGGCACGTAAAGCATGTTGTACACGGTTGCCGAGTTGCCCTAAAACACTTTCTGGTAAGTCGAGCGGGTTTTGGGTAATAAAATAAATTCCCACACCTTTAGAACGAATTAAACGTACAACCTGTTCAATTTTTTCTTGTAAAGCTTGACTGGCATTGTCGAATAACAGGTGAGCTTCATCAAAGAAAAACACGAGTTTAGGTTTATCCATATCACCAACTTCTGGAAGCTGTTCAAATAATTCTGAAAGCATCCATAATAGGAAAGTAGCATATAGCTTAGGTGTATTCATGAGCTTGTCAGCCGCAAGAATATTGATATAACCATGCCCATTTGCGTCGGTTTGTATAAAGTCCAGAATATTTAAAGCTGGCTCTCCAAAAAACTGCTCTCCACCTTGGTCGGCAAGAGCAAGAAGATTGCGTTGAATAGCGCCTAAGCTGGCTGGAGATAGGTTGCCATATTCGGCTTTAAACTCAGCTGCATGTTCACTTACAAAAGTGATCATGGCTTTTAAATCTTTAAAGTCGACCAGAAGTAACCCTTGGTCGTCTGCGATACGGAATACGGCAGATAAAACACCTTCTTGGGTGTCATTTAAGTTGAGTATACGTGCTAATAAAATTGGCCCAATTTCAGAAATAGTGGTTCGAATAGGGTGGCCTTGCTGGCCAAATAAATCCCAGAAAACAACTGGATTGGCTGCAAATGGAACACTGTCGATCTGTAAAAGCTTTAAGCGTTCATTAAATTTATCCGAAGCTTCACCAGCTTTTGCGAGACTTGAAACATCACCTTTTGCGTCGGCAAGAAAGACGGGAACGCCGATTCGAGAAAAACTCTCTGCGAGCACCTTTAGGGTGACTGTTTTACCTGTACCGGTCGCACCTGCAATCAGGCCGTGCCGGTTGGCAAATTGGGAAAGTAAAACAATTTCTTTTGATGTGTCGTTAATATTTTTTGCAATAACAATCGGTGTACCCATATATTTTTATCCCTTAGTGTGAGCCACTATTGATGTTGTCGTTTTACATTTGTTTCAGAGCATTTTCGATATCTTGAATTAAATCTTGTGGATCTTCTAGCCCTATACAGAAGCGAACCAATAAACCTTGTTGTAAATGTGTATTTTCAAGTTTTCTCATCATTTTTAAATCATAAAGCATGACGAGACTCACCGGTCCTCCCCAACTAAAACCAAGTTTGAATAGCTTAAGAGCATCACAAAAACGGCGTACTGCTGAAATATCATAATCAGATTTGAACACAACACTCACTAAGCCTGCACTTCTACCTGTTGAGCAAATTTCTTGCCAGTATTGATGACCAGGTGCAGCTTTATCGCTTGGATGTAGAACTTGTGCAAACTGAGATTGTTCTTTTAACCATGTCAGTAGGGTTTTAGCATTATTCGATTGTTGCTCATACCTTAATGACATATGCGCAAGACTACGTTGAATTTGGGCGGTATCATCACCAGATACCGAAATCCCTAAAATGGCATGCATTCGGAACAAACGGTGATGTAACTTCTCATCACGAGTTACCACACTTCCCATTAAAATATCGCCACCACCACTTGGATATTTGGTAAGCGCATGAATGGTTAAATCCACTGATAAATGCTCATCGGAAAAATCAAAAGCATTAAAGGCGAGGCCAGCTCCCCAAGTATTATCGAGTGCAGTTAAAACGCCATGCGCTTTTGCTTTTTTTACTAGTGCTTTGAGATCTGGAAATTCAAGAGTGACAGAACCTGCTGCTTCTAACCATAGCAACTTGGTTTTATCAGAAGGCTGGAAACTTGAGACATCAATCGGGTTATAAACTTGAACATTAATTCCATATTGATCTTTTAAGTAGTTTAGGTGTTCCAGATTCGGACCATATATGTTGTCTGGCACCCAAACTTCATCACCTGTTGCTAACACAGCAGAATTTACGAGATTAATCGCAGATAACCCGCTTGGAGCAAGTAGGCAGTATAAACCACCCTCAATTTGAGCAATATTGTCGCCTAGTGTAAATGTCGTAGGTGTACCGTGGGTGCCATAACTATAGTCATAAGGATCGGTCCAATGACGGTCAAAAAGGTGCGAAGTTGATTTAAAAATAATAGTTGATGCACGAAATAAGGGAGGTTGCACGGTTTCAATAAATTGAGGTGCTTTTCGTGGTGCATGAATGAGTTGGGTTTGGAAATTGTTATGCTTTTTCATGGGGCGCTATACTTTACATAATGAGATTAGATTAAGAGAAAACTTACTTAACTGCTAGATTTTTGATTATTTCTAAGATGTTTCGTTACTAGTGTAACATTCACTAAAACTTGGCTTTATTTTTGCAAAGATCAAACCAACATTCTAACAACAATAGGTTTAAGCGCATGAAGTCGCATTTACGTGTTCACTATTTTCAACATATTGCTGGCGAAGGTTTTGGAAGCTGCTATTCATTCTTAAAAGCACACCATGCAACGATAACAGCTACAGAGTTTTTTGCACTTCCAGTTGATCTCCCTTTGGAAATAGAAGCATTGCCACACATTGAAGATGTGGATTTGCTACTTATTATGGGGGGAACCATGAGTGTAAATGATGAGGCAAATTATCCATGGTTAAAAATAGAAAAAAGATGGATACGTCGTTATTTGGCGGCGGGAAAGCCTGCGATAGGACTTTGTCTCGGAGGGCAACTTATTGCCAATGCACTAGGAGCCGCCGTTAGTAGAAACCGTTATCAAGAATTGGGATGGTCGACCGTACAAAGGGTGCCGAATTTACCTAAAGAAAGCTTTTTATTACCAGAAAAAATAAATGTAATGCAGTGGCATAGTGAAACTTTTGAGATTCCTAAAGGTGCGATTCATTTAGCAGAGAACTCAGTTTGTCGTAACCAGATGTACCAAATTGGTTCAAATGTTCTTGGTTTTCAATTTCATCCAGAAATGACACCGAAGGTATTAAATCTTCTTTTAGAGAACGAACAAGAGCTTTCTATTTTTAAAGGTGAGTATGTCCAATCTTTAGATGAACTACATCATTGCGACATCCAAAAGTTTGAACAAGGCAATCAACTTTTAAACAGGGCAATAGAGTTCGTGGTCAATCAATAAAAATATAGAGTTGATGAGAAAAAGGATGAATTGAGCAGAAAATAGAAAAAGAGAATTGCATAAGACTTAAACAATCGTTATAATGAGCGACCCTCAAGAAGAGGGCATTTACTGCGAAGAAAGTAGTAAATGTGCATTACAGTCGTGGCATCGATCACGACCTTGGTGATTATCACTGCCTTTGACACTTACCAGATAGGTGAGATGCGTCAAAGGTGATTCTTTATATATTTGGCTTGGAGTTTACTGGTATGTCTAACCAGAGAATTCGTATCCGTCTTAAGTCTTTTGATCATCGTCTGATTGATCAATCTGCTCAAGAGATCGTAGAAACCGCTAAGCGTACCGGCGCACAAGTGTGTGGTCCAATTCCGATGCCTACTCGCATCGAACGCTTCAACGTTCTTACTTCACCGCACGTTAACAAAGATGCGCGTGACCAGTACGAAATCCGCACCTACAAACGTTTGATCGACATCGTTCAACCTACAGATAAAACTGTTGATGCATTGATGAAGTTAGATCTTGCAGCTGGTGTTGATGTTCAGATCGCTTTGGGTTAAGGCTTTCGGTTAATTAACGATTAGTTAATTAGGCCGCTTTTTTAGAGGTTTATGCACATGGCTATTGGTTTAGTCGGTCGCAAATGTGGTATGACTCGCATCTTTACAGATGCTGGTGTTTCTGTACCTGTTACAGTCATCGAAGTCGATCCAAACCGCATTACGCAAATCAAAACACTTGAAACTGATGGTTATCAAGCTGTTCAAGTAACTACTGGTGAACGTCGCGAGTCTCGCGTAACTAACGCTCAAAAAGGTCACTTCGCTAAAGCGGGTGTTGCTGCTGGTCGTTTAGTTAAAGAGTTTCGTGTTACTGAAGCTGAGCTTGAAGGCCGTGAAGTTGGCGGTACTATTGGCGTTGATTTGTTCACAGTTGGTCAAATTGTTGACGTAACTGGTCAATCAAAAGGTAAAGGTTTCCAAGGTGGTGTTAAACGTTGGAATTTCCGTACCCAAGATGCTACTCACGGTAACTCTGTTTCTCACCGTGTTTTAGGTTCTACAGGTCAAAACCAAACTCCTGGACGCGTGTTCAAAGGCAAAAAAATGGCTGGTCACTTAGGTGATGAACGCGTAACAGTACAAGGTCTTGAAATCGTATCTGTTGACACTGAACGTTCAGTTTTGGTTGTTAAGGGTGCAATTCCTGGTGCAACTGGCGGTGACGTTATTGTACGTCCTACCATCAAGGCCTGAGGGGAAATACCGTGAATTTAAAAACTGTTTCCGGCTCTGCTGTTGAATTGTCTGAAGTAGCTTTCGGACGTGAATTTAACGAAGCTCTTGTACACCAAGTTGTTACTGCTTACTTAGCAGGTGGTCGTCAAGGTACTCGTGCTCACAAATCACGTGCAGACGTTTCTGGCGGTGGTAAAAAACCATTCCGTCAAAAAGGTACTGGTCGCGCTCGTGCGGGTTCTATTCGTAGCCCAATCTGGGTTGGTGGTGGTAAAACTTTTGCTGCTCGTCCACAAGATTGGTCTCAAAAAGTAAACCGTAAAATGTATCGCGGTGCAATGCAATGTATCTTAGCTGAACTTGTTCGCCAAGATCGCCTTGTTTTAGTTGAAGAGTTCGCTGTTGCTGCTCCAAAAACTAAAGAATTGCTTGCAAAACTTAACGATTTAAATGCAGCTCGTGCTTTGATCGTTACAGATGCTGTAGATGAGAACTTATATCTTGCAGCGCGCAACCTTCCACACGTTGATGTGGTAGATGCAACTGCAATCGATCCTGTAAGCTTGATCGCGTTTGATAAAGTTGTGATGTCTGTAGCTGCTGCTAAGAAAATTGAGGTAGAACTCGGATGAACAACGAACGTATCTATCAAGTCCTAAAAGGACCAGTCTTCTCAGAAAAGGCACAAGTTTTAGGTGATACTGCTGGTGTTCAAGTATTTAAAGTAGATATCAACGCTACTAAACTTGAAATCAAAAAAGCAGTTGAAAAACTTTTTGGTGTAGAAGTTGTTAAAGTTAACACAACTATTACTAAAGGTAAGACTAAGCGCTTTGGTCGTACATTAGGACGTCGTTCTGATGTTAAAAAAGCATACGTCACCCTGAAAGCCGGCCAAGATGTTGAAATGGCTGACTTGGGCGATACCGCTGAAAGCGCAGCGGAATAAGGACGAAAATTATGCCGATTCAAAAATGTAAGCCAACGTCTCCAGGACGTCGCTTTGTAGAGAAAGTGGTTCATGACCATCTTCACAAAGGCGCGCCTTATGCACCGTTGGTAGAAGCAAAGAAACGTACTGGTGGTCGTAATAACAACGGTCACATTACTACTCGTCACGTTGGTGGTGGTCATAAGCAACATTACCGTATCGTTGACTTCAAACGTAACAAAGATGGCGTACCTGCTGTTGTAGAACGTATTGAATACGATCCAAACCGTACAGCGCATATTGCATTATTGAAATATGCTGACGGTGAGCGTCGTTATATCATTGCGCCTAAAGGCTTGCGTGCTGGTGATAAAGTACAATCTGGTAACGATGCTCCAATTCGTCCAGGTAACTGTTTACCACTTCGTAACATGCCAATCGGTTCTACACTTCATAACGTTGAACTTAAAATCGGTAAAGGTGCTCAATTAGCACGTTCTGCTGGTGCTTCTGTTCAATTGTTGGGTCGTGATGGTTCTTACGCAATCATTCGTCTTCGTTCAGGCGAAATGCGTAAAGTACACGTTGAATGCCGCGCTGTAATTGGTGAAGTTTCTAACCAAGAAAACAACCTTCGCTCATTAGGTAAAGCTGGTGCTGCACGCTGGCGTGGTGTTCGTCCTACCGTACGTGGTATGGCGATGAACCCGATTGATCACCCACACGGTGGTGGTGAAGGGCGTAACAAAGGTATTCAACCTGTAAGCCCATGGGGTCAAAAAGCTAAAGGGTACAAGACACGTACCAACAAGCGTACGACTAAGATGATTATTCGCGACCGTCGCGTCAAGTAAAGGAATCTGACTAATGCCTCGTTCTCTGAAAAAAGGCCCATTCGTCGATGCGCACTTGTTCGCTAAGGTTGAAGCGGCTGTTGCTAGTAACTCTCGCAAGCCGATCAAAACTTGGTCTCGTCGTTCGATGATCCTTCCAGACTTTGTTGGTTTAACAATTTCTGTTCACAATGGCCGTAACCACGTTCCAGTAATTGTTACTGAGCATATGGTTGGTCATAAACTCGGTGAATTCGCGCCAACTCGTACCTATCGTGGTCACGGTGTTGACAAGAAGTCTAAACGTTAATAGGTGTCATGATGGAAGTAACTGCTAAATTACGCGGTGCCGCTATCTCGGCACAAAAAGCACGTTTGGTTGCGGACTTAATCCGTGGCAAGTCTGTTGCACATGCTTTAAACATCTTGAACTTCAGCAACAAAAAAGCTGCAGTTTTAATTAAAAAAGCATTGGAATCTGCAATTGCAAACGCTGAACACAATAACAGTTTAGATGTTGACGACCTTAAAGTTTCTACGATTTACGTTGACGAAGGCATGAGCCTTAAACGTATTATGCCACGTGCTAAAGGCCGTGCAGATCGTATTACTAAGCGTACTTGTCACATCACCGTTAAGGTAGGGGTTTGATATGGGTCAGAAGGTTCATCCAATCGGTATCCGCCTAGGTGTTGTGAAACGTCATAACGCTAACTGGTATGCGAATCCGAAACAATACGCTGAATACTTGCTTAAAGATCTTCAAGTTCGTGAGTTTTTAACTAAAAAACTTAAGAATGCGATGGTTAGCAATATTCTTATCGAACGTCCATCAGGTGCTGCTAAAGTAACAATTAGCACAGCTCGTCCTGGTATCGTAATCGGTAAAAAAGGCGAAGACATTGAAAAATTACAGCGCGAACTTACCAACATCATGGGTGTTCCAGCGCAAGTAAGCATCAACGAAATTGATCGCCCAGACTTGGACGCGCGTTTAGTTGCTGAAGCAATCGCTTCTCAATTAGAAAAACGTGTAATGTTCCGTCGTGCTATGAAGCGTGCGGTTCAAAACACTATGCGTGCTGGTGCTAAAGGTATCAAAGTTGAAGTTTCTGGCCGTTTAGGTGGTGCAGAGATCGCTCGTACAGAATGGTATCGTGAAGGTCGTGTACCTTTGCACACTCTTCGTGCGGACATCGACTATGCAACTATGCGTGCTGAAACTACTTACGGTACGATTGGTGTTAAAGTTTGGATTTTCCGTGGTGAGATTTTAGGTGGCATGAAACAAGTCATGAACCCTGCTCCTGCTGAAGAACGTCCAGCTAAACGCGGTCGTGGTCGTGGTGAAGGTCAAGAGCGTCGTGGTCGTCGCGGTGACCGTGCTGCTGACAAGGGAGAATAATCCATGTTGCAACCTAAACGTACCAAATTCCGTAAAGTGCACAAAGGCCGTAACACTGGTCTAGCACATCGTGGTAGTACAGTATCATTTGGTTCGATTGCAATTAAAGCAACTGAGCGTGGTCGTATGACTGCACGTCAGATTGAAGCTGCACGTCGTACCATTAGCCGTCGTATTAAACGTGGTGGTAAAATCTTCATTCGCGTATTCCCGGACAAACCAATTACCGAAAAACCATTAGAAGTTCGTATGGGTAACGGTAAAGGTAACGTGGAATATTGGGTTTGTGAGATCAAACCAGGTAAGATCCTGTACGAAATTGAAGGTGTGAACGAAGACTTGGCACGTGAAGCTTTTGCTTTAGCTGCTGCTAAACTTCCGTTTAAAACCACTATCGTGACTCGGACGGTAATGTAATGAAAACTAAAGATCTACGTGAAAAATCGGTAGAAGAGTTGAAAGCTTTGCTTGATGAGCAACAGCTTAACCAATTCCGTCTTCGTATGGCGAAAGCAACTGGTCAGTTGGGTAAATCGCACGAAGTGCAAGTTGCTCGTAAGACAATTGCTCGTATTAAGACACTCCTTACCGAAAAACAGGGGAACGGACAATGAGTGAAAAAACAGTCCGCACGTTAACCGGCAAAGTAGTAAGCGACAAAATGGACAAATCTATTGTTGTCCTTATCGAACGCCGCGTTCAACACCCGTTGTATGGCAAATCAATTCGCCGTTCAACTAAGTTACACGCTCATGATGAGAACAACGTTGCTAAAATTGGCGATGTTGTAACCATTAAAGAAAGCCGCCCAATTTCTAAAACTAAAGCTTGGACTTTAGTGGAAGTAGTTGAAGCAGCTGCTGAGTAATTCGACGTTCTTGTTGCATCATCGGTCAATTTCGAGTACTCTTTGAGCCTTTCGAAATTGTGACCGGTGATGCTCGGTTTTGGAGTAGGGCAATGATTCAAACCGAAACTATGCTCGACGTAGCAGACAACAGTGGTGCTCGCCGCGTACAATGTATTAAAGTACTTGGTGGTTCACATCGTCGTTATGCTTCTGTTGGCGACATTATTAAAGTTACTGTAAAAGAAGCTATTCCACGCGCACGTGTTAAAAAAGGTGACGTGATGAATGCAGTTGTAGTTCGTACTAAGTTCGGCATTCGTCGTCCAGATGGTTCTGTGATCCGTTTTGATGATAACGCTGCAGTTATTTTGAACAACAACAAAGCTCCGATTGCGACTCGTATCTTCGGACCAGTGACTCGTGAACTTCGTACTGAACAGTTCATGAAAATCATTTCATTGGCTCCTGAAGTTCTATAAGAGGCAATCATGGCTAAGATTAAAAAAGGCGATCAGGTTATCGTGATCGCAGGTAAAGAAAAAGGCAAACAGGGTACTGTTTTGTCTGTTTCTGAAGACCGCGTTAAGGTTGAAGGCCTTAACTTAGTGAAGAAGCATCAAAAGCCGAATCGTGTAACTGGCGCTGAAGGCGGTATCGTTACTCAAGAAGCTTCGCTTCATATCTCAAACGTGGCAATTTTAAATGCTACAACCCAGAAGGCTGACCGTGTTGGTTACCAAGTGATTGATGGCGTGAAAACTCGCGTTTACAAATCAACTGGTGAATCAGTGGCGGTAGCGAAGTAATAGGTTGAAAAGGCAATGGCCAGACTTAAAGCACGTTACAACGACGAACTTAAAGCGAAGTTACAAGAAGAACTTAGCATTAAGAATGTGATGGAAATTCCTCGCATCACAAAAATCACTCTTAACATGGGTGTAGGCGCAGCAGCTACTGATAAGAAATTATTAGACGGCGCTGTAGCTGACATGCAATTAATTGCTGGTCAAAAACCAGTAGTTACTCTTGCACGTAAATCTATCGCTGGTTTCAAAATCCGTGATGGTTGGCCAATTGGTTGTAAAGTTACTTTACGTGGCGACCAAATGTACGAATTCTTGGACCGTTTGATCTCTATCGCAATCCCTCGTATCCGTGACTTCCGTGGTTTCTCAGCGAAATCTTTCGACGGTCGTGGTAACTACTCAATGGGTTTGAAAGAGCAAATCGTTTTCCCTGAAATCGATTTCGACAAGATTGATCGTATTCGTGGTATGGATATTACTATTACTACGACTGCTCGCACCGATGACGAAGGCCGTGCGCTTATGCGTGCATTCGGCTTCCCGTTCAAATAAGAGGTCGATATGGCTAAGAAAGGTATGATTAATCGCGAATTGAAACGCGAAAAAACTGTTGCTAAATACGCTGCAAAACGTGCTGAATTAAAAGCTACTATTGCAAATGTAAATGCGAGCGACGAAGAACGTTTCGAAGCGATGTTAAAGTTACAAGCATTGCCACGTAATGCATCTCCGGTACGTCTTCGTAACCGTTGTGGTTTAACTGGTCGTCCTCATGGTTACTTCCGTAAGTTCGGTTTAAGCCGTAACAAATTACGTGACACAGTAATGCAAGGTGATGTACCAGGCGTTGTTAAGGCAAGCTGGTAAGGAGCGACTAAATGAGTATGCAAGATACCGTTGCCGACATGCTAACACGTGTTCGTAACGCACAAATGGCTAAGAAACAAACTGTTTCTATGCCGTCTTCTAAGTTGAAAGTTGCTATTGCAAACGTACTTCAACAAGAAGGCTATATTTCAAACGTAGAAGTTGCTCAAGAAGAGACAAAATCTACTTTGACTATTACTTTAAAATATTTCGAAGGCAAGCCAGTTATCGAAATGGTTAAGCGCGTAAGCCGTCCAGGCCTTCGCCAATACCGTGGTAAAGATAAACTTCCAAGCGTTAAGCAAGGTTTAGGTATTGCAATTGTTTCTACAAGCAAAGGCATCATGACTGATCGCGCTGCACGTGCTGCGGGCATCGGTGGTGAAGTTATTGCTTTTGTTTCTTAATAGGTGATTCCTCATGTCTCGTGTGGCTAAAGCCCCAGTAACTGTACCAAATGGTGTAACAGTTACTCAGAACGGCCGGCAGGTCGAAGTGAAAGGCAGCAAAGGTACATTGTCTTTCAACCTGCATGCGCTGGTCGAGCTAAAACAGGAAGAAGGTAAACTTCAACTTGCTCCAGCTAAAGAATCGAAAGATGCTTGGATGCAAGCTGGTACTGCTCGCGCTGTATTGAACAACCTTGTTAAAGGTGTTAGCGAAGGCTTCGAACGTAAGTTGCAGCTAGTTGGTGTTGGTTATAAAGCTGCGGTTAAAGGTACAGTTGTAAACCTTAACCTTGGTTACTCACACCCAATTGACTACGCTTTACCTGAAGGTGTAACAGCGGAAACTCCAACTGCTACTGAAATCATTTTGAAATCAGCAAACAAGCAGTTGTTAGGTCAAGTAGCGGCAGAAATCCGTGCATATCGTTCTCCTGAACCATATAAAGGTAAAGGTGTTCGTTATTCGGATGAAGTCATTCTTCGTAAAGAAGCTAAGAAGAAATAAGGCGCGAGGTTCTTATGAACGAAAAGAAACAATCCCGTTTGCGTCGTGCGAAAAGCACACGCTTGCACATCCGTGCATTGGGTGCGACTCGTTTGTGTGTAAACCGCACTCCGCGTCACATCTATGCTCAAGTTATTTCAGCAGATGGTGGCAAAGTTTTAGCGCAAGCTTCAACTTTAGATGCATCTTTACGTAGTGGTACTACTGGTAATATTGAAGCTGCGACGAAAGTTGGTGCTTTAATCGCAGAACGTGCTAAAGCAGCTGGCGTTACTAAAGTTGCATTTGACCGTTCTGGTTTTAAATATCATGGTCGTATCAAAGCCTTGGCTGATGCTGCTCGTGAAGGCGGCTTGGAGTTCTAATCATGGCAAAAGTTGAACAAAACGAAGGTCTCGTTGAAAAGCTGGTTGCCGTTGATCGTGTAGCCAAGGTTGTTAAGGGTGGTCGTATCTTCTCTTTCACAGCATTAACTGTTGTGGGCGATGGTAATGGTCGCGTAGGTTTTGGTCGTGGTAAAGCTCGTGAAGTTCCAGCTGCTATTTCTAAAGCACTTGAAGCTGCACGTCGTAACATGATCACTGTAGACCTTGCTGGTACTACTTTACAACACCCTGTGAATGCTCGTCATGGTGCAAGCCGTGTATACATGCAACCTGCTTCAGAAGGTACTGGCGTAATCGCTGGTGGTGCAATGCGTGCCGTTCTTGAAGCTGCAGGTGTACATAACGTACTTGCTAAATGTTATGGTTCTACTAACGCTGCTAACGTAGTAAACGCAACTTTTAAAGGTTTGCGTGATATGACTTCTCCTGAGAAAGTCGCTGCGAAACGTGGTAAATCAGTAGAAGAAATTCAAGGGTAATCAATCATGAAAACGATTAAAGTTACCCAGACTAAATCTTCTTCACATCGCTTGAAAAATCACAAGCTTTGCTTACAAGGTTTAGGTCTGCGTCGTATTGGTCATACTGTAGAAGTGCAAGATACGCCTTCTAACCGTGGTATGATCAACAAAGTCTACTATATGGTTAGTGTAGAGGAATAAGCCATGACTCTGCGTTTAAATGAGCTTGCACCTGCAGAAGGTGCAAAACGTGAACACCGTCGTTTAGGCCGTGGTATCGGTTCTGGCGTTGGTAAGACTGGTGGTCGTGGTATCAAAGGTCAAAAATCACGTAAAAGTGGTGGCGTTCGTCCAGGTTTCGAAGGCGGTCAAACAGCGATTTATCGTCGTTTACCTAAATTCGGTTTCACTAGCCAAATCGCTTTAAAAACTGCTGAAGTACGTTTGTCTGAGTTAAGTAAAGTGGAAGGCGACATCGTTAGCCTTGAAACTTTAAAAGCTGCGAATGTTGTTCGTCGCGATCAAATTCGCGCTCGTATCGTGCTTTCTGGTGAAATCACTCGTGCATTCACTGTTCAAGGTGTTGCATTGACTAAAGGCGCTAAAGCTGCAATTGAAGCAGCTGGCGGCAAAGTCGAGGAGTAATCTCGAGTGTCTATGTCTCCTAGTTCTTCAGGTCATGTCAACATGATGAAAGGTCAGCCATTTCACGTGAAATATCGTGAAATTATTCGCCGGATGAGTTTTCTAATCGGTGCATTGCTGGTCTTTCGACTAGGAGCGCATATTCCAGTACCAGGCATTAATAATGCTGCGTTAGAAAATTTATTTCATGCAAACCAAGGAACTATTCTTGGGCTATTCAATATGTTTTCTGGCGGTGCTTTAGAGCGAATGTCGATTCTTGCTTTGGGAATCATGCCGTATATTTCTGCATCAATTATTGTGCAGTTAATGTCTACAGTGATTCCTTCTCTCGAAGCCTTGAAAAAGGAAGGGGAGCAAGGTAAACGTAAAATTAATCAATATACGCGTCAGGGTACATTATTACTTGCAGTGGTTCAGGCAGTGGGTATGTGTGCAGGTCTTATTGGACAGGGTATTACTCTATCTAGTGGTCTTGCTTTTTATATACCTGCAGTTACATCACTTGTCGCAGGAACTATGTTCTTAATGTGGCTAGGTGAACAGATCACTGAAAGAGGTATCGGTAATGGTATCTCAATGATTATTTTTGCAGGTATTGTTGCTGGTTTGCCTAAATTAATTATGCAATCAGTATCATCTGTCGATAATGGTCAAACAAGTTTAATTGGTCTTGTTATCTTTGGTCTTTTGTCTCTTGGTGTATTGGCAGCGATTGTGTTTATTGAAAAAGCACAGCGTCGTATTCCAGTAAACTATGCACAGAAGCAGCAAGGGCGTCGTATATTTACAGCTCAGCAAACACATCTACCGTTGAAAATTAATATGGCTGGTGTGATTCCTGCGATTTTTGCGAGCTCTTTACTCTTGTTCCCGGCTAGTTTGGGGCAATGGGTAGGAAGTGCAGATCCGAATGCTGGTTTAATTAAACGTAGTTTACAAGATTTAGCTTTAGTATTGTCGCCTGGACAGCCTTTGTATTTGGTGCTCTTTGGTGCGTTAATTATCTTTTTCTGTTACTTTTATACGGCTTTAGTATTTAGCCCTAAGGAAGTATCAGAAAATCTAAAACGCAGCGGAGCTTATGTGCCTGGTATTCGCCCAGGTGAGCAAACTGCTCGTTACTTAGATCATATTCTTAATCGTTTGACGTTTATTGGTGCGATTTATATTACAGTCATTTGTTTGATGCCAATGATTCTACAAAGTTCTTTTGGTATTCCATTCTATTTGGGTGGTACCTCATTACTCATTGTAGTCGTTGTTGTTATGGACTTTATGGCTCAGCTACAAGCGCATTTAACTTCTCATCAATATGACAATCAAACATTAATGAGAAAAACGACTGCTCATCCTAAGGGATAAGCGCACTTAGAGGTTTCATCATGAAAGTACAAGCTTCTGTAAAGAAAATTTGTGGTAGCTGTAAAGTTATCCGTCGTAATGGGGTTATTCGCGTGATTTGTAGCGCAGAACCTCGTCATAAGCAGCGTCAAGGTTAATCTAATCAAGACCTGTTGATTTCAGTAGGCGAATTGGGTTAATATCCGCCCCTCAAGATTTTTGTGGGGCGGTTGATTATCTCTACTGCCTTTTTGGAGAAAAGTGAATGGCTCGTATTGCCGGTGTAAACATTCCGGATAACAAGCATGCTGTTATCTCCCTCACTTACATCTTTGGTATCGGTCGCCACACTGCTAAGAACATCTTAGCTGCAGTTGGTATTACTGAGACTACTAAGATCCGTGAGTTGGACGATGCACAGCTTGATGCGATTCGTGCAGAAGTTGCTAAGGTTCCTACCGAAGGTGACTTACGTCGCGAAATTTCCATGAACATTAAACGTTTAATGGATTTAGGTTGCTATCGTGGCCTTCGTCATCGTCGCAGCTTGCCTGTCCGTGGTCAACGCACCAAAACTAACGCACGTACCCGTAAAGGTCCGCGCAAACCGATTAAAAAGTAAGATTTCTGGAAGCTAAAAGATGGCTAAAGATACTCGCACACGCAAGAAGGTCACTCGTACCGTCTCTGAAGGTGTTGCACACATTCACGCGTCTTTTAATAACACCATTGTTACGATTACCGATCGTCAAGGTAATGCATTGGCTTGGGCCACCTCAGGTGGACAAGGCTTCCGTGGTTCACGTAAATCAACTCCGTTTGCTGCTCAGGTAGCTGCTGAAGTTGCTGGTAAAGCAGCTTTAGATTACGGTTTGAAAAACCTTGACGTCCTTGTAAAAGGTCCTGGTCCAGGTCGTGAGTCTGCGGTTCGTGCATTAGGCGCAGTGGGTTATAAGATTAACAGCATTACCGATGTGACTCCAATTCCTCACAACGGTTGCCGTCCACCTAAAAAACGTCGCGTGTAAGGAGAAACATTCATGGCTCGTTATATTGGTCCAAAATGCAAACTCTCTCGCCGCGAAGGGACAGACCTGCAACTTAAATCTGGCGTTAAACCATTTGACGTCAAAACTAAAAAAGCTAACAAAGCACCTGGTCAACATGGTCAGGCTCGCGGTGGTAAGCAATCTGAGTATTCACTACAATTACGTGAAAAACAAAAAGTCCGTCGTATTTACGGTGTGTTAGAGCGTCAATTTAGTAACTACTATAAAGAAGCAGCTCGTGTTAAAGGCGCAACTGGTGAGAACTTGTTGAAATTGCTTGAAAGCCGTCTTGATAACGTTGTTTATCGCATGGGTTTTGGTTCTACACGTGCAGAAGCTCGTCAGTTAGTAAGTCACCGTAGCATTACTTTGAATGGTCGTCGTGTAAACATCGCATCTATTCAAGTTAAAGCTGGTGATGTAATTGCGGTTCACGAAGGTGCTAAACAACAATTGCGTATTAAAAACGCGATTGAATTGGCTGCTCAACGTGGTATTCCAGCTTGGATCGAAGTTGATCACTCTAAGCTTGAAGGTACGTTTAAAGCTGCACCAGATCGTTCTGATTTACCTGCTGAAATCAACGAAAGCTTGATTGTAGAATTGTATTCTAAATAATCCTTGAGGTAGCAATAATGACGCGTACTGCAAACGAGTTTCTAACTCCGCAAGCGATCAAGGTCGAAGCGGTAAGCGGGACCTCGGCAAAAGTGATTCTGGAACCTTTAGAGCGTGGTTTTGGCCATACTCTAGGTAATGCTTTACGTCGCATTCTATTGTCTTCTTTGCCAGGCGCTGCTGTGGTTGAAGTAGAGATAGAAGGTGTCGAGCACGAGTACAGTACTTTAGAAGGCTTGCAGCAGGACATCGTCGAGCTCTTGCTGAACCTAAAAGGATTGTCTATTAAGCTGTTCGATCAAAATGAAGCTTATTTAACATTAGAAAAACAAGGTCCTGGTGACATTACTGCTGCCGACCTTCGTTTACCTCATAATGTTGAAGTGGTTAACCCAGAACATTTAATTGGTACTTTGAGTGCTACAGGCTCATTAAAAATGCGCTTGAAAGTTTCTCAAGGTCGTGGTTATGAAACATCTGACTCTCGTTTCCCTGAAGGCGAAACACGTCCTGTAGGTCGTTTACAGTTAGATGCTTCTTATAGCCCAATTAAGCGTGTTTCTTACACCGTAGAAAATGCGCGTGTAGAACAACGTACCGATTTAGATAAACTGGTAATCGATCTTGAGACCAACGGTACGGTTGATCCTGAAGAAGCAATCCGCAAAGCGGCAACAATCTTGCAACAACAAATTGCAATTTTTGTTGATCTTCAGAAAGACCAAACTCCTGTTGCTCAAGAACCTCGTGAAGAAGTTGACCCAATCTTGCTTCGCCCAGTAGATGATCTAGAGCTTACTGTTCGTTCTGCTAACTGTTTGAAAGCAGAAAATATTTACTACATTGGTGATCTTGTTCAACGTACTGAAGTTGAGTTGTTAAAAACTCCTAACCTTGGTAAAAAATCGTTAACAGAGATCAAAGATGTTTTGGCATCGAAAGGTTTACAACTCGGTATGCGTCTTGAGAACTGGCCACCAGCTAGTCTTCGTATGGACGACCGTTTTGCCTATCGTAGCCGTTAATTAAGTAGGACTATCACCATGCGTCATCGTAATAGTGGTGTGAAATTAGGCCGTACAAGCAGCCATCGTAAAGCGATGTTCCAAAACTTGGCTAATTCTTTATTTGAACATGAGTTGATCAAAACAACTTTGCCTAAAGCTAAAGAATTACGTCGTGTTGCTGAGCCTTTAATCACTCTAGCAAAAAACGATACTGTAGCAAATCGTCGTTTAGCATTTGCTCGTACTCGTAATGCTGCAACTGTTGGTAAATTATTTACCGTACTCGGCCCTCGTTACAAAGAACGTAACGGCGGTTATCTACGTGTTCTTAAAGCGGGCTTCCGTGCTGGTGATGCAGCACCGATGGCTTACGTTGAGCTTGTAGATCGTGAAGTGAACACTTCAGCTGAATAATTGATATTATTCAAAAAAGACCGGCTTTATGCCGGTCTTTTTTATTTTCCAAAAAACATAAAATTAAAAATTTGTCCCCAAGTGACATAAAAAAACGGATAAACGGTCAAACTTGACATTGTGTATTGTCAAAATTGTGATTTAATAAAGTCATATTCTCAACAATGGGTATAAAAATAAAATGGAAAAGCAAGTTGATGTATTAATCATTGGTGCAGGCATATCAGGAATAGGAGTTGCTGCCCATTTATCTAAAAACTCTCCACAACGTCAGTTTGAAATTTTGGAGCGTCGTGAATCGTTTGGTGGAACTTGGGATCTTTTCCGCTATCCTGGTATCCGTTCTGATTCAGATATGTCTACTTTTGGTTTTAACTTTAAACCATGGCGCAAAGCCAATGTTCTCGCTGATGGTGCCTCTATTAAAGGATATCTAGGGGAAGTGATTGATGAGTTTAAGTTAAAAGAAAAAATTCATTTTGGCCATCGTGTCCTTTCTGCGAATTATGATTCTGCCTCGAAAAAGTGGCATGTTATTGTCGAGGACAATAAGAAAAAACAGCAGACTTGGGTTGCTAACTTCGTTGTAGGTTGTACTGGTTATTATAATTATGACCAAGGTTACGCGCCGACTTTCCCAAATCAAGAAGCTTTCAAAGGTCAACTCATTCATCCACAACATTGGCCGGAAAATTTGGATTATAAGGGTAAAAAAGTAGTAATTATTGGTAGTGGAGCTACAGCAATTACACTGGTGCCTGCAATGTCAAAAGGTGGAGCAGGTCATGTAACGATGTTGCAACGTTCACCAACTTATATTGCTTCTGTTCCGTCTATTGATTTCATCTATGAAAAAACTCGTAGATTTATGTCTGAAGAAGCAGCCTATAAATTTACGCGTGCTCGTAATATTGGTATGCAACGAGCAATTTATGCATTGTCTCAAAAGCATCCTAAAACAGTCCGTCGTTTACTCTTAAAAGCAATTGAAATGCAACTTAAGGGTAAAGTTGATATGAAACATTTTACACCTTCATATAACCCTTGGGATCAGCGTCTTTGCGTAGTTCCTGATGGTGATTTATTCAAAATTCTTCGTGAAGGTAAGGCGAGTGTTGAGACTGATCAAATTGAAAAATTTACTGAGACTGGTATTCAATTAAAATCAGGCAAGCATCTTGATGCCGATATTATCGTATCTGCAACAGGTTTGCAGGTTCAAATCATGGGCGGTGTGCAGGCAACTATTGATGGGGAGCCAGTTAAATCATCTGAACACATGCTTTATAACGGCGTGATGCTCAGCGATGTACCAAACATGGCGATGATTATTGGCTATGTAAATGCTTCATGGACATTAAAAGTTGATATTGCAGCGGATTATATCTGCCGTTTATTAAACTACATGGATAAGAATAATTATGATGAAGTCATTCCATCTGGTGATAAGAGTGTGATGGAAGAGGACACAGTCATGGGTAGCTTATCATCTGGTTATATTAGTCGTGCTGCCGACGTGATTCCTAAACAAGGCAAACAAGCACCATGGCAGGTAACCAATAATTATCTTGAAGACCGAAAATCATTAAAAAATGCAAAATTTGATGATGGTGTTCTACGTTTTCATAAGCATTCAGAAGTTACCACACGTAAACCAAAATTAGTGTCTTGATATTCGAAAATAAAAAGGAGGCTATAAGCCTCCTTTTTATAGTAAAGATTAAAGAGTTCTAGAGATTAATTCTTTCATAATTTCATTGGTGCCTGCATAAATACGGTTTGCTCGGTGGTCGATATAAGCGCGTGCAATTGGATATTCCATCATATAGCCATAACCACCATGTAATTGAAGACATTCATCTACAACTTTTGAAAACATATCTGAAATTTTATATTTTGCAGCCGCTGCAGCTTCAACACTCAATTTTTCATCGAGTTGTAATTCCATACAACGATCTAAATAGGTACGGCAGAAATCTATCTCTGTTCTAAGTTCAGCAAGTTTAAAACGAGTATTTTGGAATGCTCCAATTGGTTTGCCGAATGCTTTACGATCTTTTGTATATTGAACAGTATGTGCAAATGCCGCTTCTGCCCCAGCTTGGCAGATAATAGCAACCAGCATACGCTCCCACGCTAATTCTTTCATGAGCATGATAAAGCCCATACCTTCCATACCTAAAAGATTTTCTTTAGGAACACGAACGTTATCAAAGAAGAGTTCACAGGTATCTTGGCCTTTCATACCAATTTTGTTAAGTGGTTTGCCTTTAGTAAAACCAGCACGGTCAGCTTCGACAATAATGAGTGATAAATTGGCAGATCCTTTATCGCTATTCCCCGTTTTACAAACGACAATCGCCATATCGCATAAATAGCCATTGGTAATAAATATTTTTGAACCATTAATGACATATTCATCGCCATCAAGAACGGCTGTTGTACGAACCGCTTGCAAGTCTGAACCTGTTCCCGGCTCGGTCATGGCAATTGCGGTAACCGTCTCACCAGTAGCCATTTTAGGGAGCCATTTCTGTTTTTGCTCTTCATTACCGAAGTTATTAATATAGTTGGCTACAATGTCGGAATGCAGTGAGAAACCTGTACTTGAGTCCATCGCATAGGCTTGTTCTTCAATAAGAATCATACTGTATAGGCGATCGACACCTGAACCACCATATTGTTCTGGCATGGTGGTACAGAGTAAACCTAATGAACCAGCTTTATTCCAAAGATCTCGGTCAACATGTTGTTGTTTTTCATATTTTTCAATATTAGGTACAACTTCTTTCTCATAGAATTTACGTACCGTTTCCCGAAAAGCTTCATGTTCTTCATTAAATAAATGGCGAGGTAACATATTTGGAATGGGACGAATAGCACCAGATTGCATTGTATTTCTTCCTTGGTTTGGGCTTGATGTTATGAGCTAAACATAAGGGAAGCGGCTAGACCTAACAATGTGATGAATGCTCATTTATGGCGGTGAAGTGATAAGTTTGGTCAATTTGATATTTTTAGCGAACTTTCTCATGTGATCAGGTAAACTAAGCGCACTATCAACGCAGATGGGGAAATAAATGTCTGAAGAAATGACCTTGGAAGAACGTAAAGTAATCTATCGCGCACGTCGTGGTTTAAAGGAAATTGATGTCTATTTTGACCCTTATGTGAAAAATTATTATTTAAAGGCAGACCCGGCAGAAAAAGCGTTATTTGCTGAGTTGGTAGAACAGGAAGATCCTGATTTACTCGATTGGTTTATGGAAGTATCAGAACCACCACGTACCGAATTACGTGACTTTATCTATAAATTAAAACACTATGTTCATGGTTAATTTATTTTGATCAACCATTTGAATTTTAAGCTGAAATATAGTCTTTTTTCGATTATATTTCAGCTTTTTATTGGCTTAAGCTTAGCAATTCTATTTTATCAATTAATGCCGTTACTATGGTGGTTAGTTGTAATCAGCTTACTATTTATCAGCTTTATTTTCTTTTTAAAGCGTCCGCAGCTTGCAAAAATTGCCTATTTAGATAAAAAACTATGGTCGCTTGCTTATCACTCACAGAACACCATTTCTCGCGTCAAAATTTTAAAAATAATTGATTATCAGATTTTCATAGTGATCTACTTTGAAGGTCATAAAACACTAACTTCTATCATTTGGTTTGATCAAATGTCATTAGCAGAGTGGAAAAAGCTTAAAACTTTAGAAAAACTCTATTAATTGTTAGACAATTCTACATTTGTATATTTATTTAAAATTATTATTAATCAATATCTTATACTTTATTTCTTTTTGGGAAATTGAAATTGTCTAGTTAAAATACAGAAAAAACAGCAAGAAAGTTAATTGTCGGACAATTTCTCAATATGGTTACTATTCTATCGGTTAAAGTACAAACACCAACGTAAAGTGTGTCGGAGGTCTCAAATGGAGATGCCAACATGGTCGTTCTTGGTCATTGCCATAATTATGGCGGTGGTGATAGGAAGAGCAGGAACTTTACTCAGGGAACATCTTAACCGAGTTAATCTTAGCAAAGTTAAGAGACAGAGGATGCAAAGGTCATCGATCAGTCAATAATCTAATTGGTTAATCGATTAATTTCATCAAGTGTCCAGTTTTTAACTGGGTGCGAACGTAGTAAGGAGGTCTCTCATGGAGATTTCAATGTGGATGTTTCTGTTGATTGCAGTAATTATGGCTGTAGTAGTAGGAAGAGCAGGAACTTTACTTAAGGATTATCTAGAACAACAATAATATAAGCCGTTAAAAGCTTATCCCAGTTAATAAGTAGCATGTGCTGAACCGTCGCAATGCTACTTTTTTTTGCCTAAAATTTTTGTTTCCCTGAAAAACTGTCAATTTTATCTGCTGTGAAGTGTGTCAAAGTATAAGCGCTACAATTAGAGTAATTACTCTTTTATTCAAGATATGCATCTGCTAATGTACATCTGAAAAGGAAAAAACAAATTACATCGAGGACAGGAAGATGTCTAAAGTCCAAAAAATATGCCAAGGTTTGGCGGTAAGTTTTCTTGCAGCTTCAGTTTTATCAGGTTGTTCATACGTCGTGAAAAGCGGAGCAAATGTTGCTTTAGGTTTTACGGAAAAGCACGTCGTTCCACCTATTTTGGCAATGCAAGATGCTGAAATGGTTTGTAATACTGGTAGTGCCTTAACTCCTGCAATCATGTCGACTAAAGGTATGGGTGCAGATCCTACTCGTGTTGCTGTCTTAATGTATGCTGCTTCAGGTGTATGCGCGGAAAACCAAGCATTAGAACAGGAATTACGTTATTTGCGTGCTTCAAAAGCAGGGCAGGTAACAGAAGCTCAAGATGCACGTATTGCACAGAAGCGTTGGGCTGCAATTGCTGCTGAGCGACAATACGCAGGCTATAAGCTCTTTGCTGATCGTTGGGAATCTAAATATAAATATCATTTAGGCGATTCTTGTCCAACAATGCGTAGTGATATTGACCAAACTGTATATTTACTTGGGATGATTAGTGGTCTTCAAGCTGTGACCAACGATATTAACTCTGGCGGTTCTGTCAATGTACCGAAAGATATTGCTGCTATTGTAGAGCGCGGTATGGTCTGCCTTGATAACCAAAAATTCTGGGGCGCACCAAATGCAACCCGTGCAGTGATCTGGACTTTATTACCAGGCGCTAATGAAGGGAAGCCTGATCCATATGAGACTTTAAAACAGTCCGTGCAAATTGGTGAACAAAAAGGTGTGCGTTTATCTCATGCATTATATGCCGTAGCTGCTCAAGCGAGTGGTGACGATGCCAAAATCCGTGATGCATTAAAAACTTATGCCGCATCTCAAGCAGATGACAAACCTGTCAATCCGAACTTTAAATTAATCGATAGTATGGCTGGTTTAATTGTGCGCGGTATTTCTGACCGTTACTGGACTGAGCATACTGGTGTTCGTACCGGTGATGACGGTATGTCTCATTTCTGGGATGAGAAAAACGAAGGTTCAGCTGAATTGGATGAGTTGTTTGATGGTGGAGCTGCATCGGAAGCCCCAGCTGACACGAAAACTGCACCTGCACAGTAAATAGATCTGAAGGAACTCACTCTTTACGGTTACTGACTCTAGTAATCGTAAGGAGGCTGGTTTAAAAGGAGTGTGCTATGAAAGATCATGTACTCAATAAAAAAGTGCTTTTGGTCGCAGGGTGCATTTCTGTTTCTGCATGTTTACAGGTGTTTCCGGATTATTTTATCTATTGGCGTGAAAGCTTACTCGGCGAGTTCTGGCGTTTATGGACAGCACACTGGGTACATGTCGGATGGATTCACTTTCTTTTAAATATGATGGCATTTGCATGTTTGCCTTTCATATTTCCCCATACCAAAGTGTGGCACATTTTAAGTCTTCTTTTTCTTTTACCACCTTTTATTAGCTTGGTGTTCTATTTTTATTTGCCCAATATCGATGCATATGCTGGCCTTTCCGGGGTACTCCATGGGTTATATACCGCAGTTGCTTTGGTTTACTTGCAATACCGTAAAGAAAGGAATTTTGCATTTCTGGTCTTAGGTTTAATTGTTGCAAAGTTGATTTGGGAAAATACATTTGGGCAAACAGGAACAGCCCAGCTCATTGGTAGTCCAGTTTTAACTGAAGCTCATCTATATGGGGCGATTGGTGGTGCAATCTTTGGAGGATGCTATTGGCTCATACAAAGATTCAAATAGAAAGATTGACAATACAAACTGTTAAAAAAGTGATTTTAGTCATTCTTTATTGATAAAGTTTGATGCAAATTTGATCGTTGAATAAAGGGATTGGTAGAAGGGGGATGGACGATACCCCTGACCAAGGAAATTGCATGACTCAAAGCCTTTGTTATGAGGGATTTGAGAGAACAAAATTGGAATATTTATGCAAGAATATCAAGAAAAAAGATCTGGATTAGGTCTGCTGGGTTATATCTGGAATGAATGGATCTCAACATTCATTATCCTCATTTTACTATTGATGACGCTCATAATTGGTACCGGGGAAATGATCCACGGTCAATTATTACGTATCGGGGAACGTCTTTATGGTGACCCTGCTACAGGCATGCAATATTCATTCTTGCGTGCTGAGCCTGAAAAGCCGACTTGTGATCGACATCCGAATATTGATGCTCAAGTAAAAGAGCAGATGAAAGCAAATGCATCTGATGATTTTGCGAGCTTCTTTGGTGCTGCATCGGAAAGTGATGTCCGTGCATCCTTACTGGCAGCACAGCAGCAATGTGAAGAAAAATATCAGGCTTATGACAAAACTATTAAATATATCGAAGCAAACCCGGGAGTACGTACTTATCGTGCGATCGAAACAGGTTTCTTTGGTATTTTTAAATTCGGTACAGAGAACCGTGCCATTTTACTGGTCTTTATGGTACTGATTTCAGCGATTACTGCATCATTGAAATATCACCATATTGGCTTGCGTAATCCAGCAACAAAAATAGATTACAAAGTGTATTCGCTGTTTATGTTGATTGGTAATGCGCTACTGAGCTTCTCGGTCATTAGTCAGTATCGTTCAGTCATTAATTCCGGAGTAACACCTACTTATGAAACAGTAACGATTTACTGGATATGGATGATTCTGTTTGTTGTTCTGACCTTAATTAGTCTGTATCAACTATTTGTTTCACCTCCACCAAAACGTGAAGGCGGTAATATAGGTTTAGCCTTACTTTCTGTACCTTTATATGCCTATATGGCACTAATTACAGGTATTGTATTTACGTTCTTTATGGATTATCCAATGGGGCAAGGGATTTACCTTGGTTTATTGGTTGAGTTCTCGGGTATCTTCTTAAATCTTGCCTTATTTATTTGGGCGGGTATGTTACTCACGCAAACCCGTGTTATGGACTTGTTCTTAAATGTACTTCGTCCATGGAACTTGGCGCCAGAAACCTTAACTTGGTTAATTCTGATTGCTGCTGCTGTACCGACTGCTTATACCGGTGCTTCGGGGATTTTCGTTATCGCGGCTGGTGCGATTATTTATAAGGAAGTTTGGAACGCAGGCGCTCGCCGTCAATATGCATTAGCTGTATCTGCAATGTCCGGCTCCCTAGGGGTGGTTGTACGTCCATGTCTATTGGTCGTTCTAATTGCGATGTTGGATAGTCGTCATGTTACATCTGACGAATTATTCGGACATGGTATTTATGTCTTCTGGCTAACAGCATTTATTTTCTTGGGTGTATCTCTTTTATTGGCCGAAGAAAAGTTCCGTGTGAACTCGCCAAAAGTGGCACTACCAGGTATGGCACGAGCTTTTGTACCGGTTATTCCATATATCCTAATTACTGTAGTTGTCCTTGCATTTTATAAATATGCATTAGATACAGGAATGAATGAATTTACTGCACCAGTGATTCTGCCACTCGTGCTTATTGCGATGATTCTGTACGATAAAATGGTTATGCCTAAAGAGGCACCAGCTTTAAATATTCATGAGGCGATTGTTCGTGAGCATGAAAAGAAATCACCGTTCTTACAGACTCATGATCCGCATAGTTCACAGTTCCGTCTTGGTTTTGGTGGTGCATTACGTTTTGCGACATCAGAAACAGTGGGACATATCGGTGCCTTAATTATTTTGATGGCATTGTCTGCAAGTGTAGGTGGTTTAATTGAACGCTCTGAAGTGGTCGAATTATTACCAACTCATTTAGGCAGTATCTATATATCACTGGCATGTATTGCACTGTTACTTGCAATTATTGGTATGTGTACAGATCCATTTGGTGCCGTAATTTTAGTGGCAGCAACAATTGCTCCTGTAGCTTACGAAAATGGTATTCATCCAATTCACTTCTGGATGATTGTATTGGTCGCATTCGAATTTGGTTATGTAACGCCGCCAGTTGCCTTGAACCATCTATTAACGCGGTTATCCGTTGGTGATGATGAGGTGAATGCTGCCGATGCAGAAGCGAAAGAGAAGTACACAAGTTTCTACTACCGATATGAACGTTGGTTATTACCAATTATTGTCTTGTTCTCATCATTGGTATTGGTAACTTATGCACCACTAATACTGAAACTATTTGGTTGGTACAAGTAATTTAAATATATAAGCCGAGCAAAAACACTCTCTTTAAGAGGGTGTTTTTTTATGTGGTAGTTATTTTGAGCATATAAATTTTTAGTAAATAAAAAAGCTAGCTCAGAGTGAACTAGCTTTTTGCATCATATCTAGAGTTAAACAAATACTATTGTTGTTTAACTTGGGCCTCAAGAAGCTTCACTTGCTCTTCTTTTAGCTTAATAAGTTGATCTGCATCAGCATGTTGAGCTTTTAGTGTTGCTTCCTGATCTTGCAATTGATGATGAATGTCATTGAGTTTAGATACTTCTTCTTTAGCTAAAGATTCTTGAGCAGGGATTGGTTGTTTGAGCACGTCCTCATTCACAAGTTGCTGTGAGTTAGCGGTTTGTGTTTGAACCACAGGTTCCGAGCTTTCAGAGGGTTTTGTAGTTTTTTCAGGAGCTGGTACCGAGGCTGGTTGTGGATCAACCATTGGCGCTGATGTTTCAGTTTTTTTGAAAAACCATTGTGCTGCGAAAAAAAGCACGACGAGAATGCTTAAGCCCCCAATTAAAATCCACAATAGTTTTGAGTTTTGTTTTCTTTGTAGTGGCATGTCTAAGACCTTTAGTCAGAACGACGAGGCTTGAACTGTATTACCCCAATTTCATCAGGTATAGCGGGCGTTTCAGGCTCATCAATATGAGTCGGACGATTTTCACTATAACCGCATTCGATACATTCAATCCATTCGTCTTCAGCGGTGGTTAGCATGACAATCCGATCTATGGCTTCACATTTTGGACATTTAGCCCCAGCAATGAAACGTTTCTTCATCTTTATCACCCTAACCACACGATCAATTTAGGCCCATAGTTTAAGCGGTTTTGTTATCGTTCGTCCAACCTTGATGACGTAACAATGCATCAATTTTTGGCTCACGACCGCGGAAATTCACAAATGCTTCAAGAGCAGTATCTTTCCCACCCACCGCTAAAATTGCCTGACGGAATTCTTTACCCGTTTGAGTATTGAAAATACCTTCATTTTCAAAACGGTCAAAGGCATCACTTGCTAAAACTTCTGCCCATTTGTAAGAGTAGTAACCTGCTGCGTAGCCGCCTGCAAAAATATGACTAAAGCTATGCTGGAAACGGTTGTAGTCGACGGTTGGAACTACTGCATATTGTTTGCGAATATCATTTAAGGTCTGCTGAATTTGCTCACTATTCAACGCAGGAGTTTTGGTGTGAATAGTTAAGTCAAATAAGGCAAATTCAAGCTGACGTAAAGTTTGCATACCAGACTGGAAGAAACGTGCATTTAATAAAGCATCAAGTAACTCTTGAGGTAAAGTCTGCTTGCTCTCAATATGCTCACTTAAAACATCAAGACTTTCTTTATCCCATGACCAGAATTCCATAAACTGACTTGGTAACTCGACTGCATCCCAAGCAACGCCATGAGTACCTGCAACTGAGATATTATCTACTTCAGTAAGCATATGGTGTAAGCCATGACCAAACTCGTGGAATAAGGTAATGACTTCATCATGGGTGAGTAAGGCTGGTTGGTTACCTACAGGTGGAGTGAAGTTACACACCATATAGCAAATTGGTTTTTGTAAACCATGAACAGTTTGCATACGTGAGCGGAAACCACTCATCCATGCTCCACCACGTTTACCTGTACGCGCATATAAATCAAAGAAGAAGCCGCCAATGACTTCACCTTGGTCTTCTAACTCAAAATAACGTGCATCTGGATGCCAAACCGGAGCTTCACGTTCAACAATGTTAATACCATATAAACGCTGTACGATCTGGAATAATCCCTGAATCACTTTTGGTGCAGGGAAGTAAGGTTTTAAAGCTTCCTGTGATAAATTGAACTGTTGTTGTTTAAGCTTTTCAGAATAGTAAGTGGTATCCCAAGGTTTAAGCTCATCAATACCATCTTGTTTGGCAATAGCTTGGAGTTCGGCAACTTCCTGAAGTGCAGGGGTACGTGCATGCTCAGCTAAATCGACTAAAAAGTCGTGAACTGTTTTGACATCAGGCGCCATTTTGCTGGCAAGAGAATATTCAGCATAGTTATTAAAACCGAGTAGTTTTGCCATCTCTTGGCGAAGACTCAGGATTTCTTCCATAATTTTGCTGTTGTCAAATTCTGTTTGCTCAGACTGATCTGATGCACGTGTGACATAAGCTTTATAAAGCTCTTCTCGCAAGGCACGATCATCGGCATAGGTCATGATGGCAAAATAAGCTGGGAAATCTAAAGTTGCGACCGCTTGATCAAGCTCACGCTGTTTGCCGTACTGTTTTAATAACTCAACATTACTTTCCGGAAGACCTTTTAATTGGTCTTCTGTCAGTGGTTTAAAATAAGCCTGTGTCGCATCAAGTACATGGTTTGAGAAGTCAGAAGAAAGCTGTGAAAGACGTGCAGAAATTTCAGCGTAACGTTTTTTCTCTTCACCCTCTAAAGCGACACCAGAAAGTTTAAAATCACGTAAAGCGAGACGGATGGCACTTTGTTGCGCAGGGCTTAGCGTTGAATAGCTCTGACTATCATGAATGAGTTGATAGGTCTGATATAACGCCGTGTGTTGTCCAAGCTGAGTGTAATATTCACTTAAAGCGGGTAATAGTGATTGATAGACTTCCCTGGTTTCAGCATTGTTCATCACAGCATTTAAATGTGACAACACTCCCCATGATTCACTGAGGTTATTTTCAAGTGCATCAATTTGTTCAAGTACGGCAAGTTGCTGGTCTGTCTCGGATGGTGCAGCCGTAAGGGTGTTTAAAAACTCTTGTCCTGCTTGGATCGCCTGTTGAATATCTTGTTTTAAATTATCTAATGTAATTTGATCAAAGCGGGGAGTAGGTAGAGTCGCTTGCTGTAAAGCCATTGCTAATAGCCACATTATTTTTTAAACATAGTATTAGATGTAGGTATTGTTAGGCAGGAAATCAAGCTTAATTTAAAAAATAAACGTTTTAAAAACATTAAGCCCCCATTTTGGGAGCTTAATCATAATTAATGCAAATACCTATGAATTAGTCAGCCTTAGACTTGGCGTTTGACTTTTTCTTTTTAGGTTTCGCTTTTTTCTTTACTTTTTCTGGTTTGGCCTCTGCTTTTGTAGAGGTTTTCTTACCAGACTTTTTACTATATGAGCTTGGTTTACCTTTTTCCTTCTTTTTACGGACAGGTTTTTCACCATCAGTTGATACAGACGGTTTACCAAAAACTTCTTCTGTTGCTTGGGTGCTTGTTTTGGTTGTGCGTGGAGCACGACTACGAACTACACGTCCAGCATGAGTAACTTGTTTAATGAGTTGGAAATCGATTTTACGCTCTTCTAGATTTACACCAGCAACTTGAATTTTAACTTCGTCGCCTAAACCGAAGACTTGACCACGATTTTGTCCAATGAGGTTTTGACTAGCTTGATCGTAAATAAAGAAATCATCGCCAAGTTGGCTAATGTGAATCATGCCATCAACATAAAGATCTTTAAGAGTAACAAATAGGCCAAATTCAGTTACTGCACTCACAATACCAATGAACTCATCACCTAAATGTTGTTGCATATAGTGGCATTTCAACCAAGTCGTTACGCTGCGGGATGCTTCATCGGCACGGCGTTCTGTTTGAGAGAAATGTTCACCTGCATCATCTAAAGCTGCACCGGAAAGTGGGTAAGGCTTTTGTTTTAGGTGAGCTTTAATTGCACGATGTAACAATAAGTCCGGGTAGCGGCGAATTGGTGAAGTGAAATGTGTATAAGCTTCATAAGCTAAACCATAGTGACCTGCATTTTTGGCACCATAGTAAGCTTGCATCATTGAGCGTAATAACACGGCGTGAATACTTGGCGCATCAATACGGTCTTTAGTTGCCTCAATAACTTTTTGATAGTCTGCCTGAGTTGGTTGGTCAGGGAAAGGTAAACCCAATAGTTTTACAAAATCTTTTACTTTTTGAATACGTGAGAATTCAGGTGCCTCATGTACACGATACAACATCGGAATATCATGTTCTAAGGCATATTCTGCTGCTGCTACATTGGCAAGCAACATACACTCTTCAATAAGCTTATGAGCATCATTACGTGTACGAGGTAAAATTTCTTTAATTCCACCTAACTCGTCAAAGGTCATATAAGTTTCAATGGTTTCAAACTCCATTGCATGACGATCAACACGTAAGTTTTTCAAAATCTGGTAAAGCTGGAAAAGTGTATTTAGCGATTTATGAATATCACGATCTTTTGGAATTGCATCAGTTGCACCTTCAAAATATTGTCCTACTTTTGTATAGGTCAAACGTGCTTTTGAATGCATGACTGCCGGATAAAATTCATAACCTGTAACACGACCCGTACGAGAAAGTTTTAGGTCACAGACCATGCATAGACGATCTACGTGTGGGTTAAGTGAGCACAATCCATTTGATAATGCTTCTGGTAGCATTGGTAAAACAAAATGTGGGAAATAAACCGAAGTGCCGCGCTCTTCAGCTTCTTCATTTAATGCCGAATCTAAACGTACATAATGGCTCACATCGGCAATTGCAACGACAACTCGGTAACCACCACCAGGACGTTTTTCCGCATATACTGCATCATCGAAATCTCGCGCATCTTCACCATCGATTGTGACAAGTGCCAAGTCTCTTAAATCAACTCGACCTTCGCGATCTTGTTCAGCAGGTTCTTTGAAACTTTCAGCTTCTTTTATAACTTCATCTGGAAATTCGTAAGGCAAACCAAACTCTAAAATGGTTTGCGGAATAATAATTTCAGTATCGGCTTTATCTGCCATAGACTGAATAATATGTGCCGTTGCAAATTCTTCCCGGGTTGGGTAAGTGTCTATAGCAACACGAAGCATATCGCCGACATTTGCTTTAGCATGTTCAACCAACTCTTTTTCTAGTGGGATAGGTTGGTGCTGATTTGGATTGTTGGGCTGAATAAAATATTCGCCGTCATGTACCGACAATTTACCAATTAATTGTTTTACACGATGCTGTATAACTTCGGTAATGAAACCCCACGGTTTACCTTTGCGATCTACCGATGTCTGCCGAACACGGACCCGATCACCATTAAAGACTAAACGTAACTCACGCTCAGGTAATAATAAATCATCTTGACCATCAATATGTGCTGTACCCAAACCTTTACTATTAATATAGACAGTTGCTTCATAGGTAGGTTGGTCTGCCACCAACTGAAACTTAAAACCATCCTTCATAAGTTGGCCATCACGAACCATAGCACTTAAGCGATGACTTAAGGCTTCAATACTTTTCTGATCTTGAATATGAAAATGGTCAACAAGTTCTGCATGAGATTGCGGTGTTTGCAATTGTTCCAACGTATCTAAAATAAGAGTACGGCTTGGAATAGGATTGTCATAACGTTCAGCTTCGGCTTTTGCTTCGGGGTCAACCCAGTTTTTTGTCATGTCGTTTGGTTTCATGCTTGGCAGATAGGTTTAGCATAAGACATGCAGACCAGAACTGCACGTTCAGGTTTGCAATAATGTGTTATGCACTACTGTGTTGAAATAAAGAAATAATATCTATCTTAACAAGCGTTTGATTGAAAAAGGCGAAAAGAATACGAAAATTGTTTAAAAAATATTTAATTGAACGAAAAAACAAGAAAATTTCAGTATCATGACTTGAACAATGTAGTTTTAGTTTGTATTATGGCGGCTCGTTCCGGTGAGGTGGATGAGTGGCTGAAATCACTTCCCTGCTAAGGAAGCATACCTATTACTGGTATCGAGGGTTCGAATCCCTCTCTCACCGCCATTTACTTAATGCGCTCATAGCTCAGCTGGATAGAGCACTTGGCTACGAACTAAGGGGTCGGGAGTTCGAATCTCTCTGAGCGCACCAAGTAAAATCGAACGAATCGCTGAAAAGCACACAAGTTACGCGCTCATAGCTCAGCTGGATAGAGCACTTGGCTACGAACTAAGGGGTCGGGAGTTCGAATCTCTCTGAGCGCACCAACTTGAAGAATTAACCGCTTTTATAGCGGTTTTTTTGTATCTGCTATTTATTAATTTTTAAAAATCTAAATTTTATAACTTTTTAATTATATTAGAGATAACGATAAATGAATCTGGCTTTATTCGATTTTGATGGCACGATCACCCATAATGATACCTTCAGTTTATTCCTTAAATTTTCTTTGAGTAAAAAAACTCAAATATTAGGTGGCATCCGTCTTGCACCTTATATAGCGGGTTATAAGCTTGGGTGGGTAACGGATAAAACGATCCGTACTAAGCTCTGCCAAGTGGGATATATCGGCTATGATGCAGCTTCTTTGATATACAAAGGACAAGAGTTTGCTAAAAAAGTAATTCCTTCCTGTATTCGTGAAAATGCTTTAGAACGCATTCTCTGGCATAAACAACAGGGAGATCAGGTTGTTGTTGTATCTGCTTCATTAAGTGTTTACTTGGAAAGTTGGTGTAAATCTTTAGATCTGGATGTTATCTGTAATCAACTTGAAATAGATAATGGTATTTTGACAGGTTGTTTTATTGATGGTGATTGTGGTTATTTAGAAAAAGTAAATAGAATAAAAAATAAATATGACTTAACTCAATATTCTATAATCTATGCTTATGGTGATACACCTAATGATTATGCAATGTTGGAGTTAGCTCATAGAAAATATTATAAATGGCAAGAGATTAATTAATATTTAAAAATATATTAAAAAAGAAAGCCACTTATATAAAGTGGCTTTCTTTGTAATTATTAAACAGTATTGAATGAGTTTTCTAGGAAGTTATCAGTAAGTAATGATGTCGGTACGATCGTATGCGTTGTATTTGTTACGCTAGATACTGTAGAAGTTACACCACCGAGTAAGCTACCACCAGTTAATCCGCCTAGCAAATTAGAAATAACATCTAAACTGCCTTCACCAGTAACACCACCCGTTAAGCTTCCAACGATATCCGTTACGATACCGATAGGGTTGTCTGTACCGCCAGTAACACCACCAGTTAAACCGCCGAGCAGATCAGTGACTACGCCAAGCGGACTGTCGCCACCTACGCTACCAGTTAAACCACCGAGAAGGTCAGTGACTACACCAAGCGGACTGTCGCCGCCTACGCTACCAGTTAAACCACCAAGTAAATCAGTTACTAAACCTAGTGGGCTATCTCCGCCAGTTACGCCACCAATAGTTCCTGTTACTCCGCCAATGATTTCAGTTACTAAACCAGTTGCAGTTGTACCATTTGTAATAAGCGTATCGAGAATACCGGTAGCCGCTTCAGTAGCGCCTTGAATATCACCACCGACTAAATCAGAAACAGCTTCAAGAGCACCGTTGACCGTGTCACGAGACGTTTCGAAAGTTAATGTGCCAAGGTCTGCAATTTCAGAAACTGGATGCTCAGCTTGAGGTAATACACCAATAATAGTGTCGGCTACTGTATCAATACCAGTATTAATAATTTCAGTTTTCAGGCTTTCAACGCCTTGAAGAATATCGATGCCGCCTTGAACAACATCAATAACTGGAGAAATAGGAGATGTACCGCCACCAATAATGCCACCGGTTACGCCGCCGATAATGTCAGTTACTACACCAAGCGGATTGTCACCACCGATACCGCCAGTAACACCACCAATAATATCAGTTACTACACCAAGAGGGTTATCACCGCCGATACCGCCAGTAACACCACCGATAATGTCAGTTACTACGCCAAGAGGATTATCACCACCGATACCACCAGTAACACCACCAATAATATCAGTTACTACACCAAGCGGATTGTCACCACCGATACCACCAGTTACGCCGCCGATAGTACCTGTTACGCCACCAAGAATATCAGTAACAATTCCAGTCGCTGTTGAACCATTCTGAATAAGTGTTCCTAGAATACCGGTTGCATTTTCAGTAGCACCTTGAATATCGCCACCGACTAAATCAGAAACAACTTCAAGAGCACCATTGACCGTGTCACGAGACGTTTCGAAAGTTAATGTGCCAAGGTCTGCAATTTCAGAAACTGGATGCTCAGCTTGAGGTAATACACCAATAATAGTGTCGGCTACTGTATCAATACCCGTGTTAATAATTTCAGTTTTTAGGCTTTCAACGCCTTGAAGAATATCGATGCCGCCTTGAACAACATCGATTACTGGAGAAATAGGAGATGTACCGCCACCAATAATGCCACCGGTTACGCCGCCGATAATATCAGTTACTACGCCAAGAGGGTTATCACCACCAACACCGCCAGTTACACCGCCAATAATATCCGTAATCACTTCAAGTGGGTTGCCATCAACACCGCCAGTAACACCACCGATAATATCTGTAATCACTTCAAGTGGGTTGCCATCAACACCACCAGTTACGCCACCAATAACATCAGTAACACTTCCAACCACACCAGTGACAATACCTGTAGCAGTTGTGCCATTTGTAATAAGCGTATCGAGAATACCGGTCGCTGATTCAGTAGCGCCTTGAATATCACCACCGACTAAATCAGAAACAACTTCAAGAGCACCATTGACTGTGTCACGAGAAGTTTCAAAAGTTAATGTGCCAAGGTCTGCAATTTCAGAAACTGGATGCTCAGCTTGAGGTAATACACCAATAACTGCATCAGCTACAGTTTCAATGCCTGTATTAATAATTTCAGTTTTTAAGCTTTCAACGCCTTGAAGAATATCAATGCCGCCTTGAACAACATCGATTACTGGAGAGATTGGAGAAGTTCCGCCGACAACACCACCCGTTACTCCGCCGATAATGTCAGTAACAACTTCAAGAGGGTTACCTGTAACGCCACCCGTTACGCCGCCAATAATATTGGTTACAGTATCAATTGGGCTTGTAGACCCTACAGTACCTGTTACGGTACCAACTACATTAGAAACTAAGTCTGTGGTTGTATGTGAAACTGTATCAGTTACAGTTGAAATCACATTAGAAAGTAAGCCTGTTGTTGAAACATTAGCAATGTTGATATCAGAAACATTTACATTAACAGAGGAACCTGTGTTTACTACAGGAGTTATCGATAGAATATTACCCAGGTCCTGAGTAACTTTTGATATTGAAGAGACGAGATTTTTCAGTAAGAACATGGTGGTCTATTTCCTGTGTATTTATGTATTTTTAAGTAAGTATTTATATATTGCGTTACGCAATTATTGAGATATGTATCGCAATAATTAAAAATTAGTATTGTGTAGATCTCAAAAAGTGTCAATGCATATTTCTACTCAAATAAATTGATACTTATAATATTTTGACAATTAGTTATTCTTTAGATTTAGACATAAAAATAATAATTTTTTTTATAATATATTCTTTATAGATGAATACATTTTTTCTTTATTTTTTTATTATTTTTTATGAATATTAAAGCTAACTAATTTTATTTATAAAAAGACTTTTGCATAAGTAGAAATATTTTATTTATATAATCCTGACTAAAAAACTAGACTTTTGTTTCTGCCAATTTGGCCAAAATGCCCAAATTAGATACGAGAAATAGAGAACTTTAATTGAAAAAAAATATTTCAAATACATTTTATAGGCAATCATCTCGACTTTTTTGAAGCTAATCTACTTAAATAATTCATTATGGCTAAGAACTAGACGCTTGATGACAAAAAGATGAAAAATGTCTTTCTAAAATGAAAAAACTGCGTATAATGCCCTCCATCAAGTACGCGCTCATAGCTCAGCTGGATAGAGCACTTGGCTACGAACTAAGGGGTCGGGAGTTCGAATCTCTCTGAGCGCACCACTTGAAGAATTAACCGCTAGATATAGCGGTTTTTTTGTGCCTATTTTTTATATTTTTTTAATAAAGAAAGCTGGTACTTGTGATAACCAGCTTTAAAAAAATCTAAATTCGAAGCTATTTATTAGCCGAATGTTTTGAAGCGGCTTTCATCATCAATAAAAGCTTTTTCGCCTGCTGCGCCTTCAATAGAACCAAAAACTAGCTGAGCTCTTAGTTTCCATTCTGCTGGGATATTAAATGAGGTATTAATTTTCTCATCAATAATTGGATTGTAGTGTTGCAATGAAGCACCAATATTTTGTTCAGCTAATACATTCCAAACTGCAAATTGAGCAATTGCTGTTGAATGTTCTGACCAGATCGGAAAATTATCAGCATAAAGTTCAAATTGCTCTTGTAAGCTTTTAATAATGCTCTGGTCTTCATAAAACAGAACTGTACCTGCGCCTGCTGCAAAGCTTTGAATTTTTTGTTCTGTTCCAGATACCGCTTCAGCTGGGATAATGGTTTTTAAAACTTCTAGAACTGTATTCCAGAATTTATGATGTGATTGTCCAAATAAGATCACAGCGCGAGATGATTGAGAGTTAAAAGCTGAAGGGCTGTGTCTTATTGCTTCTTGAATTAACTTTTCAATCTCATCATTTGATTGGCTTAAGTTATTGCCAATTGCATAAATAGAGCGGCGGTTTTTAATGAGTTCTATAAAAGAGGTTTCATTTGAAGGCTCTAGCTCTTGAGCAGCTTTCAAAGCCACATCTTCTTGAGCTGTTGTTTTTTGTTTGAAGCCAAATAGTTTTGCAAAGAAAGACATGACGAATTCCACGAAAAGAGACAATAGAAGCATTCTATAAATTTAAAAATATGAAATAAGCCTTATAAATATGAATCTACGTTCTATATATGAAACGCATAAGTAGCTTGTACTAATAAAAGCTTTACAGTTAAAGCAAAAATAAAAAATCACTTTTGATTCATTTTAAAGCGTAGATGAATATGCTCTAATAGTTTCGATTTATTCAATATTGATACATTGTGATGACCGAGCAAAAAAGCGCTTTATCTTTACGTTATTATTTAAATTTAGAAGAGTCTCAAGACGGATTTGGCTTGGTGACATTCGGAAAGAAGCAATTCACACGGTTTTTGACACCTGTTATTAGTATTGCAATTATTATTTGGGGCTTATATTTAGGCTTTTCAGGTGTTGGCCGTTACTATGTTGCTTTAGGCGTTTTCTTCTTAGTTATGCAAGGTCTAATGCGCTACTGGCTTTTACCTATGATGTTTAAACGTCAATTTGTACGTTATCAATTTGGTAAGAGCGAGCAAGGAATCGATTTATATCAAGATTATTTTGAGCTCTATGCTGCTGGGCGTAAACAAGCTGTACAGTATAGTGAAGTGCAGACTTTTGCTAAAGGCAAGCTGACTTATATGCTTGAGCTTAAAAATAAAACGGTCATCATTGTACCGAAACGTGCATTTGCTCAGGCTTCAGATCAAACTATATTTGAAAATACATTTAAGAAATAAGTTATTGGAATTATTAGTCGCAACAATAAAGGAAGCTTCATGAAAACACGTCCTTCAAAAATCGTTTGTGTGGGCAGAAGTTATGCTGATCATGTAAAAGAACTGAACAATGCAATGCCAGGACGTCCGGTGTTATTTATCAAACCACCAAGTAGTTTGATTGGTTTAGATGAAGGTATTTCATGGAATCCTGCGTGGGGTAGTTGTCATTTCGAATGCGAATTTGTTTTACGCATTGATCAGCCACTAAAAGGAGAAACTGATCCGCAAAAAGTATTGCAAGCCATTGGTGCAGTGACTTTAGGATTGGATTTAACATTACGTGACTTGCAAAATGAGTTAAAAGATAAAGGCCAACCTTGGGAAAGAGCAAAGGCTTTTGATGGCTCGTGTGTGCTTGCGGACTGGGTAGATGTGAGTGAAATCACGAACTGGGAAGAGACTAGATTTACTTTCCATATTAATGATGAATTACGTCAAGATGGTAATACTGCTTTGCTCATGTTTAATATTGCTTATCTTTTAGTAGATATTAATCAGGTGTTCTCACTTGAGCCAGGCGATGTCATTATGACGGGTACACCCGCAGGTGTAGGGCCATTAAATGCTGGCGATCAGCTAAAAATGACTTTGAAAGGGGCTACTCAAGATTTTGTTTGGGAAACTTTTGTTAAAGCATAATTTTATTTAAGTTATTAAACTTTAAACCCTATTATTAAACGGATAATAGGGTTTTTTATTATACTCAAAATTAATTTATTGATAGAGCTTTCGGAACTGGTCTGGGGTAAAACCCATCCAACGTTTAAACATATAAATAAATGCCGATGCGCTGGCATAGCCCAAATCAAAAGCGATACTTTCTATGGTTTTTCCTTGATTAAGCATAGTCATTGCTTTCATTACTTTTAATCGTTGCCTCCATTCATGTAAAGACATTCCCAGCTCTTTTTGACTGTAACGTGCCAATGTTCTTTCAGTCATATTTATTCGTTCAGCTAATTCTTGCAAGGTGCTGTTATCGGCAGGGCATTGATGTAAATCATTTAGAATTTTTGCTAAAGCTGGATGATCTGTTGTAGGTAAATAACTACCCACTAATTCAGCCTGCATCAGTTGATCTAATAAAACTTGGAGTAGGCGTATATATTCGACTTGGGTTTCATCGTGTGGGTTTTGCCTCAAGTGATCGAGTAAAGCAGGTACAAGTGGGGACGTTAATAAGATACCAGCTTTCTGCGGTAACTTTTGGCACAGACTTTCATGAACATATAAAGTTGCATGAGTCACTTCGTTGCGGTTAATACCACTGTGTTTGGTATAAGGAGGAAGCCAAATACCATAAGGTGGCGGGGTTAAATAATTAATTTGATCAATATTAACTTCGAGTACACCACTAAACGCATAAATAAACTCACCCCATGCATGCGCATGTTGAGGATAAACTGTTTCTGCGGGTGCATTACGAACACGGAACCAAAGCAAATCAGGAATTGCGTTATGAGCCGGAATTTCCTGAAAATCCTGCACACGTTGAGCTGATTTTTTCATCTTTGAAAATTGCCTGAAATTACTTATGTCTTGTCTGTTTTTCACTATATCATCTAAATAAGACAGTTCTATAGTCAGATTTTTCGCTATAAATAAAGGTGCTAAATGGAAGAGCGCAAAAATCTGGATACCAGAGCTTCGGCTTTAATGGTGCTTTTATGTATGGTCCTAGGGCTGCAACAGGTAGTTCTGAAAATAGCAGCACCAGATATTTCGCCGATTATGCAAATCGCTTTACGTTCCGGCTTATCTGCTATTTTGGTTTTACCTTTATTGTGGCGAGATCATTCGATTCATCTATTTTCTTATAGACAATGCAAAGCTGGCGCTCTTATTGCTTTATTTTTTTCATTAGAATTTTATTTCGTCACCCAAGCCTTAAAGTTTACCTCTACCTCTCATACAGTAGTTTTACTGTATACCGCTCCAATTTTTGTTGCATTAGGGCTTCATTGGAAATTTCCTACTGAACGTCTGAATCGAGCGCAATGGGGTGGCATTGCTCTGGCTTTTATGGGGATCATTCTTACATTTTACCCAACAACCACAGCTACAAATGCGCCAGCTCTAGCACAAGTTTTGTTAGGCGATTTATATGCACTTATGGCTGGGCTTGCATGGGCACTCAGTACAATTATTGTTCGTTTATCTCCTTTAGCTCAAGCACCGGCAACTCAAACATTGTTTTATCAACTGTTTGGTTGTTTTGTTCTACTCTTATTAATTGCTTTTTTAACAAATCAAACAACAATTCATTTCACCACTTTAACGATCTTAAGCTTAAGCTTTCAAACTTTAATCGTATCTTTTGCAAGTTTACTATTATGGTTTTGGTTATTAAGGAATTATCTTGCATCACAATTAGGGATATTTTCTTTTTTAACCCCGTTATTTGGTGTGTTATTTAGTATTTTATTATTAGAGGAAAAACTAGAAATTAAATTTATTTTTGGAAGTATTTTAGTGTTGTCAGGAATTGTCATCATGAGCCTAAAGCAGGGCAAAGCTAACAGCAGCTAAGCCCTGACTTTAGTTGAGTATTATTTCTCTTCAAAAATTGTTGAAAGTGGAATAGAGAGCTTTGCAGCTAAATAATCATTAGACTCTACTAAAGCTGGGCCAATTTTTTCCATCCATTCGTCATCATCATGCACATTTGATACATCCTGACGTAAAGGTAATGGATAAGGCAGTGCAGTGAAGAAGCTCCAAAAGTCGACTTGAGATAAATTGCGGACCAAAACATATTCATCTTTATCGGTACGTTTAACCAGATTTTGCTCTTCTAGTAAGAGAACATAAGCAGGCCAACGGCCAACTTCACCACGACCTAAAATTTCTAATGCTTCTTTATCACTTACGCTTTCACCAAGTTTTTGCTTTTTATAGAACAATTCCAAGATATCGAGCAGCATTAAAACCGGATGTCTTTTTTGCTCTTTGCCTGAATGAAAAGCGGTAAGAGCAAAACTCACCTCGACACCAAGCAATACAATATTCCAAGATAAGAAGACCCATAATAGGAAAATAGGTACTGCTGCAAACGCACCATATATGATTTCATAACTGGTGAAATTTGACATAACAAAGCTAAATAAATTTTTGAGTGTCTCAAATAATGCAGCACTTAAGCATGCAGCAATTGCTGCTGCATATAGGGGAACTGTGCGGTTGGGAATAGTCCAATATAAAATAAAAAAACCTAAAATTGTGAGAACAAAAGAAATAAGCCAGAGTAAAAATGCGCCATCAAGTTGATAACCTGTGAAGTTATTGCTCAATAAATTCATGGAAGCAACAGTTGATGAAATAACAAATGCACTGCCTAAAATAATTGGACCAAGCGAAATAATGGTCCAGTAACGCATAAAGCCTACAATACCGCTACGGGTTTCTTTTACTCGCCATATTCGGTTAAAAACGGTTTCAATTGAAGTAAGCATTAAAACTGTTGTGACAAAGAGGAATAGCACACCAATTACAGTTAAATTACTGGACTTTTCGGTAAAAGCATTAAGAGCTTTATCAAAAGCAATCGTACTTTTAGGTAAAAAATTACTGTAGATTAAGTGCTGTAACTGTTGTCTGGCAGGTTCCAATGCCTTAATTGAAGAAATAATAACTAAAAATACCGTTAACATAGGTACAACGGCAAAAAGAGTCGTATAGGTGAGGGAGCCGGCTTGTTCACGGCAACGATCCGCTTCAAAACGCTTAATTACGAATAAAATAAATTGAAACCAGGTCTTGTTATAAAAAGGAAGCTTCTTCAAAAAACGTTCTAACATGCGTCATCTATCCCGATTTTTTTAATCATGATGTGGGTGATTGATATTCACCAGTGTATTCGGTTGAGAACACTATCGTTGATGTGGGTAAACTTTAACCTAAAGAATAAAAAAGTATTCTGAAAGTTCTGTATGTATCATCGTAACAAAAGGTAGTAAAAAGCTTTTACCGATATTTGTTACTGTGCCCTTAAAAATCAATCACCTCTAGAATTTCATAAAATTGGCTACGCCAAAAAAACAAAAAATACCGTATAGTGTTCTTTTTAACAAAATTCGTGAAACCGATGCAACCTTACATTCTTGTGCTTTATTACAGTAAATATGGTTCAACTAAAGAAATGGCGCACCTTATTGCGAATGGTGTTGAATCGGCAGGTATGAATGTAAAAATTCGCACAGTACCTAATATTGCAACAGTGATAACAGAAGCTGAGCCAAGCATTCCTGAAGAAGGTGATATTTATTGTACTTTAGAGGAACTGGCCAATTGTGCAGGCTTAGCGCTAGGGTCTCCAACTCGCTTTGGTAATATGGCAAGCGAAATGAAATATTTTTGGGATCAGACTACAAGCCTTTGGTTAAATGGTGCTTTACATAATAAGCCAGCATGCATTTTTACTTCTTCTGGTTCAATGCATGGTGGGCAAGAAAGTACGTTATTAACGATGTTACCTCCATTATTTCATCACGGTATGATGATTTTAGGATTACCAAACTCTATTCCAGCTTTGTCGAATACTAAAACAGGTGGGACTCCCTATGGCGCAAGCCACGTGAGTGGTCCAAGACATGACCAAAGTTTAAGCCAAGATGAAAAAATTTTATGTGAAGCACAAGGGAAGCGCTTAGGCGAAATCGTAAAAAAACTTCATTCTTAAATTTATGGCAATAAAAAAGAGCGGGTTTCCGCTCTTTTTTTTTAAACTATTTTATTCTTTTACAAAAGTTACTGTGCCATCAGCAAGTGATTGAACGCGCGCTAGTGACTCAACGCGGTAACCTTTTTCAAGTAATAAATCACGGCCTGGTTGGAATGATTTTTCAATCACAATACCCACACCTACAACTTCTGCATTTGCTTGATGAATTAAGTCAATCAAACCAAGCGCAGCTTGACCATTTGCTAAGAAGTCATCAATTACTAAGGCTTTGTCGCTTGAGTTGATGTGCTTATTTGAAATGGCAATGGTACTTTCTGTCTGTTTAGTGAAACTAAACACTTTAGCGCGGTATAAATCGTCTTTTAAAGTAAGCGATTGATATTTGCGAGCAAAAATCACAGGTACACCAAGTTCTAAACCTGCCATGATTGCTGGCGCAATACCTGAAGCTTCAATGGTAATAATCTTGGTAATCCCTGCATCTTTAAAGCGAGCGGCAAATTCTTTACCAATCTGCTGCATGAGTACAGGGTCAATTTGGTGATTTAAGAAAGCGTCGACTTTCAACACTTGATCAGATAGAACGATACCTTCTGTTAAGATTTTCTGTTCTAGTGCGTGCACGGGAGAATCCTCTAGACGGATGCTTTTTAAAGCAAATGCGTATTTTAAAAAGCATCCGAAAAAATGCAAGCTTTAATTCGTTTTACCTGTATAACTTGTTAATAACAAACCATAAGATGTTTTGCCATCAATATGACTTACCTTGACTGGAAGGTAGTCTAATTTCGGTGCTAGCCAGAAAATTGTGCTGCGCTCAGGTTTCTTATGTTGTAAAACAACTTTTACGGTATCGAATGTGCCATAAGAGGTTTTAATTTTCTCGTTGCCTTGTTTAACAAAACGACGATTTTCAACTTCTTTTGCATCGGCTAGTGGGTAAGACGATTTAAGTGAACCATTTTTTAAATCTTCACGAATCTGTAATTCTGCATTTAGCTCATCAAGTACACCTGCCTGCCAAGCGAATGAGCGCGCTTTATCGTCTTTTTTCGTGCTAATAGTCTTATTCCCAGGATTAAAATTAATACTCATTGTGTTGTTATGAATCAAAATTTTACTGGTACGACTAAAGCTTTGTGAACCAATTTTACCGTTTGCAAAACTAAATTTACTTGTTTCACTTGCAGAAGCGATTCCACCTGCTTTTGCTGTGAATTGATAAGTCCAATTATTGCCTTGTTGACTCAATGCACGTGTCGCTGAACCCATACCTTTATTATTGTAGGTAAACTGATAATTTGCCTGAAATGGGCTCATGGCAAGTGCATGGCTAGAGAAACTTGCAATAAGCAAAGTTGTCGAAATACCAGTTGCGATGCTGAATGATTTCAGAAATTTTGTTGCCATAAGTAAATATCCTTGTACAGACTGATAGGTCAGTGCTGATGCATCTATGACTTTTGCATATTATGCCTGTTGATCATGGAGAAAAAATCAGGATTTATGCTAAATATGTAATCTCTTTGTGTTTTTTAACAGTGAATTTCTTTAGTTCATACCGTTGTTATACATCTTTTTGCTGTATTGGCGTAATTTCAGTGTCTTCAAGTTCATCCTCAGAGTCATCATCTTGATCACGGAAAAGTAAAGCAGCCAGATTAACATTACCAAAAACAACTAATTCTGCTTCACGTACTCGTGCATAGTTGATATGAACCTTGCCTAAAGTTTCAATAATACTGGCCTTTTTAGCAAACCAACGGTTAAGGTCTAAGAAGATCAGGTCATCTTTTTCTTGGGCTACATCAAATCGCTCTAGAATCATGCCTAATGGATCTTTTTTTAGAATTTTGTGATAGTAAAAAATAGCCGCTTTTACAGCAATTTTTTGCCAGAAATTTTTATATTTAGCTTCTACAATTTGCGTGTTACTAATTTGCTCAAAAACAATAAGTTGTTGTTCTTTATTAAATTCCATCTGGATAAGTTTTAAGTCGACCGACAAAGTGGTCTCTAAACCTTTAACATGCATTGTGGCATAGAGTCTTAACCAGTCATGATAAAGATCTGCATGTAGATCATCTAAAAACTCGACATTATTAGTCACGTAGCGTTCTAAGGTCGCATTTAGAAAAGTTTGCGATAATGTAAAATCTCTTTCTTCCTCAATGAAGGCTTCAGCTTTTCGGTAGACTTTATGAAGACGTTTGACTAATGAGGAAAATAGCGTTTGCATAAAAGAACTTCCAGAAGATGATTTACTAAAGAATCAACACAATCTTTATTATGATAAAAAACAGGTTTTGATATTGCAGTGTAACAAATTTAATTGATACATTTTGACAAAATGAAAATGGATAAATATCAATATTTGAAGTGAATCACACTTTTATCCATATTTGAATATCAGTTTATGTTTTATTCGGTAATACCGTGGGGAAAAGGCATCTATATGCTTTTAAGATTATGTTGAAAAAAAGAAGTCTATCCATAGAGCCTTTTTATTATTGGTGGCAAGACCGAGTCTTTATCGCTGCAATAATATTAGCAATCTTACTGCATATTTTTGTGTTGCTCATCCATTTTGCGATGCCTGCGCCGTCAGAACAATCGACTAAAGAAATTGCAATATCGATTCGTCCTACTGAAGATGTAATCAAGCATGCAGACTTTTTAGCTCAAGCCGATCAACAAGGTTCAGGGGCTTTTCGGGAAGCTCATCGGATGTCGAGTAACTCTCCAGCGCCTATGCCAAGTGATGCTTCAACAGGAGAAGCTCAGCTAGAAACTTTAGAAAAAGTGCAGCAACAAAGAGAACTTAAATTTGAAGAAAAAGTACTCATGACTGTATTGAGTTGGCAGAAACAAGCAGAGGAGAGCCAAAGAAAAAAAGCACTTGAACAATTACAAAGTCAGTTTCAGGCAAAAGCTGCCATGGTAGCGAGCCTTGAAGCTCAGTATTTACAACGTCAGCAAGATTTTAGTCGCCAACAAAAAATAAAAACAGTAGATGGTATTCAAGCCAAAAAAGATGCGTCGGCAGCTTATCTAGATAAATTTCGTGAAAAAGTAGAGCTTTATGGCAACCGTTATTATCCAGAAGAAGCGAAACAGCAACAGTTAAAAGGTGAAGTTCGCCTTATGGTAATTTTGAATGCTCAAGGGGGAATTCGTGCAATTCGTTTGCTTGAAAGCTCAGGCCATCCAGTTCTAGATGAAGCAGCAAAGGCATCGGTACGGCGTGGAGCGCCGTTTGGCCGTTTTGATGCAAATATGAAAGATATTTCGGAACTTCGTATTATTCGTACATGGCGTTTTGATCCAGCTGAAGCTGAATTTGAAGTTCATTAATGAAAAAATGTGGATAACTTTTAGGATATCCACATTTTTAAAATGTATTAAGAAGCTGACTGCGTTCTTAATCGTATGAGGGAATTTGATTATTCCTGATATGGGTTGGCAATATTGAGTTTAGCTAAGATTTCGATCTCTAAACCTTCCATTTCTTCAGCATCCTCATCACTTGTTTCATGGTCATAACCAAGTAAATGTAGAACCCCATGAACTAAAAGATGCGCAAAATGATTTTGTGCGGTTTTCTTTTGTTCCAAAGCCTCTTGTAATACCACTGGAATACAAATTACTAAATCACCCAACGGTAATGCGTCGAGCATTGGTAAAACTTCTTCAGGAATATCACTTGGAAAAGACAGAACGTTAGTTGGTTTATCTTTCTCTCGATATTGCAAGTTAAGTTGATGGCTTTCTTCCAAATCAACACATGCGATACCAATTTCGCAATCTTCTTTATAGCCAACGTGGCGTAAAGTTGTCTCAATAATTTTTTTGAGTTGAGCCCGTTTGAGCTCTAACTCAGGAGATTGAAAGTCTTGTTGTAAACTTAAACTGATTTTCAAAATGAATCCTTAAGCATCCTGATGTTGCAAGTCTGCTGCTGTATCGTTTTCAGCAATTAATGCTTCTTGGCGTGCTTTACGTTCGGCACGTGCTTCAGCATTAAGACGCTGTTGTTCACCATCCCAACCCTCATAAGCTTCAACAATTTTTTGAACAAGTTGATGGCGTACTACATCGCGGGAATGGAAACGGGTAATATGAATTTCTTTAATGTTCTCAAGTACGCGAAGGGCGTGAGCCAAACCAGATTGTTGGCCTCGAGGTAAATCTACTTGGGTAATGTCACCTGTAATTACTGCACGAGAGCCAAAACCTAAACGGGTCAAGAACATTTTCATTTGTTCTGGTGTAGTGTTTTGAGCTTCATCCAAAATCACAAATGAATGGTTAAGAGTACGACCACGCATATAAGCAAGTGGTGCAACTTCAATCACTTGACGTTCGATTAACTTGGCGACTTTTTCGAAGCCCAGCATTTCGTAGAGGGCATCGTAAAGAGGACGTAGATATGGGTCGATTTTCTGGGTTAAATCACCAGGTAAGAAACCGAGCTTTTCTCCTGCCTCTACCGCAGGGCGGACAAGTAAAATGCGCTGGATTTCATTACGTTCTAACATGTCCACTGCGGCAGCAACTGCTAAATAAGTTTTACCTGTACCAGCAGGGCCTACACCAAAAGAAATATCGCTTTGTAAAATACGTTGTACATAGCGTTTTTGATTGGCACCACGTGGATTAATGCGACCTTTTCGAGTCTGGAAATAGACATCCATGGGCGCATCATGCTCATCCATTTCTTCGCCAACTAGTTCAAAGTTTCGTTCAGTTTGCGAAGATTGAATCAAGAGGTGTAACAGGTCAGCACTGATTTGTTGGGACGCCTCTGTTTCTTCGTAGAGTCGTTGCAATAACGCTTCGGCTCTCCCAACAGCATCTATCTCACCATCTATGTAAAAAACATCTCCACGATGAGTAATTTTGACATCTAAACGCTGTTCAATTTGCTTAAGGTGCCCATTATAGGCACCCAAGATGCTCTTTAAACGTTCCATTGAAATTTCAGGAAATGTTACGGTACGTCGAATCGCTGCAGTCAAGAGAAAACCTTTCAGTAGACTTTAGAATACCTCTACATTACGCCACGTCAGGCTCAAGATTCAAGAGTTCACCGTAAACTAAATTTAAAGTTTTAATTTCAGTAATCTCAATCTCTGCAAAACGACCAACCCACGATGCATCGCCTACAAAAGTCACTAAACGTGTATTGTCTGCTGTACCTACTAAAATATTAGGGTCTTGATCAGATACTTTTTCAATAAGTACACGTTCAATTTTGCCAAGCATTGCGTCAGTTTTTTCAATACTAGATTGCTTAATGACTTGTTGAACTTGTGCTAAACGTTCTTTTTTAACGTGTTCAGGGGTTGTATCTGGTAAGTCAGAGGCTGGTGTACCTGGGCGTTTTGAGTAAACAAAGCTATAAGAATGATCAAAGTCTAAGTCTTTGATAAATTGCAATGTCTCTGCAAAATTTTCATCCGTTTCACCAGGGAAACCAATGATAAAATCGCTCGATAAATGCATATCAGGGCGTATTTTGCGTAACTTGGCAATCTTATCGATGTATACATCAATCGTGTGATTTCGCTTCATTGCTTTGAGTACATCGTTAGATCCACTTTGTACTGGCAAATGTAAGTGTGAAACCATTTGAGGTAAATCTTCATAACACTGAATAAGTTCATCAGAGAACTCAAGTGGATGTGAAGTTGTATAACGTAAACGGCCAATACCTGGAATTTCTGCAACGAGTCGTAACAATTCAGGGAAGGTACAAATGCCACCTTCGAATGTTTCGCCACGATATCCGTTCACATTTTGACCAAGCAAGCTGATTTCACGGACACCTTTTTCAGCAAGGCCTGCGATTTCTGCAAGAACATCATCAAGTGGACGTGAAACTTCTTCACCACGAGTGTATGGAACAACACAGAAAGAGCAGTATTTAGAGCAACCTTCCATAATAGAAACGAATGCTTTAAAACCTTCTACGCGTGGTTCAGGTAAGAAGTCGAATTTTTCAATATCAGGGAATGAAATATCAACGAGCTTAATTTTTTCTTTTTTCGGCTTTTCCACTTGTGCGTGATGTTGATCAAGCATTTGCGGTAAACGGTGTAAGGTTTGTGGACCAAAAATCATGTCGACATAAGGTGCACGTTTTTGAATATTGTCACCTTCTTGAGAAGCAACACATCCACCCACGCCAATAACAAGATCAGGATTTTGTTCTTTTAATTTGCGCCAACGACCTAATTCACTAAATACTTTCTCTTGTGCTTTTTCACGAATAGAGCAAGTATTCATGAGCAGAATGTCTGCTTCATTAGGGTTATTCGTTAACACATAACCATGAGAATCCCCCAAAAGGTCTGCCATACGGTGACTGTCATACTCATTCATCTGACACCCTTGAGTTTCAATATATAGTTTCTTTATTGAAACATCAGTGGTGTGCGTTGGCTGGGTAACAGTGTTTTCTGAGGCAGCTTTGGCACCATTGGGAATGAAGGTTTGAACCGTCATGCAGGCTCCTAACAGATCGATCTAGTTAAATAATAAAATGACCCAAAACGGGTCAAACCAATCATTATAGCAGTATTTTGAGCAGAACAGATAACAATAAACTCCCATAAGCTACACATGATTTATGGAGACAAATGACATGAATTTTAATGATGTTGAATCAGATAGTTACATAACACAACAAAAGAAAGCATGAAGAATAATTAAACTATGCCTAAAGGTGGATAGTCAGGATTTAACGCATTTATGAGACCAGGTAAAAAGAGCTCATCAAACAAGAGTCGTGTGATGAAAAATAAATATGCACATCGTAGCTGGTTAGGAGCTGTGTGTTTACTTGGTTGTTCATTATCTTATGCCGCAGAAGAACAATTTAACGATGCACTAAATGCCGCCAATAGTGGTAATACTGCATTGTTAGATCAATATCAGCTTGCAATGCAAAATGATGTGTTGGGCTACTATCCTGAATATTGGAAATTAAACACGAATTTAGGCTTTCAATCTCCGACATCAATTGTAAGCTTCGCACAGCGCTATCCACAGTCTGCTATGGCAGAAAAGCTGGCCGCGGATTATGTCGAAGAAAAAGTTAAACAAGCTGACTTTGCATCTGCACAACCAATCTTGCCTTATGTTTCGAATCCTGACCAAGCCGAAAATTGTGCTTTAGCGCAGGTGAGAGCTAAAAGTGGTGATGCCTTAGTTTTTGCTGAATATAAAGATGTATGGTTAGCCACTGAATCGCAACCAGAATCATGTATTGGACTTGGCCGTATGATGCTGTCTAGTCCATTAATGAGTACACAAGACAAGCAGCAGCGCCTGTGGGTACAGTTACGTGCAGGTTTATCTGGACAGGCGCTTGCTACAGCACAGACTTTGGGTTTGAATTTGTCTTTGGCTCAGCTCAATCAGATTCAGGCGAATCCACTGAATTACTTGTGGTCAGCACCAAAAACCAATGACGTAGATTACGCCTATTTAATTTTTGCACTAGGCCGTTTAGCAAATAATGATTTAGGAAATGCTTTTGCAAATGTACAGCGAGTAGCGCAAGGCACTCCAGAGAGCGTGCAAAAGTATCTCTATCGAACCGTAGCCTATATTGGTGGAACTACGGTAATGAAAAACAACTTTAACCGTGAAGTCCTTCAATATTTTGACGCAAGTTATGGCTATCCGTTAAGTCCTGAAGAAGCTGAAATTTATGCACGACAAGCTATTCGTTTTAGTGCATGGGAAAGTTTAATTCGTGCAATTGATAGTATGTCAGTTTCACAAAAACAAGAAGATCGCTGGCAATATTGGTTAGCGCGTGCGACAGAGCAACGTGGCGATAGTAATTCTAAAAACACGGCACAACGTATTTATAAAAAATTAGCTGAAAGTGGGGATGATTATCACAACCTTCTTGCAAAAGACCGTTTAGGCGTACGATATAATCATCAGCCGTATAATGATGAGCCAATTGCAAGTGATTTACGCCGTCTAGATCAAAATATTCACTTTAATCGTGCATTTACTTTAAGACGGATTAATGCCAACCCAACCTATACTAACCGAGAGTGGAACTGGGCTGTTCGTCAAGCATATCTTCAGCATGATGATGGATTACTATTAGCGGCGGCAAAACGTGCTCATGATATGGGATGGTATGACCGCGCGATTTATGCGGCAGATCGTACAACGAATAAACATAATGATACGTATCGTTATGTGACCCCGCATAAGACCAATGTCGTAAGCCATAGTTACAATGCTGGAATTGATCCTGCTTGGGCTTATGGTTTAATGCGTCAAGAAAGCCGATTTGTTACCTCGGCACGCTCTCATGTAGGTGCTGGTGGACTTATGCAAATTATGCCGGATACGGCAAAGTTGATTGCTCGCCAGATGGGAGAAACATATAATCCGGCAGCGTTAAGTGAAATGAACACCAATATTCGTTATGGGACATTTTATTTATCGATGATTCAAGGGCAATTAAGTAATAACCCTGTTTTAGCAACGGCAGGTTATAATGCTGGGCCGAATCGGGCAAGACGTTGGCAACCTGATTACCAACCGATTGAGGCTGATCAATATACAGAAACCATTCCATTGCTTGAGACCAGAGATTATGTCAAGCATGTCATGACGAATGCGACGCATTATGGAGTGATATTAGGTCAAGGTGCTCAATCATTAATACAACGTATGAAAGTCATTCCAACGCGATCATCACCTTAGTTTTAGATGATGAATGATGGAACATTCTTTTAATTGGCATAACCAAGTTTTAATTAAATGAAATATAGAGACCTAGGACTTCAATCAATATCGCAACTTGCATGGTGGATCATCTGTGCAAGCGTTGGTTTGTTGAGTTCTGTTTTACATGCGGAACCTGTTAACGTGCAAGGTTATGTTATGCATGTACAGATGACGCCTGCTGTTTGTGCGCTAGATCCTTCTAAACAAAAGCAGCGTAAATGTCTTGAAGGATATTCGCTTACGATTACTGGTTTAATGCCTGAAACCACTAGAACTGACTGTTCAACACAAAGCTCAGCTACACTGTCACCACTGCAAGCTAAGGTGGTCGCTCGGGTGATGCCAGACAATAATGCTCGTGTGCAACTCTGGAGAAGTGTGGGTGGCTGTGTGCCTATGAATGCAAGTCAATATTTCCGTACGATTATTAACTTTGCTGAACGTTTAAAAATACCTGCTAATCTAACCAGCTCTACTAATGTGGAAATGCAACAATCTACATTACGTCAACAATTTACCAAGCTTAATCCGAGCTTACCTCAAAATGGTATTCGCTTCACTTGTCAGCTATCACGCTCTGATGTCGTACTAACAGAAGTTAAAGTTTGTTACACGGTAAATGGTCAATATAAGCAATGCTCAAATCACGTTGTCTCTAATTGCCCAAGCGAAATTACCATTAAAGGCAGTTATTAAGAGCAATAACCATTTCATAAAAAAATGCTGACCATACATTGAATCTATTTGTAAAGGTTAATTTGTATTTTCTATCAGACTTTTGGTGAAAATGAGTCGCTTTTACATGCATCTGCCACTTCTTTAGAGTACAATCTTTGCCGTTTATGATGATTTGGTTAAGTAGAATCGCTACTTAACCCGATTAAGGACACTCATTGGAGACAATTACATGAAGCAACCCGTTCGTGTTGCCGTGACTGGCGCTGCAGGTCAAATTGGTTACAGCTTATTATTCCGTATCGCAAGCGGTGAAATGCTAGGTAAAGATCAACCTGTTATTTTACAATTGCTTGAAGTTCCAGTTGAAAAAGCACAACAAGCGCTTAAAGGCGTAATGATGGAACTTGATGACTGTGCTTTCCCTTTATTGGCTGGCATGATCGGGACTGATGATCCTAAAGTTGCATTTAAAGATGCTGACTATGCGTTATTGGTAGGTTCTCGTCCACGTGGTCCTGGTATGGAACGTGCTGACTTGTTAAAAGTTAACGGCGAAATCTTCATTGGCCAAGGTCAAGCATTAAACGAAGTTGCTAGCCGTGACGTTAAAGTATTAGTTGTAGGTAACCCTGCAAATACGAATGCTTACATCGCGATGAAATCTGCTCCAGATCTTCCAGCGAAAAACTTCACAGCAATGTTGCGTCTTGACCACAACCGTGCGTTGACTCAAGTTGCTCAAAAAGCTGGTGTTGCTGTAGCTGACATCGAAAAATTAACAGTTTGGGGTAACCACTCTCCAACGATGTATGCTGACTACCGTTTTGCAACTGCAAATGGTGAAAGCTTAAAAGACAAGATCAACGATCCAGCTTGGAACAAAGACGTATTCCTTCCAACTGTTGGTAAACGTGGTGCTGCGATTATCGAAGCACGTGGTTTGTCTTCTGCTGCTTCTGCTGCTAACGCTGCAATCGACCATATGCGTGATTGGGCACTTGGTACAAACGGCAAGTGGGTAACTATGGGTGTTCCTTCTGACGGTTCTTATGGTATTCCAGAAGGCGTTATGTTCGGTTTCCCTGTAACAACTGAAAACGGTGAATACAAAATCGTTCAAGGTTTAGAAATCGATGAATTCAGCCGTGAGCGTATCAACTTCACTCTAAACGAGCTTGAAGAAGAACGTGCAGCAATTGCTGACATGGTAAAATAATTCATCAGTTTGATGAGTTGGAAAGCACTCTCTTGTAGGGTGCTTTTTTTATATGTGAAATTTAATAAGAACACACAAAAAACAACAAGAAAATATAGGCATAGATATGCAACTCACATCTATTGTTGTTAGATTATTGAAAAGAAGCCATGGGAGAATAACAATGTTTGAACAACAACCGACATTACAACTTTTATTTGAGCAATTGGGTTTAGATTCTGATGAAGCAAGTATTGAAAATTTTATCAGAACGCATCAATTGCCGGCTGAACAGAAGTTACATGAGGCCTCTTTCTGGTCCCAAGGCCAAAGTGATTTTTTAAAAAGTCATTGGGAAAAAGATGATGAGTGGATTGTAGTTATTGATGAGCTGAATGAGCAATTACATGAAGATAGTGTAAAAAAATAACAAATGAAAAAGGCCTGTTATAGTTAACAGGCCTTTTTCATTAATAAGTTAGTGAGTTCTTAACTTAATTAAATTTTTATACCATGGTTCATGACGTACCGGATTGAATATATGATGTTCATGAAGCAACTCAAGATCACATTGGGCAGTTGATAAATATTTTGTGAGCCAATGACGAGTTAGTGCAGACTCTTGCTGTGCTGCTGACGCATAAGCCAAGAAGAAATATATATCGCCATGTTGATGATGAGCTAGAGGTTTCAAAATTTGCTGAGCAATCAGCGCAAAGCGTTTTTCCTTATTTAACTCAAAATAAAGCATATAAGCTTTAGCTAAATGCAGCGATAGGTTTAAATACAAACTCATTGGCATTTCTTCATATTCCATACGAGCTTGTTCCAGCAAAACAATGGCTTCTTGCAAGAAGTGAATTTGTTCTTGGCGAACACGGCTTAACGTAACGAGCTGCATACGTAATTCTGCACGCTCCAAAGCAAGCTCGGGCGTATTCTCAGTTAAATAGAGTTGGTCCGTTTCACCAATTCTGGACACAATCGCTTTTGTTTCAATAGACATACGCCTTCGCCTTTTTAATCAATATCTTTTATATCGGGTCCGTTTAAGAAATTTAAAGAGCTTTCTTTTAAACCCAAATTGAGTTTCCGCTACGAAGCCAAGCAGTAATAGAGAGGCGCTGCTGTTTAGAAACTAAAACCTCATGAAGCAAATTGCTCTGGAATATAACTAAGCGATTAGGCTCTGGTGTAATAATGTGCCAAATATTATTTTTATCTTGTAAGCGTAATTGGCCACCCCAGTCATCTTGCCATTGAGGGTGTAAATAATAGACGGTAGACATAATACGATCATTTTTTTGCTGAGGATTATCTCGATGTAATGCGTAGAATTCACCTGGGTTATAACAGGCAAAATGTGCTTCTACTTCTTTAATCCCTAAAAAGAAAGCTTGATTTAGATGTTGGCAAAATGAAGTTAATGTTTCTACATGCTGCTCAGCCACAGGAAGAGATTCGTTAATCCATAAAATATGATCGCTTCGGATCGTACTCACCACACCATTTTGAATACCCGCTTCTCGAAACTCATCAAAGTGATGGCTACACTCTTTGGCAACTTGAGTATGATATTCAGCAGAATAAGCTTGGTTCACAATTGCGAAACCATGAGCATTTAAGTCATCTAAAATCTGGTCCAGATTCCAGCAGTCAGGAAGCGGTTGAGAGTGCATATAACCTCATATCGATCGTAAGAAAATCAAGCAGCCTTATTTTAGATGATCACAACCTTACGAAAGAATATTTTTTTCATGTTAAACTAATCGTTGAATTGAGGAATTAAAGTCAACATGAATTACCGTCACCATTTCCATGCGGGCAACTTTGCAGATGTTATGAAGCATGTGCTTTTGCTACAGCTTCTCAACCGTTTAAATGCTAAAGATAAACCTTATCGTTATATCGATACGCATGGAGGTGCAGGAAAATATGATCTATCTCAGGCACCTGCACAAAAGTCAGGAGAATTCCTAACAGGTATTCATCGTCTTGTACAGCTTTCTGACATGGAAAAGCGCCAAGCTCCTGAAGCCATCCAGCAATACCTAAAACTTGTAGAAGAATTACGAGCTCAAGAAGGTAAGGGAAGTTATCCGGGCTCTCCGTGGTTTGCTTTACAAGGTATGCGTGAAATTGATAAGGCTACAATATTTGAAATGCAGCGTGATGTATTTCAACAATTACGCCATAACATTCATGATAAACGTGCAGGTTTGCATGAGCGTGATGCATATGAAGGCTTGCTTGCCGTAATTCCACCAAAGGAAAAGCGCGGTTTAGTGATGATTGATCCGCCTTACGAATTAGAGCGTAAGGATTTCCCGCAATTGGTTGAACTTTTACAAAGCGCTTATAAAAAATGGCCAACAGGTGTCTTCGCGGTTTGGTATCCAATTAAAGATCGCGCAATGATTGAACGTTTTGAAAAGAAAATGTTTAAAACTGGAATTCGCCGTCAATTAATCTGTGAAATTTGTGTTTGGCCAGATGACACACCTGTAGGTTTGAATGGTTGTGGATTATTAGTAATTAACCCACCTTGGCAGTTCTCCGAACAAGCAGATCAAGCCCTACAATGGTTATTCTCTCACTTACGTATGCAAGAAACAGGTGGTCATGCCGCTGTACGCTGGTTAGTGGGTGAGTAATAATTAATCTAAATCAATGCACATGTTTGGAATAGAAAATAATGACAAATGCGCCTAAACCAGAGCAAGATTTAACACATAATGAACATTCTTTTGATGGGATTACGTTCGAAGTGGTTGAAGAAGAAGATAATCCGGAAGGACAAAAAGTGAAGCGCAGAGGTATTTACCTTTGGCCTAACTTAATCACGACAGCCGCTTTGTTGTCTGGTTTCTATTCCATTATTGCAAGTATGAATGGCGAATTTGCTCAAGCGATTTATGCCATTTTTCTTGCAGCATTATTTGATGGGTTAGATGGACGCGTTGCCAGAGCTATTGGTGCCCAAAGTGCTTTTGGTGAGCAATATGACTCTTTATCAGATTTGTTGGCATTTGGTGTAGCACCAGCAATGCTAATGTATAGCTGGAGTCTACATGACTTAGGCCGTATCGGTTTGGCATGCTGTTTTGTTTATACCGCTTGTGCCGCGTTCCGTTTAGCCCGATTTAATGTTCAGATCGGAGTGGTTGATAAGCGCTATTTTATTGGTATTGCTAGCCCACTCGCCGCGATTATCATTATTTCACTCGTATGGGTAGCTCGTGATTATCCATTCATTTTTGATTTACGCGATATTGCTATTCAAACCATTAACGCGGTCATCATGGTGGTTGTAGGACTACTTATGATTTCTAATATTAAATATTATTCATTTAAGCAAATGGATCGTAAGCGTGTTCCTTTTGTAGTTATGTTGCCAGTAGTACTGATTTTTGCAGCAATCACTTATAATATTCCAATGGGTATTTTGATTGTATCAATCATCTATGCTCTATCAGGTTTTGTTACCACACTTTTAGCTAAAAAAAATAACGAGACCATCAAAACATAAAATTAGATGAGGTTCGGTATGCCTAAGTTGATAAGTGAAAAAAATCAATTACAGCAACTGAGCCTCAACTCAAATGGGGGAGTTGTCTATCAGCCCGCTAGAGGTTTTTTTAAAGTTGTCTATCAAGGTTTAATTCTTCCTAACCTGCCTGCACCACTTCGTTACTTTAATTACATTAGTCTAATCGGTCAGCCTAGAATCCCTCTTTGCTATAATGCAAATGGTATTGTGACTTCTGCAGTTGATACAGCAACCGTACTGGTTAGCAATAGCTTACATAGTGTAGGGCACTTAAAAACTTATTCCATTCGACGCCAATGTCAGCTTAATCCTAGTCGGTATCAATTCGATAAAACTGATCTTATTGAGTGGCAAATCCCAAGAGTTCAGCTTAGACGAATCGATTCTGAAATGAGTTGTGATTTAATCGTCCAAACTCCTTCCGATATTTCGAATTCATCAGCATTGCAGTGGGGAATATCTGACTATTGGTCTATTTTGTGCCACTGTGAAGGTGAGATTTTATATAAAGGACAGAAATATGAGGTCAATGGATTAGGCCGTTTTAAACATGCTCGGGCCTTACATTTACCTTTTTTATCTTTATGTTTTTATACCTGCCAAATTATTAATTTGAATGAAACAACTCAAGTTACACTTTCTCAAATAAGAAATCAGTGGAATATCATTCTATTTTCACGTTTAGATATTCAAGAACTAGGAAAGCAGCCCGTCACGTTTACCGAAGATGTTAATTTCCACATCCACCGGGTTTATCCAAAAGTTGAAACACCGCATGGGCGAGAAATGTATTTACCACGAGAGTTTTCTTGGCAATGTAAAAAAAATGGAAAAGTTATTTTTGAACTCTATGGTGAAAGTCGTGGTGATTACAAATTTGGGTTAGCTGCTGGATACATAGGAAGTTTTCGTTATCAATTAAGTTGGAATGATCAATGTCTTCAAGGAGAAGGTGGATATTGTGAATACATTGATTGTCGGCCTTTAAGAGGGCAAGAAAAGAATCAAAACGAAAAAATGCTCGATAAATTGCTGCTTTTACAGCCGTGTTTATATAAAAAATGAATATTTTTATCATTTTTGGGTAAAAAACGACCGCTTGACAT
>NZ_JAVIMT010000059.1:0-201 GCF_031196675.1 Acinetobacter sp. 148 | reverse complement strand
CTACCCCCTTCAATACCAGTATAAAGCTTGGAAAAGCCAGGATATTTTTAAATACATCTCAGAATGTGTTTGTTTGAAAAAAGATACACCTAGGATGGCTTGAGGGTAAGTAAATCATGGAATATTTTTCAGTTTTGGGTGAACTAACACTTTAAAATGCTATGCTCTCTTTGCATTTGTTTTGGTCACTTTCTAAATTGC